>JBCBLB010000151.1:0-15924 GCA_038520555.1 Myxococcota bacterium | reverse complement strand
TTCACCATGCACCCTTCCGTGCTGTTTCGTTGAAATGTCCACAACGTCAACGAGCGGATAAGAGAGCCTGCATGGTGAAACGACGTTGATGAACCGTTGCTCTGGCCAATTGAGGGGTCAGAGAGCACGTCGACTGGTGCCATCGGATTGGTTAACCTCACGGTCATGGCGAACAAAAAGAACGGTTGTCTCACCATCATCGCGACCCTGCTGGTCCTCGTCGGGTTCCTCATTCAGCAATTCAACCGCGATGACCGACCTGAAGATGTCGCAGCTCCCGATCGCAGCGTCGTCGGTCGGCACCTCTACGGCGGCGCTCCGAAGACCGACGGATACCCCAACACCGTGAAGACGCTTCAACGGCAGGGGTTCGTGGTTGGCTATGATGAGCGACGTGGCTCCGCAGCGTGGGTCGCCTATCGCCTCGCCGGGTCGCCGAAGTTCGACAGCGGAGAACGGCCGCGTCACTTTACCATCGACGATGAGACCGAATCCCGGGTACGATCCGATGACTACACGCGTAGCGGGTACGATCGCGGCCATCTCGCGCCCAACTATGGCATCGCCACCCGGTATGGCCGAGACGCCCAGATCGAGACCTTCAAGATGACCAACATCATCCCCCAGAGCCCCGGCCTCAACCGTGGCCTGTGGCGTGCGCTCGAAGAACGCATCGCCAGCGATGATGGCCTCGCAGAGACCCTGGAAGAGGTCTGGATCATCACCGGCCCCCTGTTCGGCGCTTCGCCAAAGACCCTTCCCCGCACGGGCATCGCCATCCCCGACGCCTGCTACAAGATCGTCATCGATGAGATCAACGGAAAGCCGCGGGCGATGGGGTTCGTCTTCCCCCAGGACATCCCCAGAAGCGCCGAGCTGGAGCGGTTCCTCGTTCCCATTGACGCCATCGAATCCAGGGCGATGCTCGACTTCCTCGCAGCGCTGCCCGACAGGCTGGAGCGCACCATCGAATCCCACGCGCCCGAAGCGCTCTGGTAGCGCCTCACGCCGTCTGGGAGCGGTGGCGAAACAGCCACCAGACATCGACGCCGAATGAGTACACCAACGCGGCCAGACCGACCGCGGCGATCGTGGTGGTGATCGGTGGAGACAGGATCGGGACCAGACAGATCAGCAGAGAGCCGATCTGGAAGACGCACACCACCTTGCGGCGATATCGCGGTGGCAGGGGCGCGTTCAGCCAGGGCAGCGCCCAGCCAGCGGCCACGAACAGGTAGCGCATCGCGCCGGACAGCAGGACCCATGCCCCAGCGGCGCCGTTGAGCCAGACCAGCACAGACAAAAGCAGCGTCAATAATGCGTCCAGTTCCATGTCCAGCGCGGCGCCGAAGTCGCTGCTCCAGCCCGTGCGGCGCGCGACCCAGCCGTCGACGCCGTCCATCGCCAGCGCGGCGCTGGCCAGGAGCGGCGCCAGCCAGCCGCCCATCGCCGCCGCCACCCATCCCACAAGCACCGCCCGCCCGAACGTGACGAGGTTCGCCGGCCCCAGACGGCGTCGGTCATGCCGGGGCAGCTGTGGGAAAATAATGACGATTAAAGCGAGCACCGTCACACCCGCACGGATGCCCGCTGCATCGTCATCAATGAGCAGCGCAGGGAGGGCAGAGAGCGAGATGGACGCGATTGCAACACCAGCAAAGCGCCATATCAACTCTGGGTGCGCGAACGGTCGCGAGGTCTCCTGCATGGACATGCTCTATCCTGTCTCGGTGGTCACTCCTTCTGGCATCTCTGCGGACGACGTCTGGCAGATGCTCCTCCAAGCCCGTGAAGACGCGGGCCTGCGGAGCCATCTGTTCCATCTCCAGGCGCCACCGTCCGCTGCTGCCCAGGAATTGTTGTCGATCTACCTTCCATTTTTCCATAAGCGACAGCGCCGGCCCACCGTCATCGCGCACCTCGCCCAGAGCCTGGATGGGCGCATCGCCCTGCCCGACGGCGCCTCCCAGTGGATCTCCGGACCCGAAGACCTCGATCACACCCACCGCCTCCGTGCCCTCGCGGACGCCGTCCTCGTCGGCGCCGGCACCGTGGCTGCCGATAACCCTCGCCTGACCGTCCGACGGGTCGCCGGTCGCAACCCCCTCCGCGTCGTCGTCGACCCTCAGCGCCGCCTCTCCGGCGACGAGCGGCTGTTCTCCGATGACGCCGCCCCGACCCTGCTGCTATGCGATGAGGAGCGGTGGGATGCCGGTGAAACCTGCGGCGCTGCGGATGTGGTCGGCGTTCCGATGCGAGACGGGGTCCTCGACATCCTGAGCATCCTCGACGCGCTGGGGCAGCGTGGCGTTGAACGCCTCCTCATCGAAGGGGGCGGCGTCACCGTGTCTCACTTCCTCGCCGCCGGTTGCCTTGACCGGCTGCACCTCGTCGTCGCCCCTGTGTTGATGGGCGCCGGCCGGCCCTCCATCTGTCTGCCCTCCATCCCCTCCCTCGACGAGGCCATCCGACCCGATATGCGATTCTTTTCTCTGGGACAGGATGTCCTGTTCGACTGTTGGTTCTCGGAGGCGCGGTGAACGCCCGCGCCTTCTGGGTCGAAGCGCCCCATCGGGGCGCCATCCGCGCCGCCTCCCTGCCCACCCCCGGCCCCGATGAAGTCCTCGTCGAGACCCTCTACTCTGGCATCAGCCGGGGCACCGAGCTGCTCGTCTACCGCGGCGGGGTCCCCCAGAACCAACGCGACGCCATGCGCTGTCCGTTCCAGGAAGGAAGCTTCCCCGGACCCGTCAAGTACGGCTACATCAACGTCGGCCGCACCGTCGACGGTCAGCGGGTCTTCTGCTTGTTTCCCCATCAGGATCGCTACGTCGTGCCCCGAGACGCCCTCGTGCCGCTCCCGGACGGGGTACCGGCGCGCAGAGCCGTGCTCACCGCCAACCTGGAGACGGCCATCAACGGGGTCTGGGATGCAACGCCCGGCCCCGGCGATCGAATCGGCGTAATCGGCGCCGGAGTGGTCGGCAGCCTCATCGCATGGCTCTGTGGACAGATCCCCGGCGCGGACGTACAGCTCATCGACATCAACCCCCTCCGCGAGCCTGTCGCCCGAGCCCTCGGCGTCGAATTTGCTGTCGCCGGGCGCGCCCGCGGAGAGCTGGACCTGGTCATTCACGCCAGCGGATCCCCCGCGGGGCTGTCCGAAGCCCTCGCCCTCGCCGGTGTTGAGGCCGCCATCGTCGAGATGAGCTGGTTCGGCGATCGGGCCGTCAGCCTGCCCCTCGGCGAAAGCTTCCACTCCCGACGGCTCACCATCCGCTCCAGCCAGGTCGGACGGATTCCCCCAGAGCGGACCGCCCGTTGGGATTATCGTCGTCGGCTCATGCTGGCCCTCTCCTTGCTCCAGGATGACTGCCTCGACGTGCTCATCAATGAAGAGAGCCGCTTCGAGGACCTTCCCCGGACCCTCAACCGACTCGCTTCCCACCCAAATGGCACACTATGTCACTGTGTGCGCTACCCTGCTGCAGATATTTTCGAGGAATAACGAAATGTTTCGACTTGGTGTGAAAGAGCACTTCATGATCGCCCACAGCTTTGAGGGTGAAATCTTTGGGCCCGCCCAGAACGTGCATGGTGCGACGTATGTCGTCTCTGCAGAATTCATCCGTGGAGAGATGGATGAACACAACCTGATCGTGGACATTGGCGCAGCGACCGAGCTGCTCCGGGCCATCCTCGCCCCGCTCAACTACCAGAACCTCGATGAGGTCGAGATGTTCAGCGACCAGAACACCACGACAGAATTCCTGGCGAAGCACATCTTCGATCAGCTCGTCGAGCAGGTCCGTGGGGGGGCGCTCGGCCCCAACAACGCTGGGCTGACCGGCATCTCTGTGCGCCTCGATGAGTCTCATGTCGCCTGGGCGACCTATGAAGGGACGCTCTGAGCGTTGCGCCGACGCCTGCGCGCGCTGGTCGGGGTCCTGGTCACCGCTGGGCTGCTCGCGTTGGTCCTCGCCGCTGTGGACCTCCAGGCGGTCGGGCGGCAGCTGGCCCACGCGTCCAGGGGGTGGTTGGTCCTCGCCGCCCTGCTCGGACCGCTGCAGATCGGGTTGTCCGCCCTCCGCTGGCGCATCGTCGCCCACCGCCTGGGGCTGCCCCTGTCGCTGTGGAGCGCCGTCGCGGAGTATGGGCTCAGCACGTTGCTGAACATGCTGCTGCCTGGCGGCGTCGCCGGGGACGCGGTCCGCGTCTGGCGCCACCGGCGGCAGGGACAGGTCTCCACCGGGGATGCCCTCCGCGCCGCCGTCTTGGAGCGGGGCGTCGGACAGGTCACCCTCGCCCTCGTTGCCCTGCCCGGCGTGGCGCTGTGGACCGTCCTCCACCCTGGCGTCTCTCGGCCTCCTGGAGCAATGCTGGTCGTGGTGGCCGTGGCAGTGGGGCTGGTGTTCGCGGGAGCATCGCTCGGGGGGGACGCCCGGAGGGCGCTGATGCACCCCGCCATCTGGGGGATCTCTGCGATCATCACCGGCAGCTACCTGCTGGCCATGGCCCTGTGCGCCCGCGCGATCGGTGCGCCGCTCGGTGGGGCCGCAATCACCGCCGCGCCCCTGATTCTGCTGGCCATGGCGGTCCCCGCCTCGATCGGCGGATGGGGGCTGCGAGAGGCCTCGGCGGCCCTGCTGCTGCCGCGGCTGGGGTGGACCCCCGAAGAGGCCCTCACCATCTCTGCTCTATATGGCCTGACTGCCCTGCTGGGCGCGACACCAGGTGGGCTCACCCCGTTGTGGGAGCGAACCCTCGATGGATAAGCGATGTGTCTGGCTTTCCCCCGGCGATCCGAATCAGCGGACCGGTGGATACCTCTACAATCAGCGGATCGTTCAGGAATTGGATGCCATCGGCATTATTGTCGAGGTTATCGCCCTGCCTGGCGACTGGCCGCTGCCGTCGGCGGCCGATCGCCGCCGCTGCGAAGCCGTTCTTCAGGCCCTGCCGGATGTCCCGGTGGTCCTCGATGGGCTGGCGTTTGGCGCCTTCGTCGACGTCTGGCCACAGCTGCGCCAGCGGCCGGTGCTGGCCCTGGTCCACAGCCCGCTGTTTCGAGAGACCGGCACTCCGCCAGCCCGGGCCGCTCGGCTCAACCAGCTTGAGGCGACAGCGCTCGAACAGGCCACGATGATCGTGGCCACCAGCGCTGCTGCGGCCGATGATATTCAGGCTTCATTTTCTGTTTCAGGCGTCACTGTGATTCAGCCGGGCTGCGATCCGGCGCCGCTGGCGTCGCCTGGTGATCGGGGGCGGTTGCTGATCGCCGGGACCGTGACGCCGCGGAAGGGGTACCGAGAGCTTATCGCGGCCCTCAAGATGATCGCGGATGTGCCCTGGACGCTGCGATGCGCGGGGAGTCTTTATCGAAACCCGGCGTACGTGGCGCAGGTTCAGCAGGAGGCGATGTCGCTGGGGGAGCGGGTGCAGTGGCTGGGAGAGTTGGATACCGCGTCACTGCATGATGCGTATCAGCGCACCGATCTCTTCATCCTTCCGTCCTTCTATGAGACGTATGGGATGGTGTTGGCCGAGGCGATGACCGCTGGGCTCCCGATCATCAGCACCCGAGGCGGCGCCATCCCACAGACCGTCCCTGCGTCCGCAGGGGTGCTCGTTGAACCGGGAGATATCTCAGGGCTCGCCTCGGCGATCCGATCCGTGTTGACGGATGAAAGGACGCGTGAGCGGCTTTCTTTCGGGAGTCGTGCTGCAGGAAAAAGGTTGCCAGACTGGGCGCAACAAGGTGCACAATGGAAGCGTGCCCTCCAGCAGATGAGTGAGAGGATGTTTAATGGGTGACTTCAGCAGAGAGTGGTTGGCGTTACGGGAGCCGTTCGATCATGGTGCTCGCTGTGTCCGATTGACCCAGACCCTTCGGCGGCACTTCCAGGATCGGGGCGGTCAGCCGCTGCGGGTGGTCGATCTGGCCTGTGGGCGGGGCTCCAACCTTCGGTATCTCGCGCCGCGTCTGCCCGGTCCACAGCGGTGGTTGCTGGTCGATCAGGATCCAGAGCTGCTCGCTGACGCCCCAGGCGCGGGGTGGATGCGATCGGTCACCGTCGAGCACATGCAAGCGGACCTTCGTCAGGGCTTCGACCAGCTCCCTGGTGATATCGATCTGGTCGTGGCGAGCGCGCTTCTGGACCTTGCGAGTGAGGGCTGGCTGGAGGGCCTCGCGGCGTTCTGCCGCCGCCGCCAGCTCCCCCTGCTCGCGGCCTTGACCGTCGATGGACGCATCCGCTGGAATCCGCCACATCCGCTGGATCCGTATGTTGATCGTCATTTTAAAGCGCACCAGCTCGGCGATCGGGGGTTTGGCCCCTCACCGGGCTGGCAGGCGACGCGGCGGATCAATGACCGGTTCGTTCAGGGCGGGTTTTCCGTCTTGACGGCCCCAGCGGACTGGCAGATCGGGTCGATCCACCGCCAGATGCTCTCAGAGATGGCCCGTGGCATCGCCGGAGCCGCTGCAGAGATGAGCCCCAACGGCCGGGTGGTGCGCCACTGGCGGGATGAGCGGCTTCGTCAGATCGAAGCCGGGGTGGCGTCGTTGATGGTCGGGCACCTGGACCTGCTGGCGCTACCGCCCGTCCGGCTCCAGCGAACGCAGCAGCGCCGGCAGCGGGTGCCACAGCGCGCGTACGTCGCCGACCAGGTATAGCGAGCCGGTCACCCAGACCATATCGGCTGCGCTGGCACGCGCGAGCGCGGTCCGGGTCGCCTCCAGCGGGTCATCGATGATCTCTCCATGGGGGAGGATGGCCTGCAACACGGACGGCGGCGTGGCCTTCCAGGGGCCCTTGTCATCGAACCGAGTCAAAATGACCGCGTCGCTCATCTCATCGATGGCGGTCAGGATCGTCTCGGCGTCCTTCCCCGCTTTGATGGCCACGACCGTGATTCGCCGCCCGTCGAGGCCCCGATCCCGGAGGGCGTCAACCGTGCCAGCGACTTTGTCGGGGTTATGAGCGCCATCAAGGATCACCGTCGGCTGGTGTTGGACCTGCTCGATCCGGCCAGGCAGCTGCACCAACAAGGCCTCGCGAACCATCGCCGCATCCAACGCGCCGAGAAGGACAGCGGCAGCGCTGAGGGCGAGGGCGGCGTTGGTCGGCTGGAAGCGACCCGGCATCGCCGTCCGCAGTCCGTCGAGTCGCTGTCCGTCGAGTCGCAGTCCGTCGAGTTGTCGTCTGGGCAGGGTGACCGCGAAGGTACCGTCCGGGTAGCGGTCGATGGGGGCGTCGTCTTCGATGAGTGTGAGTCGGGCGCCCTGTTGGCGGCAGCGGTCGCGGAGCATCTGGCGGACCGCGTCCTGGGTGACTGCAGAGAAGACGTCCTGGTTCGGCTTGACGATGCCGATCTTGTCGGCGGCGATCAGCTCGACGGTGTCGCCGAGGATGTCGGTGTGGTCCAGGCCGACGTTGGTGAGGATGGCGACGCGTGTGTCGAGGACGTTGGTGGCGTCGCGGGTTCCCCCCACCCCGACTTCAACGACAGCGACGTCGACGCCCTCATCAGCGAACAGCAGCAGCGAGAGCGCCAGCTGGACCTCGAAGTAGCTGGCGGCGCCGAAGGGCGTCCGCGCTGCAGCGACCGGGATCGCTGCGGCCAGCGTCGGCCACAATCGGACCAGCGAGGAGGTCGGTGCCGGGCGGAGGTCGATCTGGTGGCGTTCATTGACGACCTGGAGGTGCGGCGAGAGGTGCAGGCCCACCTTTTTGCCGTGTGCCCGGAGCAGGCTGGCGGTGAAGGTGGCCGTTGAGCCCTTGCCCGAGGTCCCGCCGACGTGGACGATGGGATACCCTCGCTCGGGGTGGCCGAGGACATCGAGCAGGGCCTTGATCCGTTCCAGGCGGAGGTTGATCGCCGCGGCGAACGGGTTGCGGTTGGCCAGGCTGCGAATCTCTGCCTGGAGTTGATGATAAGACGCGACTGGATCGGTGAACATGTCGGGTGGGCTAGCATGATGAGGGGACCGGCGGCAGCACTGATTGTGGTCGCGCGCGGCACCGGGTGGGTGGTGGTCGCCAAGCCGCCGGGTTTGTTGACTCACCGCAACCGGTATGCGCCGCGCGCACCGGCGGCGCTCCAGCAGGTCCGCGATCAGGAAGGGCGAGAGGTGTATCCGATCCATCGCCTGGACGCTGCGGCGTCGGGTTGCCTGCTGTTCGCCACCGATCGGGCCATGGCGGGGCCGCTGTCTGCGGCCCTGACGGCGGGGGAGAAGATCTACCTCGCCCTGGTCCGCGGTGTCTGCCCCGCTGATGCCACCTTTGTCGCAGCTGGCGCGCTCAAGGATGACACCGGGCGGATGAAGGCGGCGAAGACGGCGCTTCGCTGCCTGGGCAGCGACCCCGATCGACGCTGCGCGTTGGTTGAGGCCCGGCCGGAGACCGGTCGCTACCATCAGATCCGTCGGCATCTGCGGCGGCTGTCTCATCCGATCATCGGCGATCGCCATCATGGCGACAGCCACGTCAACCGCAGCTGGCGCGCGCGGGGGGTGCGGCGACTCGCGCTGCATTGTCTGTCGATTCGGCTCACGCTGCCAGACGGGCAGACCCTGGCAGCGGACTGTCCGTTGTTCGATGATCTGGCCGGTCCTCTGTCCGGGCTGGCGATGTGGCCTGCAGCGCAGGCCGCGCTGCCGGTGCTCAACGAAGAAGCGCTGCCGACGCCGTGATGTGGGGCTACCCTGTGAAGGATGAAGCGGCTGTGGTTCATGATGGTCTCCGGGGTGTGGTTCGCCTGTTCCGACGGCGGGGACAACGTCTCGGTGCGTCCGCCCGGTGAAGACTCCGCGACGCCCCGCGTCGAGCGGGACTGTGACGATGGATTGGACGGGGATGGGGACGGCCTCGTCGACTGTCGGGACCCGGACTGCGTCTGTGAGGAAGACGACTGCGCCGACGGCGTCGACGAAGACCTGGACGGGCAGGTGGACTGCTACGACGAAGACTGCGCCCGTGAGCCCCACTGCCAGGGCGAGTTCTCCTGCGATGATGGGATCGACAACGACGGTGATGGGCTGACCGACTGCGTTGACGCGGCCTGTGCCCGGGATCCGGGCTGCTTCGAGTCGGACTGCGCCGATGGAATCGACAACGACGGCGACGGGCTGACCGACTGCGCGTCGCTGGAATGCGCCGCGGAGTGCGCCGAAGACTGCCTGGACGGCGTGGACAATGACGCGGATGGGCTGATCGACTGCGCGGACGCGGACTGCTGGTCCTCGACCGGGTGCGAGCGGGCCTGTGTGGAGGGCACCCTCCGTGAAGTGGCGCTCGGCGATACCTCGACGGCCAGCGACGACTTCGGCGCGGTCGGCTGTGGCGATGAAGGCGGCCGCGATGTCGCGCTGGCCTGGACGGCGCCGCGGGACGGCTGCTACCGCTTCGACACCCGCGGCTCTACGTTCGACACGGTGCTCCGGGTGCACGAAAGCTGCGGCCTGCCTGCGGTCGGTTGCGTCGACGACGGCACCGTGGCTGCGGCCAGCCTCACCTGGGACGCGCTCACCGGCGACCAGCTCATCGTTGTGGTCGACGGCTACGATGCCCTGGATGATGGGGCGTTCAAGCTGTCGGTTGAGCGCACCAAGGCCGCCTGCCATGAGCGGGCATGTGACGATGGCTTCGACGATGACCTTGATGGCGTTCGGGATTGCGATGACCTGGACTGCGACCGGGCGGCCAACTGCGTCGAAGCCAACTGCTACAACGCCTTCGACGACGACGGGGACGGACTGGTCGACTGTGACGATGGCGACTGCGCCCACACAGCCAGGTGTCCGGACCGCTGCGACGATGCAGACCTCGACGATGCACTCGGCCTCGTGGTGACCGCGAAGACGACCGGCTGGACCGACCACGTTGAGGGCGCCTGTGGGGATGCGGGCGCTGAGGATCGGACCTTCCAGTGGCGGGCGCCCGCGGACGGCTGCTACACCCTCGACGTACAGGCGGACTTCGACGCGGTGCTCCGGATCCTCTCCGACTGCAGCGGCAGCGAAGACGTCTGTGACGATGACGGCGGGCCGGGGCAGGCGCCGCGGCTGTCATTGGAGATGCGCCGGGGGGAGTCCGCCCTCATCGTCGTCGACGGGGCGAGCCCGTTCGAGGCCGGCACCTTCTCGCTGGCCATCTCCGAAGGGTGTCCCTGACACGGCGGTGAAGAAAATCGACAATGCGCGTCACACTCTTCGTTCATGGTGACTCCACCAGGGGGAGGTGCGGATGGAGTGCGATCTGAACCGAACCGGAGAGCTGGTTCAGGCTGGAGATATCGATGTCCTGGAGCGGATCCTGTGCTGCCATGGGGAGAAACTCCGTGCGATCGGGCGGTGCCGGTGTCGGACGGAGCAGGAAGCCCAGGACGCCGTTCAGGATGCGCTCCTCGCAGCGGGCGAGCGACTGGAGAGCTACCGTGGCGACGGCGACGTCGTCGCCTGGATCGGCCGAATGGTCGCGAACGCCTGTCATCGGATGCGCCGCGGCCGGAAGAACGATCCAGCCCTCCATGCGACGGACGCGCCGCTCGCAAGCCAGGACAACCCCGAACGGGCTGCCGGTCGCCGCGAGCTGGCAGAGGCGCTCGTGGATGCCCTCTCTACCCTCAAGCCAGAGGATCAAACACTGCTTCGGCTGGCGGCGGTCGATGGATACACCGGCCCGGAGCTGGCGGTAGAAATGAACCTCTCGGCCCAGGCGGTTCGGGCGAGGCTCAGCCGCGCACGCCGAAGGGTCCGTAGAACGTTGGAAGAGAACGGTTTCTCTGGTGAGTCGGTCACACTTTGGGGAGAAGACGCCTCATCACGGTGACCTCACGACGGAGCTGTGATGAGCACGATCAATCACCCTTCTGAATTTGATGACGCCCTGATGGAGCCAGAGCCGCTGCTGGTGGACTTTTTCAGCACGGGCTGTGGGCCCTGCGCGGTTGTAGAGCCGATGCTCTCTGCGCTGGCTGAGCTGGGCCGCGTCCGCGTACTGAAGGTCGATGTTGGACGACACCCGGCTTTGGCTGTGCGATACGGCATCCAGAGTGTCCCGACCTTGATCGGGTTTCGAGCAGGTGAGATCGTCTCCAGGCACGTCGGGCTCCCCTCTCAACATCGGTTGGAGGGCATGGTCGATGCCCTGACGCAATCGACCGATTGCTGCTCCCCGCTTCGCTCCAACCCGGTGTAGACGTCTTCAACCAGGTGCCCTGAAATGGCTTTCAACCCTGGAGTTCGCGCTTGGGAATGGTCGACACCCGCTCCTCTGCCTGTCACTGAAGGGGAAGTATCGAGGTATCGCGTTGGGCTGGGTTAACGTTGAGACGTCTCTGAATGTGGAGCGTCCCTTGTTGCTGCTGGCCCTCTTCGCTTGCACCGGAATGAACGACTCGCGTCCCAATACTGACACCGAAGTGGTGGATGAAGGCTCGGATACTTCTGGCGCGGTGGACTCTGGGGAGACGGACTGGGTGCGCCTTCCGGAGCGATGTGGTGAGCCTGCGAGCGGCACCGATCCGCTCACGGTGGTCGGCAGCGTGTTTATTCAGGACTTCGTCACCGACCACCCCGTCGAGACCGTCGACGTTGAGGTGGATCCGGACACCAACATCGCCTGGCTGGTCGGACAGGGCGGCCTGCTCAGCGTCGACCTGACGGATCCGACGGCGCCAGAGTACCTGTTCTCACGGCCCATGGAGCGGTTCTACAACGTAGAGCTGGGGCCGGGGACGGCGCTCTATGTCACCAACCGCGATCGGCGCCTGATCCGCGTTTATGATCGATCCGAGCCGCGCGGCCCACGGCCCGTACGTGAGATCCGGGTGAACGGCCCTTCGGGGATGGCGCACACCACGGATCGGTTGTACATGACCACCCACGCCGGATCGCTGATCACCTTTGACATCAGCGATCCGTTTGACCCACAGGAGATCCACCGGTTGGAGGGGCTGGACAATCCCTGGATGCCCCATCTCCTGGGTGAGCGCCTGTATGTGGCCGACAACTCGGCGGGGGTCGTCACGATCAGCCTCGCCGATCCGGATCGGCCGGCGCTTGTGGGCACGACACCGACGCAAGGGGGCGCACAGGATCTGACGTTCTCGGACGACGGGCAGACGATGTATGTCGCGGTCGGCGGGGCCGGAATCGAAGCCTTCAGCCTCGCCGATCCCGACGCGCCGAGCAGTGTCTGGATCGAAGCGCTGAATTACTCGGTCATCTCGGTCGCCGCGGCGGGGGACCGGCTCTGGGCCACGAACCAGCAGGATGTCGTGGGCTACGACATCGCTTCGCCACAACGCCCGTCGCGGATCAACACCGAGAAGACCCCGCACTGGGCGATGCATGTCGCGACCTTCGGCGACCGTGCGGTGATCGCGGACTGGGGCTATCTCCACATCCTCGACCTGGATCGTGAAGCGGCTGCGCCCGATGCCGCGTTGGTGGAGCGGGCGGTCTACCTCGAACCCGGGGCCACGACCGAGGTGCTTGTTCGGAACATGGGGAACGCATCGCTGGAGATCCGCGG
Organism: Myxococcota bacterium; assembly: GCA_038520555.1. Lineage (GTDB taxonomy): Bacteria > Myxococcota_A > UBA796 > UBA796 > UBA796 > JBCBLB01. The sequence continues at coordinate 3,382 of JBCBLB010000151.1, read as the reverse complement.
CGCAGAGGCGCCGCCGGGCCGGCTGCTCGCGGAAGCGTCGCAGACCACCATCGCAGCGGGCGCAGAAGGGCGGCTTCGCCTCACGAACACCACGACCGACACCGAAGCAGACGATGTGTTCACGGTGTGTGTGGCGACCAGCGATCCAGACGAGCCCGATCAGCGCATCACGGTCCTCTCATCGCCGCCACCGAACAACGGGCTGGGGACGGACGCGCCTGACTTCACCCTCACCGGTCTGGACGGCGAGACCTACACCCTCTCCGATCAGCGCGGCCAGCCAGTCGTGTTGGCGTACTTCGCCACCTGGTGACCGCAGTGTGCGTCCGAGGTCTCGGACATTGAACACAGCATCTGGCGGGCATATGGGGGCGACGTCGTGGTGTGGGGGATCACATCACAAGAGTCCCCGGAGATCGTCAATCGCTACAAAGAACAGCTGGGGTTGACCTTCCCGCTGCTCTTGGATGAGGACGGCTCGGTCAAGCAAGCCTATCTGGTCCAAGCCGAGTTCCCGACCACAGCGTATCCCCATGATTGGATCATCGGTCGGGACGGCGTCGTGTCCTATGCCAGCAACCGCTTCGAGTTGGAGGCGATGCGGGTCGTGTTGGAGGCCGAGCTGGGTGACTGATTTCCCACCCTCACAGGCCCGGCCCGGGAGACACCACCAGATGAAAGCAGACGTCAGCGCTCTTGGAGCGTCAGCGTGAAGATGGCGTCATATTCGCCCACCTTCTCCTCCACCCAGTCACCGTTTGCGATCGGATCGAAGACGATGGCGTCGCCGCTCTCCGGCGCCAGGGACAGGGTCGCCAGGACGTCCTCGGGCTGATCCCAGCAGCCGAAGCAGCCCCCACTTAAGAAGACGTCGGCTTGCTCGCCGCCCTCAATGGTGTCACGCAGGACCTCCGGCTCCATCACCGGCCCGGGTGTGAAGGAGACCGCCAGGGCATCACGGGTCTGGTTGTCGATCGAGAAGGTGCTGGTGCCCACCTCTCCATCAATTCCTGCGGTACAGGCGAACAATCCAAACAGCAGCAGTGCGTTCATGGTTCCCTCCTTGTGTTCTCCTCTCAAGCATAAAATGTGCCACCGTGACGATCGGGATCGACGCCTGCCGTGCGCCACACAAAACGACATCTATGTCACAGGTCATGGGAAAACCCCCACGTCTCTGATGAGCACGTCTCTGATGAGCACGTCTCTGATGAGCATGGAGCCTGAGCAGGTGGAAATGGTCGATGTGGGACGGAATCACAACCGTATTCGCCGGTTGGTCTTCGTGGTCTTTTGCTGCAAGGCGGCTTCGCGCCTGTCTCGTGGGGTTTTCTCCTATAGGAAGAAGGGGTACCCTCAAAAACACACGCCCGAGGTTTACTGGTATGTCTGATCGACTCTCTGTTCATGTGATTCCTGATGGTCCGCTCAAGATCAGCGGCGCGAACAGCGCGCAATACGGGGGCGAGCGCCTCCAGATTGAGGGGGACTTATACTTCTGCCGTTGTGGGGAGAGCAGCAACGCCCCCTTCTGTGATGGCTCGCACAACAAAGTGGGCTTCAAAGGCACCAGCGAGTCCCCACCCCAGGATGAGATCCGGGTCTGGGAGGGGCAGACCATCCGCACCTTCTTCAACAAAAAGACGTGTATGCACGTCTTCTATTGTAAGCCGCTCAAGGCGCTTCGCGAGCGGGAGCTGGCGGGCGATGCGTCTGCGGCAGCGGAGATCATGAAGGTGATCAGCACCTGTCCATCCGGGGCGCTCAGCTATGAGATGAAGACGGAAGAGGCGACGCCAGCGATCGCATCGGGCCCGGTCTGCATCGATGTCATCGAAGGGGGCGAGATCCGGGTTCAGGTCGACTTTGACATCAACGTCCCGATGCAGGAGCGGCAGGCCACCAACCGGGCGACCTTGTGCCGGTGTGGGCTGTCGAAGAACAAGCCCTGGTGTGATGGCCGACACAAAGCCAAACGCGACTTCCGATGACTCACTCGCCATAGGGAAAAGGTAGACGACGCGTACTTCAAGGGCCCCGTACGCTCCTCTGCCGTTGGTGTGCCCCGGGCGATCCTGAAAGACGGTTGGCGTTCGGGGCCATTCTGGGTTGTCCCTCTTGCGAATCCAACCCACGCAGTACGACGACGATTGACGAAGGAAGGGTGTATGATTGTGAAGGAGCTGGAACGCAACCTATCGAAGCTTCGGGTGGGTCATCGGGCGTGGTTCTGGTGGTGCGCTGAAGCGGATCCGCCGCTGTTGCTCAGCAGCTTGCGGGCCGATCCCGGGGCGGAGAAGCTCAAAGCGCAGCGCGATCGGATCGCGCCCTCGCCCGGGGCGTTGCAGTCGTCCGGGATCGCCAGCGTGGGGCCGGATGGGGCGCTGACGTTGGGGGGCGCTGGGCTGACCGCCGCGTCGCTGTGGCAGCTGGCCAGCTGGGCGCGCCCCCTGCTCGCAACGCATCCGGAGCTCGCCATGCTCCGCGGGACCCGGATGGTCGAGATCGAGGGCGGCTATGTCATCGCCACCCATCAAGACGACGCCCTGTGGGAGGGCTTCCCCGAGGTGGTCCGCCCCGGCTCGCCGCAGCAGACTGTAGAGCGGCTCGATAAGCTGCCACCGGATCGGGACGCGTGGTTCTGGGCGACAGACGCCGGCCCCGGCCACCAGCCCACCCTCCTGCTCGGTTCGGCCTGGCGGGATCGTGACGGCAGCCACTTCGCCAGACAGGTCGTTGAGCTTCGTCGGCAGAGTCCGGCGCTGGGTGCGCAGCTCCGCGGCATCCTCCGCAAGCGCAAAGACGACGCGGTCGTGTTTACTGCAGCCCAGGACGTCAACCACAGCCTCCAGATCCTGCTGCCGCTGCTGGAGACGCCCCTGGGCGAAGCGCTCCGTGGTGCCACCGTCGCGGAGCTACGAGATGGTGTGCTGCGGGCCGCGGCCCCCTTGGTGCATGAAGAGGGGCCCAACGACGCCCCCTCGGACGCCTCGGCGCAGGAGCAGCTCCTCGCCCGCTTCGACCATGGAGACCGGCTGTCGTTCTGGTTCACGGCCGCAGACAACGCCGACCGTCCGCTGCTGCTGCTCGCGGAGCGCATGAGCGATCTCAAGCCGCTGGTCAGCGCACACCGGGGCAGCGGTCGCTCGGTCCGTGGGATCGTCGAGCGCACCCGGCGCGGCTGGCTGCACTTTCAGGTCAAGCAGCCCTACCCCGACTTTATCGTTATGCTGGCAGACTGGACGGCGCGACACATCGGCCGCCACCCAGGCCTCAGCGCCTTGATCGGCGCCCGGCTCACCCAGTCTGCCAGCATAACGATAAAGTCGGGGTAGGGCTGCTTGACCTGAAAGTGCAGCCAGCCGCGCCGGGTGCGCTCGAC
>JBCBLB010000568.1:0-6529 GCA_038520555.1 Myxococcota bacterium | reverse complement strand
GGGAGAACCACGACTCTACCCAGGGCATGCGCCAGGGCAACGACGTCGGCACCCAGTACCGCTCCGGCATCTACGTAAGCAGCGACGCGCAGCGGAAGACTGCGGTCATGAGCCGCGAGATGTACCAGAAGCAGCTCGCCGCGGCCGGCCGCAAGCAGCCGATCACCACGGAGATCACGGACGCGGGCACGTTCTACTACGCCGAGGACTACCACCAGCAGTACCTCGACAAGAACCCCGGCGGCTACTGCAACCACGGCTTCAACGGCGTCTCCTGCCCCATCGGACTCGACGTCCCGGCCACTTGAACGGCTCAGCCCGCCAGGACCTCAGCCAGGCGGATGGTGAGTTCGGGGGCCTGTCTCTGGAGGTAGTCCCGAACCGCTCGAATCTGGCTGGGGTGAACCTGGAGGAGGGAGCGCACGTCCTCTTGATCGCGGGCACGGAAGGCATCCAATTTCATGAGGATCAATCCAGGTAGAGAAATGATTGGAATATCGTCCTCCAACCGCAACTCTTCAGCAAGTCCAGGGAATCGATCGGGGATGTACATGATGTCCGTCTCCCCGATACGGGCCAGCTCCTTGAGCTCTTCCCGGTAGATCAGAAATGGCTCGGTGGTCTTGAACGCTTCCACGCCGACCAGGAAATCGACATCCTTCGTCGCACGAGGGTGTCCGTGAACTCCAACAGCCAATCCCCCGATCAATGCATGCGGGACACCAAGATCCCGGAGAAGTGCAGAGGTGTGCTCTGCTCGTGTCAAGATCGCGGGCGCGACGACTTCGGTGAGTGTTTTTACGCGGCTCATGTCTCATCCCCAACCAGAGCGATCGCACCGTTATCGTAACGGACGGTCTTCACATGACGTCGCGGCTGTGGGGGGTGTTGCGGCAGGGCGTTGATCTCTGCACGAGAAAGAGAGATCGGTTTTGCTGGAGCAGGCTCTGCAGTCCCAGCGAGGCGCATGACCCCCTTGGGAGTAAGGAGCACATCTGGATCGGGCTCCATCGGTGTGACTCCCGCCGCGAGTGAGGGGTCCCCGCTGACCACCGCAGCGTCGTATTCCGCCTGCATCAGCAGCCACCATCGCGCAGGGACCTGGAAAAAAGCGCCCAGGCGAGCAGCCATCGCGGGAGTGAGCGGCTGCTGACCAGCGAGCAGCCTGCTGATGGTGCTGCGGTTGACCCCCAGGCCGACTGCCAGCTGGTTCGCGTTCAGGCCCAGAGGCGCCAGGAAGTCGTCCGCCAGAATCTGCCCAGGGTGTTTGCTCATCTTCGTGACCCATATGTTGCGTGTTGCGCAACATGTAAATCAATTCTGAACGAGAGACCACCTTCGAGGGATTGCTGAGCGGCATACCTGGACACAACAAGGTTCCCTGATCGGGTCCATTTTCGGATGGTATCCCCATCTCATCGCCTATCTCGGACAACCACCAGCAGTACCTCGACAAGAACCCCGGCGGCTTCAACGGTGTCTCCTGCCCCATCGGCCTCGACGTCCCGGCCACCTGAACGGCTCAGCCTGCCAGCACCTCATCGATCGGTTGCCGTAAACTCAACGGTGCAGCGCGTCTTCAGGCCGCAGCCCCACGGCGAGGACGACGCGCTCTGCGCTCAGTTCGACCGGTTCACCGTGCTTGAGCCCATAGACGACGATCTGCCCTTGTCGGGTGTCCCACCCGGAGATGTGGATGTTCAGCAGCAGGTCCACCGTCGAGGCCCGCAGCAGGTCCCAGGCGTCGTCGATCCGTTCAGGGATGTATCCGCGGAGGATGGTCGCGCATCGATCGATGAGGGAGACGTGGCAGCCGGCCGCAGCCCAGGCGAGGGCGACTTCACACCCCACATAGCCGGCGCCGACGATGACCGCGGAGGCCGGCCTCGGCTCGCGGAGCGCCTGTCGAAAATGGACGATCTTATCTGTAAACGGGAATCCGGACAGTCCTCGCGGGCGCCCCCGGACGGTCGTGGCTTCGAGGTTCAACGCCTTCGCGATCCGGGGCGGGAAGCGGGCGTCCTCGCCGAGGGGATGGGGGTGATGGACCGCCGGCTGCTGAGGCGCATGGGCGGTCAGATCCTGGAGGGCGTCGGTGAGCGCGGTGGGGTGGCAGAGGGCCGCACAGAGCGCGTCGAGCGATCCTCCAGCGTCTACCCACTGGCTCAGCGATGACAACGGTCCTTTCGATACGATCGCCGACAGCGCGACGCGGGGTGGCGCGGGTTGCTGGGCGAACCGATGCAATGACGCCAACAACGCGCACCGTTGTTCGACCGACAACGGCAGGCCCACCAACGTGTTGTAGGTGTGGAGCGCTGGGTCCGACGTCATGGCGAAGGCGGCTGCGCGAGCGGCGCGATCCCGGCTTGTACGACGGCGTCGATGAAGGGAGCCATGACCGTCGGCGCCACCTGAGCGATCGCCTGGGCGATCGGGATCGAGATCATCTCTTGAATCAGGGTCGCATCGTCAAAGGTGACCTCACGGGCGAGGGCCGGGAGGACGATCCCTTCCAGGTTGTTGGCATACTCCTGGCAGAGCTTGACCAGCAGCTCCTCTCGCCATGCCTCCTGATACGCCGCCATCGCCTGCTCGGGCGTCACCGATGGTGGCAGCCCGGCTCGGAAAGACGCGTAGTGGTCGCGGTCGCCGATGTAGGTCAGCATCAACGCGCGCCACTCTGGTTTCTGGGCGAGCATGGCCAGCCAGTCTTCCAGGTCCTGTTGTTGGTAGGTCACCCAGAAGTCTACCTGTCGGGCAGCGGCGGCGGCCCGGGTGGTCGGATCGCGGGTCTTCATGGCCTCCAGGGTGGGCGGATACGACTCGATGTACGCCTGCATCAGCAGCTGCCCGGTGAGGGTGCGGACGAGCCGGGCGTCGGTGCTCTGCTGACAGCGCGCCCGCTCAGTGTCTTCGGCGTCCTGGAGCGGAACCATCGACGCGAGCTCGATGGCATAGGTCTCATCGGCGCCCTGAATCGACATCGACTCCAGCACGCCGGTCTTTCGGGACAACGTGTAGTGAAGGTCGCCGGACCGCACCGCCCAGGTCCGCTCCGGCCCCTTCTCGATGACGGTCTCCGGATGGCCCAGGATGGAGATCCACTGCAGGGGGGTCTCGAACGAACCCCGCCGAAACACGACGTTGAAGTTCACCTCACCCGCTGCAGTGAGGCGATAGTCCAGCTGCGCCCCCAGGATCTCCGAGGGGTCAACATCAGACGCGAGCCGGGTCGCGTCGATGGCCCGCAGCACTTCCCGCATCGGAACGACCGCGCACTCTTCGGCGATGCGGATCTGGATTTCGTCGCCCTGGACCGACATCGCGACATCGTTGTCCTCCGACTGTACCCGCATCGAGATCGAACCGGGTGAGCGGTATGCGATCATCAGGGCTTCATCTTCGGTGCCGGCTTTGACATACCGGGCCAGATGAGGGCCGGTGCGCTCCATCCGCCGGGCGATGTCTGCGGCGATCGCCTTGTTGTCTTCAGCCGCGGCGGTCGCCAGCCAGATCCCGACGCCGATCCATGCCCCTACCATGTCGGCAGATCCACGATGACCGGGCAATGATCGGAGATTTCACCGTAGTAGATGGGGCATTGTTCGCCGGGTCGGCAGCCGTCGCTCTCACATGCCCCCCCGACATCGACGGCGCGCGGCGCGGCCCAGCTGATCACATGGTCGAGGGCGAAGCCCAGGCAGCCATCTTTGCGTGCCCAGTAGCTGGTGCATGGCAACCCACGGCTTCCCCAGCTCATCTCCGCATCGCGCGCCAGGGTGTCCAGCAGGCGCCGATCGGCCTCACCGGTAGAGTTCAGATCGCCCATCAGTACGACTCGCTTCCCTTCTTCCATCCGTTGTTTGAGGATCGGGCGGAGGGCCGCGAGCTGCTTGGCGCGGATGGGCTGGCCGCTGTCCCGGGCCTTGAGATGAACGGTGATGAGGTGCAGCGGCGCCCCCCCACCGATCGGCTGAACCACGACCTCATAAGCCGGCTTCGCGCCCCGATGCAGCAGGGTCTCGCGATGCACGATCTCATCGATGACCTGGAGCCGGCTGCCGTCATAGAGCACCCCGACCCGCTGCCGGCTGCCCACATTGGTCCAGGCAAAGCGCCAGTGCGGTCCGAGCGACTCTCGCGCCTGAGCTGCCAGCCGCTCGGGCTGGGTGATCTCCTGAAGCGCCACCGCCGCCACGCCGAGATCCTCGATCAGCGCCATCGCAGCAGGCCCCTGCCGATCATGCTTGGGATAATTTTCCAGGTTGAGCGTCGCGACCCGCATCGGCGTCGGGCAACGAGAGAACAACAACGTCGCCGCCAACAGCGCCATCGCCGCTGCGGACGGCAACCAGATCGGCCAGGAAGTCTGCTCCCGTAGGGACATGCCCTCAACGTAACCGGCCGACAAAGAGGATACAGTCACCTCGTGCGCGCGATGTGGATGATCATCACCGGCTTGTGGGGCTGTGAGCCAGCCTCTTCTCCTGAGCAGGTCTCGGCCCTGGTCCTCAATAACCAGCTCTCTCAGGCACTTCCGCTCATTGCAGCAGCCGACGCGGACGGACCGCTGGCGGACTGGAAGCCCGCCGCGCAGACGCTCACTGATCTTGGCCCACAGCGACGCGCCATCCAACAAGTCGAACAGGGCATGCTCGCGGACGCTGCAGAGATCGCCCTTGTCGAAGATCGGCTGACCGCTGCGCTGGCCTCGATCCGAGCCGGGCTCCAGAGCGACCCAGACCACCCGACGTTTCAGCGGCTCCTCCAGCAGGTGGTCGACCGTGCCGCCCAGGCATCTCCAGCAGACGCCGCGACGTTGTATGCCGCCCTGGCTGAGATCGCCCCGAAGGACGCCCCCCGTTACCACCTCCTCCACGATCAGGCCCTGCTCGCTGGACGATACCTCCCCGAGCACGCCCAGCAGACCGCACAATCCCAGGTCGGGATCACGCTCCATGCCGCCCACCACCTGCTCGATAAGCTCGACCAGGAGTATCGGATTCAACCCGACTGGCGTGCCGTCTCAGCGGCGGGTCACCGACAGCTCGTCTGGCTCTCGACCGATCCGGGCGCCCGCCAGCAGTGGCCTGGGCTCGAAGGCGTCGCATGGCCGGAGACGACCGGCGCAGATGTCGGGATGGCCAAGGACGCCCTTCGCCGGGCGGTCGAACGGGGAACCGCCGCACAGATCCCGCCGGAGCCGATCATCGCTGAGTGGATCGCGGGTGGACTGGGCGCCCTCGACCCCTGGACCCGCGCGGTCTGGCCTGCAGAGATCGCGTCCTGGCAGGCGGAACACCAGGGCGTCCGCTACGGCGTCGGCATCGAACTGACCGAAGACGAGAACGGGATCGTTCGGATCGCCCGTCCGCTGTTGGACACACCCGCCTGGAGCAGCGGCGTCCACCAGGATGACCGACTCCTCGCAATCCAGACCGATACACGCACCGTGGACCTCGGCACGCTTCCGGTAGGCCAGCGGCGGCCCGCCGCCGAGCAGACCCTCGCCGGAGACGCCGGCACGGCCGTCCAGATCATCGTGGCGCGGGAAGGGACCTCGGCCCCAATGACGTTCTCGTTGACCCGTGGACCGGTCAAGACGCAGACCCTGGAAGGCTATCAACGAACCGCCGACAATCAATGGGACCTCTGGCTGGAACCCGGGCTCGCCTATGTGCGCATCCGCCTGTTCCGAGACTACTCTGAGCCTGATTTTGACGCGCTCATCGAGCCCTTTGCAGATCGCATCCAGGGCATGGTCCTCGATCTCCGCGGCAACCCCGGCGGCGATGTCAACGCCGCCGTGCAGATCGCCGATCGCTTCATCGGAGAGGGGCTGCTGGCCGAGTTGTCAGGACGCACAACGCCGGAGACCTCTGGTGAAGCAGAGCCAGGAGTTGCGCTGGTCCCCTGGAACCAGGCGATCCCCGGCCATCCACTGGAGGGCGTGCCCGTCGTCGTCCTGGTCGATCGGGACACCGCCTCTGCGGCAGAGATCCTGGCTGGCAGCCTTCAAGAGCGGGCCGACGCGACCATCGTGGGCGCGCCGACCTGGGGCAAGGGCATGGCCCAGGCGCTCCGGGTCGAATCAGAGGCCGGCTATGCCATCCAGTTCACCAATCAGGTCTGGACCCTGCCCAGCGGGCGGCAGCTCGCGCGCCAGCTCGGCGGCGGGGTGAACCCCGATCTGAGCGCCGTCCTGAGCCCAGGCGAGAAATACCAGACCACCATCCTCACCGATACACGAACAGCGCTTCGGGTGCACGCAGATGGCACCCCGATGCACGGTCTAACGCGCGCTGCGCGTGAAGATCTGCCGGGCTTGTCCGCTGATCCGATCCTGGTCACCGGGACGCTGGCGCTGAAAGCCAAGCTTACCCGATCTCATCCGGAATCGAGATGAGTCCGGAACGGCTCAGAGCGACTCCGTAGCCTCTGACACCGAAGCCTCTGACACCGAAGCCTCTGACATCGAAGCCTCTGACATCGAAGCCTCTGACATCGAAGCCTCTGACATCGAAGC
>JBCBLB010000455.1:0-8140 GCA_038520555.1 Myxococcota bacterium | reverse complement strand
GCGGGCGCTCTGCCGTGGGCATCGGCGGAGATCGGATGGTCTGTGTTGAGGATGCCCCGACCATCACCGGCGCGCTGACCATCCAGCTCGATCGTCGCAAGACGCTTCCCCTGCCCTTGCCCGCCGTCCATCTTCAGCGCCGAATTCTCAGCGATCCGTTGAAGCCGAAACCGGCGGCTCCGCGGATCGTCGCCCCGTCCCCGCAGTCAGGCGGCGCGCTCCGTCCCTGGCTCCGCTTCACCAGCAGCGGCGCCCGTCTTCTGGTCCAGCGAAAGGATGGGGTCGTCCTCAACATTCGCGTCCCCGCAAGCCGTCACAGCCGGCCGCGGGTGCAGTCATTGATCTCTATCGCAGGCCGTGAGGTCGTGGGGATTGGGTGGTTTAAGGACTTCCTCCCGATGTTTTTGACAGAGGAAGGGCGGCTTCGTTTGCAGGTCCGCAACGCCCAGTTCGATCTGCCTGCCGACAGCGCAGACCGGATCTCAATGGATTTGACGCCGATGTTCATTCACCGCTTCCCCAATGGGGTGTGGACGACGTACCGGTTTATCGACGCCGCCGGGAAGCTGTTCGAATACCATCGCGAGCGCAACCAGTTGAACATCCTCTCCGAGACGGCGCTGCTGCTGGCGGGCCCGGACGGGCGCTCGATGACCCTGGCCATCGAGAATGAAGCCCTGACCTACACCCTGCTCAACGCAGACGGCGGCCTCGCCCGAAAGGAGACCTGGAATGAGTCGCAGCCCCCCGTCGCGGCGTTCGTCGGCCCGAACAGCATCCCCTACAACGGCGTGGTGATCGGATGGAGGGGTGGGATGTGGACCAGCCCGGGGATGGGCGGGCTGCGGGTGAGCATTGCAAAAAGACAGACCGTCTTCGGGGTCGGGCGCCTCCACAACCGACGTGGAAAGCCGGCCCTGTTGGTCCGGGGCGCCGACCGGACCTCATTGGCCCTCGTCCGTCAAGACGCCACCATGCTCATCCCCACCGACAACGCCACCATCCTCACCGCCGCGACGAGCCCGACCACCCGAACCATCGCCTGGCTCACCGCCTCGGGTGATCTCGTGCTGTTTGACCCTTCCGCCGGAGAACCATTGTGCGTGCTTCACAAGGACGACCTCTCCCCCGTCGGCTGACCTGGCAGGGGACCGTCCTGGCCGAGGGGCTGTGGTTCAATCCCCAGATGCTCGGGGAGGCCGAGGCCCGCGCCCGGGTCCTGGCCCAATGGGCGCCGGGCGCGGAGGTCTATCGGCTGGGGGACGGCTACCTCCTCCGCTGGCCGAGACCGCGTCGTGTGCGCACCTCTCAGTCCACAGGCCTCGCGATGTGTAGGGTTCAGGGACGGCTGTCTTCGATGCCGATCAGCGACCGGGAGTGGGGGGCCCTCGCTCCACCGATCGATGCGATCCTGCTCGCCCATGGGGGCGTGGTGCAGATCACGCTCCCCGAAGAGGCCCAGCGGGTCGACCTCTCACAATGGGTGGACCTCACCGGCCTGCAGTGGGTTCGTGGCGAACCGCTTGGGCCGATGCCCCCTCCCCTGACGGCCGAAGACCCCCGTGCATTCCGAGACGTGGTCGGGATCTCGCCCTCGGCTGCCGCCGCGGCCCTCAATGAGGCGCTCCTCGTGCCGGAGACATCGGCTCCACCCCACCGAAGGAGCCTTCGAGAGCGGCTGGGCGGGCTGCTGAAGCGGGTGGGGGAATGGCTCGGTCATGAACCACCGGGCCCCGCTGAGGACCGCTCAGGGATCGCACGGGTGAGCCACCAGGTCGGCGGGTGGCTCGATCGGGTGAGCGAACGGCTGAACCTGTCCGGCGCGCTGAACCGCCTGTTGGGGGCGCAACCCAAGCGAACCCTGCAGAGTCTGCTCGATCGGCTGGAGCGCGGCGAGTTCGAGTCCGCGATCCGGGACGCCATCCCGCTGAACCCAACCCCCACGCCGACGTCCAGCCCCCCCCCGCAGCGCACCGGCGATGTGATGTTGCCGCAGCGGCGGTCGCCACAGCTCACCGCAGGCGGATCGGGCCGGTCGCAGCGACCGCTGACCGCCCAGCTCTATGAGCTGCTCAAGAAGCGATATCGGCAGGCCTTCGAGCAGCTCGATCAGGCTGGGATGGTCAAGCAGGCTGCCTATGTGCTCTGTGAGCTGCTCGGCGAGCCAGAGGAGGCGGTGGACTACCTGATCCGCCGCGGGGAGCTTCATCTGGCGGCCGAGCTGGCCGAGGCCCGGAAGATGCCCATCCCGAAGGTCGCGATCCTCTGGCTGCAGGCCGGCGAGACCCTCAAGGCGCTCTTCCTGCTTCGGCTCCATGGCTGCTTTCCGGAGGGCATCGACGTCCTGATGAAAACCGATCCGGCCCGGGCGGGCTGGCTTCGGACGACCTACGCCCACACCCTGGCCCGTTCGGGCCGATTCGCTGCTGCGGCGGACGTGATGGAGAGCGCCGACCCCCAGAACCTGCTGGTGTTGAAGTGGCTGCGGGCCGCCATCGAGACCGGCGGCGCCACCGGCGCCCGCGCGCTAGTGCGGTGGGCGTCCCGCCAGGACGGGGTGCCCGAAGAGACGCTTCGGCCCATGCTGCAGCCGTACCTGGACGCGCCGGGCGATCTCGGGGACCGAATCCGATCGGAGATGGCGGTGACGCTGCTGACGAAGCCCCCAGAGACGGCGTCCCCTCTGGGCCGGCCGCTGCTGCGGCGGATGCTGCTGGACCTGGCCGGCAGGGATCGGGCAGATGCAGACGCCGCCAGGCGCCTCGCATCTCACGTCGACCCGGTGCTGGCGATCGACTTCCCCCACTCGCCGCGGAGGCGGAGGCGACATCAGCTGCTCCCCACGACCCACCATATCCGGGCCAACGACGCCGGCGCGCGGCAACTTGTTGATGCCCATCGGCTGGACAACGGGCAGTTTGTGGTCGCCCTCGGCGAGGGCGGGGTGTTGGTGCTGGATCGGGCAGGCCGAACCCGCCACCACTTCCTCATCCCGACCCATCACCTCGTCCTCTCCGACACAGGGGCGCATGCGATCGCCGCGACCCGCCGGGGCGATCTTATCGAGGCGCACCGGCTCGACCTCCATCAGCATCGGGCGACATCGCTCACCGATGGCACCCGGGCAGAAGCGTTCGCAGCGTCTTACGACGGTGACCTGTGGATCATCGGCGCCCGCGGACATCTTCTCATCCTGGATGCCCAGTCCCGGGAGGGGACGCGGCTGGTCGGCCGGGTCCGACTCCCCTCCGCAGAGGACGTTCCGATCGTGTCCATCGCCCGATCCAGGTCGGCTCACCTGGACGTCATGACCGGCAAAGACCCCTTGTTCTGGCACCAATACACCCTCCCTGGGTTCGAGCTCCACAACAGCGTGAAGATCCCCTCCGTTGAGCACGTCGATCCATCCAGCAGGGTGTGGCCCGATGGCACACAGGTGCTGAACGCCCAGGATGACACCCGGGTCGTCGCAGACTGGCGCCGCGAAGGGCCGGTGATCAAGGTTCGGTCCAAGGACGTGAAGGCCTACCTCTCGATCCTCAAACTGGATGGGGCGAGGCGGGTTCGCGGCCGGGTTCGCGACAATGTCCTGACGGTCTGTGACGATCGGGGGCGGGTGCACAGCGTCGATCTACAGGATGGGAAGCTGCTCAGCGCGCTTCGGGTGTGAGCGGCCCTTCGTTGGCCCACCGCTGCTCGATGGCCTGTCGGACATCGGCGTGGCTGGGCCGATGGAGGACATAGCCGTCGTCGTCGAAGTGGAACAGCGCGGCCATGACGTCGAAGTCATCGTGCTGGACCCGGACGAAGGATCCGGGCCGGGGCTGGCCGTGTTGCTGCTTGTAGCCGCACATCGACGCATCGTAAATGCTGCAGGCGTTGGGCCGCTCGGGCGTTCCATAGACGCCGCACCGCCGTCCCTGGACCGGATCGTCGACGAGGTTCTTGCACCGGGTGCGCACGACGACGGTCCAGTCGCCGTTGTGATGGACCCCGATCTCAACGCCGGGGAAGCCAAGGCAAAACCGCAGATGGTCGATGTTGCCGAGCGACGCCGGCACACCGTGGGGGAACGACAGCCGGGTGCAACAGTACGCGTCGCAGCCGCTGCAGGGGCTCTTGAAGTCGCGAAACGTCTTCGCGGGCTTCATCGGCAGGCCGGTCTGGTGTCGAACGGCGTGTTCCCAGGTCTTGAGCATCGGGTCATCAGGGATCGCGGGGTCGACGACGGGTTCGAGCGGAGGCAGAACCGCGAGGGCGGCGTCTCGGTCCGGGTAGCCGACGATGTCGCGGTGCCCATCGAAGACGACCATATCCGCCCATGCCCGCACCCGGCCGCGGTCCATCCGGACGAAGTCCGACGTCTCAGCGCCTTCAAACAGCCGCTTGTAAAAGCAGTTGTAGGGGTCATACCGCTTGCACACGTTGGGCTGGAGGTCGGTGCCGTGGACCGTACAGCGCCGGGTGGCGAGGTCGAGCTTCGTACACGGCGCCCGGTAGTGAGCGCGCCAGGAGCCCCCTTGAAGCCAGGCGAGCTCGATGCGATCAAAATTGAGGAGATACAGGGCGTAGTCCAGCTCTTGCAGCCGCGTGATCTGGAAGTCATGGAGGGGCAAGAACGTGCAACAGGTGGCAGAGCACCCGACGCAGGGGCTGGAGAGGGCCTGGGCGAAGTTCAGCCGTTGCTGGGCGAGGTCGAGGGTCATAGCGGCACTGTATCAGCAGACACCCTCGACAGCCTCCCCACCCGGCAAGACGGGAAGTGTGGATGGTTCAAACAGAAGGCTCTGCCAAATCAGGACGAAACAACGGGATCCGAGCAGATGGGGCCAGCGAGGCATCGTCGAAGACGCGCTGCAGCGACCGGGAGCTGTGGCTGTCCAGATCAGGCGCCAACCCTCCCCATCATCCGCCGATCATGGGGAGGAATGGCGCCTCGTTCGGTGTCGCCGAAGATGCTGGCGGCGAGCGACCGCTACTTACGGCTGATCTCGAAGGTGTCGAGCTTTTCCGTCGCGGCGCCGTTCAGCGGGAGGTTATCGTCCATCTTGAGGAGGCCTTCCGGGGACAGCGTCCCGCCCCGGCCCAACCCGACGCAGAGGTCCCCCTCGCAGAGGGTGTCGAGCACGGCAAGGTTGACGTAATCTGTTCGGACGCCTTCCTTCATGCCCAGGCAGAGGTCGGAACTCGACGCGCAGGTGAAGTCCAGCCAGCTCATCTCGACGAACGCAGCGTCCACGGACTCCTTCTCTCCGGCATCTGAGATGTAGCCCATCGCTTCGACCATCTTATCCGTGTTGTAGGGATCTACCCCCAACCATTCGGAGAAGGCCAGGAACTGCTCCATCATCTCCGGATCGGCGCCCTCCTCAAAGTCCGGGAAGGTCGTGATCGACCCTCCATCTTCACCACCCCCTTCGTCGCCACCGTCCTCGGAGCCGTCACCACTGCCCTTGCAGCCTGTCCCGTCCGCGTCCTTGCAATCGGACCCATCATCCCCGCCCGAGCCGCCGTCCGTACCGCCGTCTGTACCGCCGTCCGTATCACCGCTCGGGTCGTCGCCGCTCGGGTCGTCGCCGCTCGGGTCGTCGCCGCTCGGGTCGTCGCCGGGGTCACCAGAATCGCCGCCCGGGTCTTCGCTGCCTTTGGCTTTGGCAGCGGCTGCGGCCTTCCACCGCGCCTCACGCTCACGGTCGAGCTGGTCGAGGTAATCGGCGTCGGGATCAGAGGCGGCCTCCTCTTCTTCGGTGAAGATGTAGTCGAGCAGGCTGCCGACCGCGCCGATGCTGTAGTCAACGACTGCGTCTTCGACATCGTCCCAGCCGTAGACATTCCCGCTGGCGGTGGTGTCATCGGATGAGAGGCCGACGACCACAGAGATGAGGCCGCCGACGATGTCAACGGAGCCCGTGATGACCCCCCAGGGTGTGCCAGAAGACACCTTGGCGACGCCCTTTCCGACCTGGATCGCGGCCCGCGCGGTGTAGATGCCTTTGTTGGCGACCTCCAGGGCGCCGAGCCCCTCGATGTGATTGCGCTCCCCGACGACGCAGGTGACGATGTAGCTGCCGTCACCGTTCGGCCCGGCCACCCGGCCATACAGGGTGTCTCCGGCGCCGAGCGCGTCGTCCAGGTCGCCGCGCATCGCGTCGTGGATGAAGGCATCGACCGAGGCGAAGGTGTCCGTGTCCTCGACCGCGAGCCAGGCTTCTTTGCTGACCGCCTCCTCTGGCTCCAGGGTAAACTCCCAGCCAATCGCGGTGATGTCGCCGTCTTTGTCCTGGCTCAAGCCGAGCAGGGTCCCTGTGGTCGTGTCGTGCAGCGCATCGACGGCGATGGGGTCATCCAGCTCGACCAGCTCGCTCAGCGGCGTCCAGCCGGTCTTTTTGGCGTTGATGGTGCCGGCTTGCGCGGTCGCGGCGAAGAAGATCAGGGCGCTTGGGGTCATCATCTCTATTCCTCCCGGTTTTGGGTACACAGGAGGTATGGCGGAGCACGTCAGAGAGGGCGTCGCAGCGTGTCGCAGAAAACTGCGACACAAACCATACGACATTCCAGCCCATCCCAGAATCGGACGAATCGAGGCGGTCGACGTTCAAGAGGTACACCGTGTTGGCGGGGAATGCGTAGCCTGATGCTGGCGGCGTCGGTGCCGGCTCAGGCGATCCTCAGGAGACCCAGGGGGCGAACCGCTGCCCTTCCCGCTGCTGGATGTCGTGGACGGTGTCTTCGAGGGTGCGCTGTGGATCCCGGCCGGTCCAGCCCAGGACGTCTTCAGCCCGGCTGGGGTCGGCGTACCAGTAGTGACATGCCAGCTCCATCTCCTCTTTGCTCAGCTCGGCGCCGACGAAGGCGGTGATCTGATCGAAGCCGGGGATCCAGGACAGCGCCTTCCGGGTCACAGACGGCATGTTGACCATCGGCGCGGGCTTGTCCGCGATCCGGGCCAGTCGGTTGTAGAACTGCCGAAAGGTCATGTTCCCACCGCTCAGCAGATACCGCTTCCCCGCCCGCCCCTTCGTCAAGCTGACGGCGACGGCGTCTGCGACATCGCGGACGTCGACGAACGACAGCCCGCCCGGCGGGCAGGCGGGGACCTGCCCGTCCAAAAAACGCCGGATCGACACGGTCGAATTCCCCTCTGCATCATCGCCGGGCCCCAGCAGCAGGGAGGGGTTGAGGCAGATGACCTTAAAGGCGGGGGCGCTTCGCTTGAGGGCGATCTGTTCGGCGAACAGCTTAGAGCGGTAGTATGGCCAGCTGCGGACGAAGCGGAGGGGATCGGGGCTGTTCTCGGTGCCCAGAAAGTCGGGGTCATCGGAGACGGCGACGGTTCCCGAGGTCGAGAGGTAGACGACCCGCTTGACGCCGGCGGCTTCGGCGGCATCGAGGATGTTCTCGGTGCCGGTGACGTGCAGCCGCCACATCTCCTCGGCATCGTCGAGGTCATGGGAGACCTTCCCGGCGGCGTGGATGAGGGCATCGGCGCCAGCCATGGCGGGGCCGAGGGTCTCCGGGGTGAGGATGTCGCCGGGGGCCGTCTGGGCGCCGTCGATGACCCGAGCGGGGTCTCGGCTGAGGACCGTGAGCTCGTGGCCATCTCTGGCGAGGCGGGGGATGAGGTGCCGGCCGAGGTAGCCGGTCCCTCCGGTAATAAAGAGCTTCACGGCGAAACCTCTGACAGGCCGAAGACCCGACTGAACTCGATGAGCAGGGGGATCTCATTGGTCTTGATGACCCCGGACATGAACTCATTGACCTCGGGCACATAGGCCTTCTCGATGATCCGGGTCATCATCTCGGGCGAGGTCTTGACGACGCAGTCGGCGGCGCCGTCTGGCGGCCGACCGGTGGTCACCGAGACGGCGTTCTTGTCCACGCGGACCGTCCACCGGGGCCCGCCCTTCCCCCCCAGCGAGAAGTACCAGGACAGCGGGCGTTCGACGCGATCGCGGTCATACCGCCCGTTGAGGCTCTGAAAGGCTTCTTCAACCGGGTCTTTGGCCTTGATCGGGGTCCGGCTGGCGCGCCGGGACCTGATCTCCCCGACGATGTCGCGGACGTCATCGTGTGCGAGGTCGAGGACGGACTGGTCTCGAAGCCGGATGACCGCTTCCTGGGCGAGGCGGGCGACCAGGCG
>JBCBLB010000821.1:0-3915 GCA_038520555.1 Myxococcota bacterium | reverse complement strand
GGATCGTCTTGATCTTCAGGGTGTAGCCGCTGAGCACCCGCCCGCAGCGCCTGCAGGTGTGGATCCGGTACTGGCGGTGGTAGTCGAGATGCACTTCGTACGCATCGGAGGGCCAGTGGTGCGGGCAGTACGCGATGGTCACCATCCCGCCCATGGCGAAGCGCGCCTCTGGGGGCTGCTCCGAGGCATCCAGCCAGTCTCGCATCGGGTCGAGGCGTTGCCTCTCCAGGGTCTCGAACAGCTCCCAGGCTTGCTCTGGACAAGGGCGGGCGAGGATCAGCAGGGCGCGTTTTTGCTCAGGGGTCATGGCCAGCGCCCAGAGATGACGGTCGCACGGACCGCTACACAAATACTACACAAAGCCTGCATGAACAGACCGATTCTGCTCGAATCTGACCAAGATGACTCCACAACAAGATCGTGTGATGGCGGATGTTGTTGCGGAGATGAGGGGCAGATAGAGGGGTGGATCGGTAGACCATCGTCTACCGCCAAATCTTCTATTGTTTTGATGATTGCTGGGAGATTGGGATGTGTAGCGCCGCCCGCTACTCTGGGGCCAGAGTTGGAGCGCCAGATCAGCTGGATGAGGAAGCTATACGCACTTGAAGCGACCGGCGAAGTCGATCTTTGAGAGCTTCGGCACCCTCCGCAAACGACTGCTCTGGCGTGCAGGTCAGTTCGTTCGACCCCAGAGGAAACTCACGCTCAAGATCGCCGATCCATTCAATATACAAGAGGATATCGAAGAGTATATGGAGGCGATCGGTGCGGCCGGATAAGCTCAGGCTGCCTCAACTACAATCGCGGGCGTTCGCAGCATTGGGGTTGACCCAACACACAATTCCCCGCAGCGGAGACGCCCTGGCAGGCGAAGTCGCGATCCGCGATCCGATCGATCTTGTGACCCGAATATCTGGTGCCTATGTCTCCTACGACAAGATCCCCGAAGCGACAGCGCGGCTACGGCAGATCTTCGGGCATGCAGAGTTTGAAGTCCTTCCCATCGAAGCGCTCGACAGTCTACCCGCGACCGGAGCAACCGGGCGGGCCCGGAATGCGACGTTCGACGGGCTGGAAGAAATGGATCTGGTCTTCCGGGCTCAGATGCGGGTGTATGAGCGCGCAGCGCTCAATGGTACACCAGTTCGAATCCAAGACATCCTCAACGAACTCAGTGCGCTGTGATACATCACACCATGTCAAAATCGATCCTACAGCAGCTGCAAAGTCCTCGGGTTCAGGAACGACTGGATGGTATCGAACGCGCTGCGAAAGCGGTCTTCTCTGAGGTGAACCCCCAACTGAGAACACTGCTGGATGATGACATTCCGTACCTTTTTCGGCGTGGCTCGCGGCGCTTTGTCGGTGAGGTTCGCTTCGACGCGTTGGTCGCGCTGCAGCAGCTCCATCGAGACAACGGCGTTCCCTGGGACATCGGCCCGGTCTTCGTTCGCGCGGCGATGCCGCTTGAGGATGTCCGCGCCCTGGCTGAGCAGACCCTCCATTCGATTCCCGAAACAGGATATCAACGCGCCATATCCATAGCAGGAGCAGATATCGATCGGGAGCACGGCTCCGTCCCCCCAGAGCGAGAGTTGTTGGTGATGTACCGGGCGCTGCAACATCTCGCGGCGATCCCCTACGACAGGCAGATCGTCGATCCACAGACCCTACAGACTCCCCTGCAGGCCGCGGTCCTCGATAGTCAGGTTCGCGATGAGCGGCCGCGACCACATCTGGAGATCCGCGACGCGCAGCAGGTGTTGGGGTTCATCTATCGAACGGAGACGGGCTGGTTGTTGGACTTCTCTGAGAGCAGGTCCGCGCGGTGCGCAAAACGTTTCGTTCAACAGGTGCTGACCATCGAACGTGGGGGGGGCCCGGCTGTGGTCTATGACCTCAACGAGCACCCCCGTCAGGGGCCGGATGGTTCGCTGGTCCTGGACGGCGTACACAATCTGAAGACTGCGGACCCCGTGGCTGTACTGCGAAGCATCGCTGCGTTCCTTCCAGAGCGATACTCGAATACGGTTCGCCAATAACGATTGCGTCCAGTATTCCTCGGGTGACCCTTTAGTCCCGAGTCTTCGGGATCTCAGGTTGCTGGTGTGACCAGAGGTGGCACAATGCCGTGCTTGAGGCCGTTGTACGCCTGTTCCATGAACTCAAAGAGGTTCCTGCCCCGCCGCCGCAATGTTGCGGTGAGGGTCCATCCATCGGCCAGGGTTTGACTGCCCCTGGCGCGAAGACGCCGTGGTAATGGATGGTGTTGGCAGAGTGTGCACACCTCTCCCCAACCGACAAGGGGGACCCACAAGTTCAGGCCAACAAACGATCGAACCACACCAGCATCAAGCGCTGCTCTGCCTCGGATAGCCCCGCAAATTGGGTCTTGATGAACGCATCGTGTTGGGGCTTCAGTCGCCCGTGGGCTGCTCGGCCTGCATCGGTCAGCTCTGTTCGCCGCGTCGCAGAACGGCTTCCGCGCTCGACCAGACCGCTGGCCTCCATTTTGCGTAGCAGCTGCGAGACGTTCGAGGCGCTGGTTCGCATCGCAGCTGCGATGTCTCGCTGGGCGAGGGGACCGCGCCGCTGGAGCAGTCCCAGGATGAAGAACTGGGCGGGATTGATGTCCTGGTCGGCCATCTCGGCGTCCGCGCGGTGGCGGATCTGCTGGGCGAGTCGGATCAGGCGCCCGAACAGCGCGACCTCCAGTGGTTCATCGGCGCTCACCGTGCGTCTGTCCTCCCCTTGGTCGGCAGCAGCTTATCGAGGAGCGCGCCCAGCCGCTCCTGTCGCTCCGGGGCGTGGATGAAGGGATCGTGGACAAAGAGCCCCTCTCGGCTGCCAAAGCCCCCAGCGTCCCCAGGCAGCCCCGTATCGGTTCCGAGCCGGACGACGTCTGCTGCTGCGTCTGCCGGTTGGCGGGTCTCGGCCCAGAACAAGGGGCGCATGAGGACGCGCATCGGTGCGGGGAGCGCCCGCCGGATGCCAGTGTCCACCGAGCCTGGGCCGTAGCCCCATGCATCGACCCCGCTGCGCCGCAGCCTCGCGACCCAGATGTCATTGGCGAGCTGCGCAGCGCCGTGGCTGGCCATGCCGGTCCCAAAATCGTCCAGCGTGGCCAGCTCTCGGCGGAACATCTTCGGGAGCTTGCCGTGCTCCGCGGCCGCGAGGTTGACCACCCTCGCCCCTGGCCGAAGCCGCACTGCGCGAGACACCGCAACCCGAGACAAGAACGACGTCGCGATGTTGCTGTCGATGCCTTCAGGGGTCGGCTGTGAGCTTGGCTTGAGGGTGCCGACCGCATGCACAACCAGATCGAAGCCTGTCTGGGTCATGGTGTCCGCTTGAGCGCCGATTCGACCCGCATGATTGAGCAGCGAGAGGTCTCCGGTCAGGACAGAGAGATTTGTCCCCGCCCGTTCTTCCACTGCGCGGGCCTTCTCCGGGCTTCGTCCGATGCCGATGACCTGCCATCCGGCGACCGCGAGCTGCACCGCGACCTCTGCGCCGATGCCTGAGGTGGCTCCGGTGACGAGGGCCCATCCGGGCGGACGGGGCGTATATTCCTGCCGTCCCCATCCCCAAACGGGTCGCAAGCCCCACTCCACAGACACCACGGCGACGGCGGCTGTGGTGAGGTGCATCAGCTCCAGCACGGCGATGTCCCAGCCGCTGGCGTGCTCCAGTCCGAGGATGGGTGTCACCAGCGACAAGAGGAAGACCATCGCAGCAACAAGGAAGAAGATGTAGCGCGCGTGTCGTCTGGCGATGAGCCCGATGAGTCCCCGAACGCTCCAGGCACCGAGGATGCCCACAGCAGAGGAGACCACGACAGAGGAGACCACGACAGAGGAGACCACGACAGAGGAGACCACGACAGGTCCGGCGGAGAGCTGTGGGCTCAGC
>JBCBLB010000464.1:0-7910 GCA_038520555.1 Myxococcota bacterium | reverse complement strand
TTGATCGGCATCACACCAATCGATCACGTTGCCAGCGGTGCCGATCAAGACGAAGTGTTGAAGCCGATTCGCGGCGGTCACTTGACCGCGAATCGCGAAATGTGCCGTTCTTCTTTAAGAATGGTGAGAAATTCTGGGCTTCCCATGAATAAGCTTGGGTTTCGGCTCCTCCGAACTCCAACACCTCACTCTGGAGACCATCGATGAACACACGAATCCTCCTCTTCTCTCCCTTGGTTTTTCTTCTCATGGCCTCCAGTTTTGCGCCATCGTTTCGTCGGGCCTCTCGTGCAAACCATCGGTTTCTTCAGTGTCCGCCCCCGGGGACGCCGCCCGAGGATCCGAGATGGGTAAACTGTCCGGCTGAAGGTGAGCTTCAGCCAAAACAAAGCCATGACGGCTCGTCTCATCAGGATCCAGGGCTGATCTTTACGCCGGATATTGGCGACACTCAGATCGATATCCCGCCCCCGGAGTTCCAGACCCTGAGCCAGGGCGGCTATCTGGTTCCGGACGTCGGATACGATGACGCCGCCGGCCGGGTCGGAGGGTTCTCCGTGGCGTTGGCAGAGAGCGCCACGATGACCGACCACTTCGACGAAGCGGATTGGACCATCTCCAGCGGCTTCTCTGGAGATTACCTGGGCGCGTCTTTGGTGGAGGTCGGGGACTCCGGCGTCTCAGTCGGCGCCCCGGGCTATGACATGGTCGTCATCATCGACGACGTCGTGAGCGGCGACTACGACGTCGATCTCGA
The DNA here is from genome assembly GCA_038520555.1 of Myxococcota bacterium. Classification (GTDB taxonomy): domain Bacteria; phylum Myxococcota_A; class UBA796; order UBA796; family UBA796; genus JBCBLB01. Next base: position 7,153 of record JBCBLB010000464.1, on the reverse strand, counting down.
CGGCGACAGCTTCATCTTCGGCGACACCGGCACATGGTTCGGCGCCGTCCAGACCGTCGCCGGTGACCTCAACGCCATCTCTGCACCTGCGACCGATGACGGCGGGACCGTCTTCCTCGTCAGCGTCCCCGACGCGGGCTCCACGATGGTCGACGATGCCATGGTCTCTTCCATCACCGGCAACGGGGACGGTGGGCTGTTCGGCTACCGCTCCGTGGCTGGCGACTTCAACGGGGACGGAGAGGACGACATCGCCATCTCCGATCCCAACAATGACGCGGTCTACCTGTTCTTCGGTGACCTCGCGGATCTCGGCACGGTCTCGACCGCCGACGCCGATGCGACCCTCACCGGCGCCGCGGGCAGCGCCGCAGGCATCGACCTCGACATGTTGCTTGACGCCGACGGCGCCGTCACCCACCTGCTCGTCGGCGCTCCGGGTGACAACACCGCCTATGTCGTCGATGTGGACGCCGCTGCGGATGGTGGCGCCCTCGCAGACATCGCCGTGGCCATCACCGGCGATGATGGCGCGTGGTTCGGCCTGTCGGTCTCCGCGTTCGGCAGCGACAAGATCCTCGTCGGCGCTCCCGGGGAGAGCACCCTCTACGCGTTCGACCGCTCCGACAGCGACCAGACCTCGGCCGACACCCTCGCCAGCGTCTCTGACGAAGCGGGCTTCACCCAGATGGGCCTGCGGGTCTCCGCCTTCGACATGGACGGCGATGAGTACGCCGACGTGGCTGTCGCCTCGGTCAGCGATGACGGCGAGACCACCCGGTGGACCACCTTCCAGTCCGGTGTGATGCCCGAGTGATTCGACAGCGGATCGGGGCCGGCGACGATACGATGTGTGTCAATGCTCGCCTTGATTCCGCTTCCGCTCCTGCTCCTCGGCTGCCCGACCCACCCCGGGGCGGACCCGTCCTGGACGGACTCGGCCATCCGTGAGGTCCCGCTCATCGAAGACCTCACCGCTCGGGTCGACACCGAAGTCCGGACCCTCGTTCATGTCTCCTGGCACCAGAACACACCCACCCACCACGCCTACGTTGACTTCTCGGTGGATGGGGGGGAGACCTGGATGCAGACCCCCGCGCGGGCACATGATGAAGGGCCGGTCGCGGTTACCCTCCTGGGGATTCCTGCAGACACCGACGTTCTCATCAACGTCCATGTTCGGTTCGATCAATCGTTTCGGGTTCATCCTGTGGATGAAGACGTCCGGACGGGGCGACTCCCGGCGCCGCTGTTCGAGCCCTCCCTGAACGTGGCCGCTCAGGACGGGGCCTTCGATGCCGGGTATGTCCTCCTCAGCGTCGATGTGGGGCCGTTTCCCTTCGGCGGACCGTTCTATGTGGTCATCGTCAACCGGCAGGGCCGGATCGTCTGGTATGACCGGGTCAGCGGCGATCGGACCACCGTCCACCCCCAGGTCAGCGTCGACGGCAGCCACATCATCTTCGAGGCGACCAGCCTCTACACCATCGACCCGCAGACGCCGGAGATCGTGCGAACGACCCTCGACAAGAAGGACGTGACCGAGATCGCGATCCCGGAGCTGGGCTTCAGCTACGATGAACTGCCCGACGGATCGCTCATCTACGATGCCAGCCCCACGATCCCCGAACAGATGACGCTTCGGCACCGGGATCTCGACGGAACGGAGCGCGTCCTGTGGTCCTGCGCAGCGTGGATGGCGGATTTTGAGCCGCAGCCCGAAGAGGCCTGTATGACCAACACGGTCGCCTTTCTGCCGAACCGGAACACAGCGCTGTGGTCGATGTTCGCGACCTCAACGGTCCTGGAGATCAGCCTTGATACCGGCGCGGTTGACAGCCAGTGGGGGCGGCTGCCGGGCAGCTGGGACACCGTTCCGGCGAGCGCCACCTTTGCGCTTCAGCATTACCCGAACATCACCGCCGATGGGACCCTGCTGGTCGCCACCCATGTCGAGGATGCGCCGGGAATCCAGCGGTTCCGGGAATTCGACGTGGATCGGTCGGTGAGCGCCTTGTCCGAGGTGTGGACCTATGGTGAAGGCGTCGACCGATACGCACAGTACCTGGGTGAGGCGCAGCGGTTGGCCAACGGCAGCACCCTCATCGGCTACGGCGCCGGCGGAGCCCTACAAGAAGTGAGCCCGACGGGCACGGTGCTCTGGGAGATCGAGTGGCCCGATCGGTTGCTCGGCCACGCCACGCCGCTGACGGATTTGTACCCGCTGCTCAGTTCACCGTGATGGTGATGTCGGTGCCGTCCCAGATGTAGCTGAAGGCACCGGTGGACTCATCAAAGGCGCAGAAGTCGACGTCGTCCCATGCGCCGTCGATGACGGTAAACAGGGTCTGCCCATGACCGAGGTAGTTCTCATAGCCATAGCTGATGGTCGTCCCGGCGAGCGCGCTGGGATCGAAGCCGGCGTCCGCGCAGTGAACGTCGGTGACCACATCGACGGTGTCGATGTTGAGGTCATATGCCCAGTCACACAGATCGCAGTCGGTCCGGGCGCCGGCATCGGAGAGGGTCAGCGCGAGCTGGCAGAGCACCTCGTCCTCCTCCGTGATGACGCGCAGGGTCTCGGTGCCAGCGTAGCGGCCATTGACGATGGCCTCCCCCTCGCGGACGATCTCCGCGGCGATGGTCTGGGCGGTGTCGGTGCCGGAGTCCGTTTCGGACTCGCATCCGATCAGGGTCGCCGTGATGGCGAAGAGCAGGGTTCGCGTCATGTTCGATCCAGGCGGGAGGTGGGGGGTTACGGGGCGAGCTGATAGAGCTCGTCGCGGGAGAGGAAGGTGGTCTTTCCGAGCAGGTGGTTCTGTGGCCAGCGAAGGTCCCAGACGACCTCGCCGGCTTGGGTGACTTCATAGACGCGGCTGGCGCTTCCATAGTTGTGCAGGGTGTTTCCGTTGTCCAGCCGTTCGGCTTCGCCGGCGGTCTGGCCGTAGACGGTCGGTGCCTCGAAGCCGAAGTTCCAGATCTCTTCGAGGACCTGATTGTCGTCGTCGATGCGGTACTCGCGGGCGACGGTGAACTTCTCGGAGGCGTTGTCGTTGGGGTCGACGGTGTAGCGCGCGGACAGCAGCAGGGTGCCCTGGTCGGTGAAGGTCATCCCATGCTGCCATTCGAAGTTCGCGTTTGCGGGCGAGAAGGCGTATGGGCTGTTCATCGTCTCGGGGTCGGTGCTCCAGTGGCGGAGGGTCTGTCCGGTGGTCCGGCTGACCTCGACGATGGTGGAGGTCGAGTAGAACGAAATGAGGAAGACGTCGGTGGGCTCGTGATAAACGAGGGTGTTCGACGGGCAGTTGAGCTTGTCATTGAGGTCGTAGATCTGGTAGAAGTCCTCGCGGCAGTCCCAGATCTCGACAGACTCCCGGAAGCCATCGGTCTTCTTTGGGGGCAGCACTTCGATCTGCTCGTTGCTGGGCCCCAGCGGGGAGGCGCCCCAGACGATGGAGCCGTCGGGCAGCTGGGTGAACGGGTGGTGCAGGCCGGGGGTCTTGTAGGTCTCAGCGATGTTGCCGTCGAGGGTGACGCGATGGATCTGCCCCTCAAGGCCCTGTCGGTTGTCGTCGGTGTTGGGCATCCAGAAAGAATTCTCATCGATGAGGATGCCCTCTCCGTCGACGGTTCGCTGTGGCTGCATGGTGCGGTGGCTGTTGGGGGTCTTCTGAGCCCAGACGACCTGTCCCTGGCGGTCGACGATGAACGTCCAGAAGTTCCCATCGGTCGACCACCCGTTGGCCTCCTCAGAGATGCTGCCGAGCAGGTAGTCGTCGCCGGCTGCGAACTTCGTGTCGTCGAAGCGGGTGTGGAGGGTGGGGGAGGGGAGGTTTGTGGGGTACGTCCCCGTCGCCACGCGGTAGGTCTCGGTTGGGATCCGCTGCTGGTCGTTATATTCGAGGATGGGCCGATAGTCGATGCTGCTGTCGAACGGCAGCCCCACGACGAAGATCTCCTGCGGGCCGGCGGAGATGGTCTGGGACGGCGTCTGCAACCACTCGACGCCGTCGAGGGTATACTCGATGAAGGCTTCGGCCTGTTGATCGGGATCTTCGAAGGCCTGGTCCCACTCGACGGTGATGACGGCGCCGACCCGCGACGGCGAGGCGCCGAGGTTGGTGATGCCCATCTCTTCGATGTCGTAGAAGGCTTCGGGCTCAGGGTCGACGATGGGCTCGTCCGTGTCGGTGTCTTCGACGGCAGAGTCTTCGGCCGCCGCGGTGTCGTCGCCGTCCCGGTTGGTCGGGTCTTCTTCCGCGCAGCCGAACAGCATGGATCCGCCGAGGGCGATCATCAGCGCATGGGGGTGTGTCATGGTCAACGCTCTCCTCACCGACTGCTTAGTTTAGTCTTCGGTTGGCAGACTCGCAGGGTAGTCCTATCGCCTTGCTCGTCGATGGCCTCGCAGATGGATAACCATCAAGGGGGTCAGGGGTTACACTGCGCGATGGAGAGGAGACGTATGCGGATCACCACCCTGGCGGCCGTGGTCACGATGAGCGTGGGCTGTTCGGACCCGATCATCTACCTTGAGGACGCCAACAACTACGACTACGTCGGTGTGATCGATATGCCTCGGGTCGAGACGGCCAGCGGCGCGGACCTGTCGTTAGACTGGTCGGGCCTCACTCAGGACCTGCGCTGCCACGATGTTTCCCCATCACAGGTCATCAACAACCTCGGCCTCATCCGCTTCCCCGACCTCACCGAGGAAGAGATCGAGGACCGGATCAGCACCGATAGCCTCCTGCAGTCGGACACCAGCGGCGCCACAGAGTTGGCCCCCGACGGGATCACCCGAGCGGACCTCAGCGCGTTCTCTTTCTCCGGCACCGCGATCGATGTCGCCGAAGAGTATACCGATGAGGACGGGCTATTCTTATTGACGCTGTCGGCGGGCGGCGAGCTGGGGATCGACACCCGGATGCTCGCCCTGCTCGATCCGGAGCCGTCCTCCTCGAACACCACGGTGAGCATCGAAGGTGGCTGCGACGTGCTGGACTTCTCGACGGACCTGTCCGCCCTGCAGCGGCTCTCGGCGCCGGCCGAGGCGGACAGCTGGATCGTTGACTGGAGCCGCCTGACCCAGACCGGCCTGGACAACGAGTTGGTCTTTGGGAGCGTCGATGGGGTGCTCATCGGATTCTATGAGGGGCTGTCGGTCTCGGACATCGAGACGCAGTTCCTTGATCTGGAGCTGATCGCCTCAGCGCTGTATGAAATTCCCCTTGAATCCGGTGTCGGGGCAGAGCTGACCGATGCGCGCACCGCAGACGGCCGGTCGTTCTCGGGCTTTACCGGCGACGGGATCTGGCTGGTCGGGCTGACCTGCGCGTCGTGCGCCAACCCGGCGCCGCTCTTTTTGACCATCATCGAGCCGCAGTGATGATCATCTGGCTTCTTGTCCTCGCCTGCAACCCGGTGGACGATCTGTCCGTCGAGATCAGCCCGGAGATGCCGACGATCGCGACGGTTCGCTGGTCCACTGAAGACGCAGAGCCCGGCTATGTCGAGGTGGAAAAGGACGGCGGGGTTTGGCTTCGAACCCCGCTCTCTGCCGCTGCGACCGATCATGAGGTTCAGCTTCGTGGCCTCGCCGCGAGCACAGACTATTCGGTTCGGGTGGTCCTTCCCGATCGCAACGATCGGCGGAGTCGTCGGGAGACCCTGACGACCGGAGCGCTGCCCAACAGCCTGCCCACGATTCAGGTCGCTGGGAACGCGGGGCGGGACCTCTTTATGGCCACGCCGGTCTTTCCCGGAGGCGGCGCGGCGGTGATCCTTGACGGAGACGGCAACATCGTCTGGTTCAGCGAGGAGGAGACGGATCAGGAATTCTACCGGGTGCGGCCTTCGGTCGATGGTACGGGCGTGTATTACAGCCTCACCGATGTGAGTGACCCGGCTTCGCTCAACCCCGACGCCCGGATCGTCTGGGTTTCCTGGGACGGTACACAGCGAGAAGAGATCGCGGTGCCCGGGATGGCGCATGATTTCGTTCAGCTGCCGGACGGGACCCTCGCGGCCTTGATCTTTGAGGTCCGGGCCGATCTGGTCGGCAACGCCATCCTGGAGATCGGCGCGGATGGGACGGAGCAGGTGGTCTGGTCGGCCTTCGACTGCTTCGACCCGACCGAGATTCCCGAGGGGCGGCATCCGCTGACCGGGGGATGGACCTTCGCCAACGCGCTCGACTATGACGCCGACGCGGATGCGTATACGGTGGGTCTGTTCGGCTTCGAGAGCATCGCCCGGGTCGATCGGGCGTCGGGGAGGTGTCCGTGGGTTCTCGGCGGCCTGGGCGCGACGATAGAGACCGATGACCCCTTCTCCCGGCAGCATCAGTTCCAGGTGCTCGACGACGGTGATGTCCTGGTGTTCGATAACGCGGGCGGCAGCGACAGCCGGGCGGTCGAATATGACCTGAGCACCGACCCGGCCACCGCGCAGCAGATCTTCGAGGTGGGGCTGTTTGTTCCGGTCCTGGGTGATGTGCATCGGTTCAGGGACGGACAGACCCTGGTGACCTGGTCGTTCAGCGGTCAGATCGATCTGTTTGACCAGAGCGGAGACGCCATCTTCACGCTGAACCTGCCGCTGGGGGACGTCTTCAGCTACAACACGGTCCAGACTTCGCTGTATGTCGACGATCCTGCTGCTGAGTAGCCTGCTCGACGCCCAGGCCGCGGGGTTCACCCTGGCCGGGGAGGGGACCCGGCCGATGGGGCGAGCAGGCGCTGCGGTGGTCGGCGTCGATGATCTCTCCGCCATCCGCACCAACCCGGCGGCGGTCATTCGCTTCGCCCGGCCGCAGGTCAACCTGCAGCTCGCGGCTGCGCACCAGCGGGTCCGGTTCACCCGCTCCGGTGAAGCGCCGGTCTCCAACGAAGCGGGCCCACAGCTGATCCCGAACCTGGGCTACGCCAACGGGATCATTCCGGGGAAACTTTCGTTTGCGGTTGGGTTGGTCTCTCCGCTTGGGGCGCCGTTGGCGTATCCCGAAGACGGGCCGCAGCGGTTCACCCAGGTCGAGTCCACGTTGCGGAGCGGTGAAGTCGGGGCGGTCCTCGCCTGGCGACCGATCGAAGGCCTGTCCGTGGGCGCCGGGGTGAGCTGGACGTTTCTGTGGCTTGAGCAGTCGCTGGTCAGC
>JBCBLB010000831.1:0-3844 GCA_038520555.1 Myxococcota bacterium | reverse complement strand
TGTGCCCACCGCAGCGAATTCAGCGGCCAGGCCACGAAGAAGTAACTCGCCACCGCAAGGGGCACCCCCCACCGCGGCAGCCGCTGCCCCTGCACCGCAGCAACAACGGCGACCGCAGGCAACAGCAGAAAGGCGAAGTGATGCTCATAGGTGTACGCTGGCGTGATCACCAACAGCACCGTGAACGCCCCGGCCAGACAGGCATCACCGATCGCATCCCGGCGGGTGCGTCCCACCACACACAATCCAACGAGCAGAGCCAACGAGGTCAACGCCGACAGTCGCTGACCGGTCCCGCTGAGGCGATGCTTCGTCGGGCCAGGCCAGATCTGGTTGTACACATCCGGGATCGAGTGGTTTCCCGGCAGGGTGACCGGGATCTTCAACCCGTGGTAGTCGCCATCAGAGAATCCAGGCAGGATGTTCTGATAGAAGTTTATCTGCTGGTCGAACCCGACCAGCGGCAACGTCAGCACCGACAACCCAACGGCGCCGAGCACAGCGAACAAGACCGGCCGCCACTGGTGCCGCGTTCCCCACCACGCCAGCAGCAGGGCCGGTGACATCTTGGCCATCGCCGCGGCCGACAACCACAACCCGCTGGTCCGCCACAGGCCGACGCACATCAGCAACAGGACCAGCTGGTTGGCCTGCCCCATCTTCACGCTGTCCCCGATCGGGGACAGCGTCACCGCGATGGCGCCGAGGGACAACCACCCCACCCCCGTCCACCGCCGCAGCACCCACAGCGTTCCCACCAGCAAGGCCTGGTTGATGAAGAACCACACCTTGTAGGCGTCGTGGAGTCCCATCGGAGCAGCCCAGAGAACCCCCCACAAAAACGGCGGTGGATAGAAGTAAGGGTGCACCGCACGACGTTCGCCTTCGTCTTTTGCCCGACGGCTGAGGTCCCGGGTGTTGTAGGGGTCCTGTCCGTCAACAGCGGCCTTCAGAGCATAATGATAGGTTGCATAATCCCGACCGTGGGCGCCCCTGGAGACCGCACGCCATGCCCACTGCCCCTGCCCCGCGATGTACGCCACGATCAGACCGATCGCGATAAGTCGCCTCCACCACATTCCCGTGACACTCCTGATGGCCGACACCCTCTTTAGCACCATAGAGCGCCTCCATGCCGACCGCCCCTGGGGCGATGTCCTTGATGCAGGAACCGGCTCACACTCCTTGAACTGGATCAACAGCCTCTCCACCCGATCGTGGACCGCCATCACCGGCGATGATGGACGACGGGACCGGATGAAGCAGACCTTCCACGAACACATCCGACCCGACGATCGGATCCTCAGCGGAAACTGGACCGACCCGGCGCTTCTCGTCGGGGAGGCCTTCGATGTCGTCCTCGCCGATTATCTGCTCGGCGCCCTCGACGGCTTCGCCCCCTACTTTCAGGATCAGCTGTTCGCACGCCTGCGACGCCATGTCCGCGATGACGGGCGGCTGTATGTCATCGGCCTCGCGCCCTACCCCGATAATGCCGATACACCCGGTGGGCGCATCATCCTGGAGATCGCGCGGCTGCGAGACGCCTGCATCCTGCTCGCCGGCCATCGCTGCTACCGTGAGTACCCGTTGAAGTGGGTCATCCGGCACATCGATCGATCCGGCTTCACCGTCCAGGAAGCCCGTACGGTCGATATCCTCTATGGGCCGCGCTTCATCAACGGTCAGCTCGATGTGTGCCTTCGCAAACTCAAGTACTTCCAAGATGCCGAACTCGCCCAACAAATGCGTCAACACATCGAAGAGGTCCGGGCGCGCGCGCTCGCCCTCCCCTCTGCCCAGGGCAACGGGATCCGGTTCGGCCAGGACTATGTGCTCTGGGCCAAACCCAAGCAACGAAAACGAACTTCCAAATAATTGATACACGGGTATGCGCAGATTGTCGGGCGATCTCTGGCCTCAGCTGTGCCGGCTAATCATCGCGCTGACAGGGAAAGTCCAGGTGAATGACCGCGCTCGCCGCAACATCCACCAGGATCACCCCGTCGACGTCAAAAGCCAGCTGATACTCCAATAACTGCCGACGGGTGGGTGGGAACGTCGGATCAGGTGCCAGACGGCCGGTCTTCACCTCAGCGATGTAGAGCAGCCCCTCGCGCTCGACCAACAGATCGGCGCGAACCTCGATCTCAACGGGCTCTTCATCGATGTAGATCGTCCAGTGACCCTTCACCTGACGCTCCAACAGGTCGAATCCCCGACGGTTCAGGAGCTGCTCCGCCTGCGATTCGCCGCGGAACGCCTGACGATTGCGACGGCGACTGGCTCGGCTCGTGCGGCCGCGGGACCAGGCCCACCCACCCATCAAGAAGAGCAGCGCGGCGGCGATCGCGATCCATTCCAGGCCGAACATGACCCCTGTTGTACTCCCACGCGATCCGCGACGCCACCGCTCCGATCAGAAGACCGTCTCGATGATTCCCGGCGGCACCAGGAGACCGAAAATGCCCAGACACATCTCATCCAGCGTCTCTTCGCCCAGATACACGTCGATGGGCTCGGTCAGTCCCTGCTCTTCCAACGCGCGCCGCACATACTCATTGTTCATCGAGTTGTCATAGGTGCACCGCATCTCGATCGAGTCACCGCTCTGAACCCGCATCAGCTCGTCAACGGGCACATCAAAGTTGTAGATCCGCTGCCAGTCGAACGACCAGTCGGTCTGGATCACACACTCCCGATCCCCCTCGGCGGGGATGTAGTCGATCTGCATGTCGACGCCGACGTAGTGCATGTGTGTCCCCACAGCGAACACCGGCAGCTCGATCGGAAGCGGCAGGACGCCCTCATAATACATCGTCTCGGTGTGATCGGTGGCGCCCGCGGGGATGACGAACTCAGCCCGATCCGTCGGATCGTTGGGTCCAGGCTGAAGCCCCCCCCCATCGCTATACTGGCGGCCGGAGTTGCCAAGCAGCGCCAGCGCCGCCTCCCACTCTGGCACGTCCTCACGGAAGGACAGCTCCACCACGCTCTGGTCGATCTCCGGGCCATCCGGCGAGGGGTGGTAGTGCATCTGCACGACCAGGCGGCTCTCTGGCAGCAGCGGCATCCCGCTGGCCTCTGGCGTCCGGAACGGCACCGCGCCCGGCACCCAGCCCCCCATCAAAAACTCTGCGCCCGGCGGCGGATTGAAACACTCAAACACCTGTGGGCCATCCGCCGTCGCGCCGGTCAGATCCTGATAAATCAGCGCGTGATGGGCGACCTTCTGATTGTCCGGGACCAACTGGACCCCGTCTACCCACACCTTCTCATCGATCTGCGGATCGAGGACGAAGCAGAGGAACTGATCCCGGTCACCGTCGACGGTAACCGGCTCCGAAAAGACCAGCGCCCGATCCGGATCGACCAGATCCAGGGCCGGCGGCTCTGGCATGGCTGCCGGCGTCTCCGGATCGCCCGCTGGCGATCCGGCCTCAACCCAGGCCCGAAGCGTCTCGATCTTCTCAACCGACAGTCGGGGATCGTTCTCGAACGACATCATCGGATCGCAGCTGTCCGTCTCCACCGGAGACCACGGCGGCATCCGGCCAGACTCGATCGCATCGAGCATCACCGCCGCCATCGGGCGGACCGCCTCATAGCTGTCCAGCTGAAACGGGGTGACCCCGCCCGCCACATGACACCCCATACAATGCTCGGCCACGATCGGGGCGACGTCCTGGTGCCAGGTCACCGTATCGTCCGCAGCGGCGAGCCCCGCCCGCTCGTCCGAGACATCGCATCCCATCCCCGCTGCGCCAGCCAGGGCGATCAAGAAGATTCGCATCACGTTCTCCACATCAACACCAGTCGGCGGATACTTTAGCGAACAGGACCG
>JBCBLB010000340.1:0-10369 GCA_038520555.1 Myxococcota bacterium | reverse complement strand
GAATTCAAATCCATCGCCTCATACTCTTCCCACGCACAGACCGGGCACAGCTGCCGCGCCGTGCCCAGCGGGTGTTGAAGGGTGCGATGACCGCCGATAAGGGAAATGAGGCGCTTCGAAAGCGGCTGTATGGCTGCTGGAGGCTTCGCGCAGCCTCCAAACGTCAGCTTACCCGACGAGAACGCAAAAAGGCTGGTCTGGATCAGATGACGCTGCCGTGACTGTGACAGGGGGATCCGATTAAGGATCCCCCTGTGAAACACCCCTGCCCCATCTGCGGTCATCGCACCCTTCAACACCCGCTGGGCACGGCGCGGCAGCTGTGCCCGGTCTGTGCGTGGGAAGAGTATGAGGCGATGGATTTGAATTCCTCGCCGATATACGACGTTGACCTCTCAACACTACAAAACACCTACGCGTCATGCGGCGCATGGGACCGGGAACTGGTCGCGTTCACCCGTCCCCCCCGTGCCGATGAAGCGCCGCCATCATGGTGGCGTCCCTATACGGCACAGGCGGGACACATCGCCGATCAGCTCCAGCGCGCCTTCGCCAAGACCAGCCTCGGCGGCGGGTTGTCTATGATGGACGCCCGTGAGATCGATCTATACGGTGCGGCCGGTCTGGAACCCGGGGAACAGCCGTTCCCCGCCGGTCACCCGGACGGCTCCCCCTGGCCCTGGGAGCGGCTCGAAGATGTGCTGACGGGAAGCTGGATCATGGGGTCGTTGATGTTTCTCGACGCAGGCGGCGTGCGCTACTACCTTCCCGCGCTCGCGGTGGCGTTTCTGCGTTCTCCAGAGCCGTTCAGCAAGGACGCCCAGATGCGCGTCGCCTTCTCTCCATTCGCTGAGTGTCTGTCCTGGTTGACGAGCCCAGAGCGCTCGGCCGGGCTTCAGGACATCCTGACCCCACCGCAGCAGCGCGCGATCGCGGGGTTGTTGTCGTGGTTGATGACCCCACGGAGCGGGAACTTGTTCTTCGACAACGCAGAGACCGCCATGCACGGTGCGGGGTGGGATGCGTTCCTCCCAGACACACAGCGCGCATACCTGACGCTGCCGGCCTGATCTTGGCTCACGGTGCGGTGACCGGCGCGATCTCAGAGCCGTCGCCTTCCCACAGCTGCCCGCTGACCATATGGCCATACATCACGAAGTCACTTCCGAGCGACCACAGCGGATAGGTGAAGGTCGCCGGGGTGTTGTTCTCGATCCGAAAGTGCCCGTACCAGGCGGCGCCATATGCGAAGGCGATGCCGAACAGAATCAACCAGTTGCCGATAATCATACAAAGGAGCATGGCCAGCAAGACCGGCGCCATGTTGTACTGGGATTCGTAGGGCCACGCGAGGATGCCCAGCGAGATCGCCGCGACCGCACCGGCGCCGAACGATACCGGGGTCGTCAGCAGACAGTACAAAAACACCAACAAAAAGCCGCTGGTGCCGACGAAGTGCACGGTCCGGCACCGGGGCTGGCGGTGTTCGCTGATGTAGTAGGGCCAGAACTCCGAATACGACTGAATCCGCGCAGTATCTTCTGCCATCTCTCACCTCCCGCGACCACTATATCGTCTCCGGGGGCAGGTCACTCATCCTGGTAGGCGTACCGCTCTTCTCGCCAGGGATCTGCGCGGTTGTGGTATCCGCGCACTTCCCAGAACCCCTTCTCGTCTTCGGTGAGGAGCTCGATCTCCGAGACCCACTTTGCGCTCTTCCAGGCGTAGAGGTGGTGAACCACCAGCCGCATCGGCCCACCATGGCGAGGCGCCAACGGTTCGCCGCTGTGATGGGTGGCGAACAGGTTCTCTGGGCGAGCAAAATCGTCGAGGGTCAGGTTGGTGGTGTAACCCACCGGATCGAAACTTCGAACCAGTACATGCGAAGCACCCGGCAGCGGCTTCGCCTGTTCAAGCAGGGTCATCACCGAGACGCCCCCCCAGCGATTGTCCTTCTTCGACCACGTGGTGACGCAGTGCCAGTCGCGGGTCACTTCAGTGGCGGGCAGCGAAGTGAAGTCCGCCCAGGACACCGACACCGGCGTCTCAACCGCGCCGGTGATGGACAGGGTCCAGGTCGCCGGATCAAACGCGGGGACCGCGCCCTCATGGAGGACCGGCCAGCCCTTGACCCATCGCTGCCCTGGCGGCAGCCGATCCGTTGAGGACGCATCCGACTTCTTCAACCCAAAACGCCAAAGCACGATCTACTCCCCGGGGAGCTGGAGCTGGGAGAACCCGAAGCGCACCTTCAGGGTCATCTGATCGTCCGATATCTCCAACGCGATGTCTTCGACACCCATCTTAAGCTTGAGCGGCCCCCCGGCGGGTCCGACCAGGTCTTCGACCTGGTCTTTCTTGAGGATGGGCACCTTGTCGAAGCGGTGAATCTGTTGCTCAAGCAGTCGGCCCAGCCCTGCATTCAGCATCTGTAAAATCACGTGCTCACCGAGGTCCACGCTGGGTTGCATCACCTCACCGACGACGGCCCGCTCGTCCTTGTCATAGCGGATGTTGCCCAGCGAGCAGGCGGCGCCGAGGCGCTTCTCAATGGTAAAGGGCAGCTCCAGGTTCTCCCGCAACAAGTAGGCGCGGCCATGGATAATGGCCCGGGCGTGGGCGTCCACACCGATCCGTTGCGGTGCGTATTGGAATTCCGTCCCATCCCGATCGATCTGGATCTGCCAGTCGCCTTCGACCCGCACCATCTCCTGGATAAAGCCATAGACCTGGCTGCGGCGGCGGCGCCAGAAGGCAGACGCCCGAGAGCGGGCCTGGGCGACGAACGGCGGGGTCTGCTCGTCTTCGAGCAGGGCGACCACGCGCTCTTTGACCTGGAGCTGCTTGACCCCCTGGTACACCGCGCGGGTCAGCTCAAAGCTGCCTTTGGAGACGGTCGCCGGGAGCGCCGCCCCCAGCAGCTCGTCCCACAGCGCCTTGCCGATCGAGAGCGAGAGGTGGTAATTGTCCGCGATCTGTTTCGCCGCCATCGGACCTCCTGTTCTTTGCAGGCTATCGCAAAGCAGAGCCGGGGGCGGCGAAGCGGGCCGTTTTCAGTGGCGCTCGAACGCGTTGAAGAAGTAGTTGATCTCGATCACAGCGTTCTCCGGAGAGTCCGAGCCGTGGACCGCATTCTCGCCGATGCTGTCGGCGTAGAGCTTGCGCAACGTGCCCTCTGCAGCGTCCGCAGGGTTGGTCGCGCCCATGATCTCGCGGTTGCGCTTGATGACGTCCTCCCCTTCAAGGACCATGACCACACACGGGCCACTGGACATGAAGTCGACCAGCTCGCCGAAGAAGGGACGCTCACGGTGGACCGCATAGAAACCGCCCGCCTGCGCCTTGGACATGTGAATCTTCTTCATCGCCGCGATCCGGATGCCCTCCGACTCAAAGCGCGCCACGATCTTGCCGACCAGGTTCTTGCCGGTCGCATCGGGCTTGATGATGGAAAGGGTCTGTTCGATAGCCATTGCAACGTCCTCCGTATTGCAGGACGCCGCACTAACCTACTGCTCGACACATCGCATGAAGTCCTCTGAACACCGGATCGCGATCTCGCCGCCGGCCGGCACCGTCGCTTCCCCGGCGTTCTGCAGATCTTCGCCGGTCGTCTCGAAGCGAGCCATCAGCGTATACCGACCCGCGGGGAGCGCTCCAGGGCCATAACGTTCACCCCCGCGTCGCAATTCCAGCATCTCCGCGCCGCCCTTGAAGACCACCACCCCCGCCGACGCAGGGGCTTCCGCCTCTACAGGCGCCGGCCGGGGCGCTGCAGCCGGCTGCGACACCACAGCCGGTTGCGGCGGTGTCTCAGCCGGCTGGGGCTGCGGTGGCTGCCCAGCCACCGGCTGCAGGTTCAGCCTCGGCCGCGCGCTCGCGTTGGGATCGGCGCGAATCTCCGGCTGCGACTCAACCACCGGCGCGGCGGGAACAGGCTCCGCCTCCGCTGTGATGGGCTCCGCCGCCTCGACCGCGGGCTCGACGCGGCGCGATGGGGCCGCCGGCGGCGGCTCAATCCCATCTACGCTCGCCTGTTGGGACGACATGATGTTGTTGTAGTTCAGTGCGAGCAGGATCGCGCCCAGCCCCACCGCAGTCACCGCGAGCCCCCCGAACAACGCGAACAGCCAGCCCCCAGACCGCGACGGAGGCGGTTCCTCATCCGCCCAGGGCAGCGTGCTCGCTGCGTTCACCCCAGAGCTGACCTTGGACTCCCAGTCTTCAGGCCGATCCAGGTCATCGGCGCTCTTCAGGTCGTCCCGCCAGTCCTTCGGCATGGCCGGCGGATCGTCGAGCGTCGGCAGATCCGGCGCGGGCGGCACCCGCAGCTCCGTCACCTCAGTCACCTCATCATCAGGCTCCACGTCCGGTACGAGATCCCGCGCGACCTCATCGGTGTCGATCGGCGCGACCAACCGAGGCTCTGGAAGCTCCGTCAGATCATCGGCCCCGGGGATCGTTGCCAGCTCAAAGTCCGTATCCGCGCTCACCGGATCGGAGATGTCTTCCTCATCTTCGACCTTCTTCGCTTCGACATCGCTCCCACTGATCGACCGCGGTGGCCGCGGCTTCTTCGGGATCGGCATCGTGCTGCTCGGATCGATGACCGGCGACTGGTCCGGCTCCGGCTCAAGCTTCTCGCTCGGCCCAGGCGATGGCTGAAACCCAAACACGCCCGTTCGATCCGTGGGCGAAACCTCATCGAACCCCAGCGCGCTTACATCAATCGGCTTCTTTCGAGGGGTCTCCGGCACCGCATCTTCAACTGCCGGCTCCTCGACAACCGGTGGCCCCTCGACAACCGGTGGCCCCTCGACAACTGGTGGCGCGGCGTCAACGACGGGCGGTTCTGCCACGGGCATCGGATCGACTGGTTTGGGCGGAATGGCGACCGGTGCTTTTCGGGCAGTGGGTTTCGGGGAGGGCTCATCGATGGGGATGAGCCCCTGCTGCGGGGAGGGTTTCCGGAAGAGGCTGCGGCGACCGCGGCTGCGGGCCTTCTTCTTTTTCTTGGGCGCGGGAGGTTTGGGGAGGACCGAAGCGATCCACTCTTCAAGGCCCTGGCCGTCGAGGGCAGCGACCGCGGTGTCGAGGCCCTGGGCGAAGGCGCTGGCTGGAGGGCGGCCGTCGGCGCGGTGGCGCAGCGCCTCTTCAAACAGGGCGACCACTTCTGCATTGTCCACGACGGAGCGAAGGCGCACGGCGAGGACGCTGGTCTGGGCGGCCAGCGCATCGGCCGAGGCGGCGGGGACGACGATCGGCTCGTCGAGCAGGTGATGCAGCAGCGACCACGCCAGCCCGAACACGTCGCCCATATGAGAGGCGTCCGGCTCCGGGCGGAGCGGGGACTGCTCATCTGCGACGGCCTGGCCGAAGCCGGTCAGCCGAACGCCGCCGGAGCGCTCGATCCAGATCCGCTCGGGGCGCAAATCACCATGGACCTGATGGTGCGGCGCGCCACCATCCACGGCGCGGGCCCAGGCCGCGTCGAGGATGCGTGCGGCCCTGGCACCTGCAACGAACAGCGCGCGCGAAGACGGCGTCGGGAGCGCCGTGAGGGGGCGACAGTCCGGCACGGCGTAGCGCAGCCGGTGCCCCCCTTCGTTCCCTTCAAGCGCCCCGTACATCAACCCCGGCATCATCAGCGGTGATGGATTGTCTCGTAGTGACGTCAACAATGACGGTGATGCGATCACCTCGACGATCGATCCGCGGTCCTGGTAGAGCGGTCCATACGCTCCCTGGCCGATGATCTTGCCCGTTTGCACAATGATCCCCCTGTTTATGGGCGACATTGTACCCACATCGGGCGCGGATGTCCCATCATCATGCCCCGGGCGGCCCGCTCACCAGCGGGTCATAATCACCGCCGCGGCCCCGCTACCTGCCGCGACGATCCCCGCGCCTGCGGACACTGCGCCCAAGGCGTTGGTGCGACGCCGGAGCGCATCCAGATCGTCCTGCGCCGTTGCCGGATCGTTGAACTCTGCCTCGCTCCGAACCCCGGCCCACAACGCGCCCCCCGCAACCACCGCCGCCGCGCCAGCCGTGATCCACAGCGGTGTCACCAGGTTCTTTTCGGTGCGCACCTTGCTGAATTTCGGAAGCGGATCGTCGGGGTTCAGCACCCCGGTATAGATCACCGCCCCATCTTCTTCTGGCGCATACTGAAGCAAGTACGGCCGGTTCGCCGGCCTCTCTGTGGGCGATGCGACGCCATCCACCCACACCGCGCCGGTCCGAGGCGCCGACAGCGACCGCGTCTGCCCAGGGGGCTCCATCACGACCTCGTCAAACAGAACCTGGAGGGGATGGCCATCGGGAGCGATGGATTCAGGCAACGAGTAGGTCGGGGAAACGGCCAGGACACCCCGGATCGCGGCCTGGGCCGCGTCCTTGTCTCGGCTCAGGAAGGCGTGCAGGGCTTCGAGGCGGTAATACCCCACGACCTGTGCAGCGCTCATCGGCGTCGAGATACACGGCACCCACTGGCGGACGGCTGCGACCGAGGACTTGAACTCGTCCTCGTTCATCTGGACGTAGGCCGCCTCGCTCACGGCGATGTTCTGGGCCATCTCATCGGCGGAGATGGGGGTCTCGCAGCCCGCGCGCGCCCCCCCGACCAGCCACCCCATCAAAAGCCACGCTGTGCTCACAGTCCTTCTCCGAAAATCAGCCAGGCTGCGCCCGTGTTGGTGGAGGGTACATCAGAAGACGACGCCCCGACCAGCAGGTCCGCGTAGTTGTCCCCGTTCTGATCCCCCAGGCCAATCACCGCCGAGCCCGCTCGCTCGCCGCTGGTGCCGGTGATCGCCCAGTCCGCCTCCACCAGGGTGCCTTCCAGCGGCCCATAGAACACCCAGGCCGCTCCGCCCACGCCCGCGGTGGGGGCGCCGACGCCCACATCCGCCACGCCGTCACCGTCCACGTCGCCCAGATCGCCGACCGCGGTGCCCAGGGCGCTGCCGTTGGGCCCCTGGATCCGAACCGGGAGGTCGGTCTGCTCATAGGTCCCTGGAGCCACCCCGCTGGGCAGGACATACGCTTCATCTGCCCCAGGCGCGCCGATGAGGACGTCACTCAAGCCGTTGCCGGTGACATCGCCCAGAGCAGAGAGGGATGCGCCGAAGTTGCCGTCCTGGCTGAGGCCGAAGACCACCCAGTCCGCGTCCGCCGCGAGGTTGAACGACCCATCCGAGAGCGGACCGCTGACCACATAGACGGCGCCAGCGTCCCGATCGCCAAGGTTGCTTCGGTCTGCGCCGATGACCACCTCTGGGACTCCGTCTCCATCGAGATCATTCGCGATCGCCAGCGAGAACCCGGTCCGGACGTCCTGAAGCTCAGTGAACAGCTCGATCGTCGCGTCTTCCGGAGCGATGTCTCCGGTCACTGTGCTGGTGAACACATACACCGCCTGATCCGCGAAGGCGCTGACCAACCAGTCCAGCTGACCGTCGTCGGTCACATCGCCCAGCGCCAGCGCAGCGCCCAACCGGTCGGTCCCACCATCATTCTTCAGCACCACCTGCGCGTCGGCGGCGGTCAGGTCTTCGAGAAACGGTCCGGCGAACCAGAACGCTTCGCCCTGGGGGATAAATGGCGCGCTGGTCGCGAGGTCTGTGTTCCCGTCCCCGTCGATGTCAGCGATGGCCAACGCGCCGCCGAAGCCGCCGCTGTCCGTGACACCGGAGATCGTGATCCCATCGTCGACACCAACCGTCCCAGCCGAAGACGGGACATCAAGGATGTGGACGACCCCACGACTGCTCGTCCCGCTGGAGGTCAACACCAGCCGATCATCCAACGTCGCGGCCTGACCGCCCAGAAACGACTGGGAAGACGGGCCGATCACCTGGATCAGGGCGTCGCTGCTGAGGACGGTGTCGTCCTCAGGACGGCATCCTGCAGCGCTACCATCGCAGTTGTTGTCGATCTGGTCGTTGCAGATCTCTTCCGCGCTCGGGCTGATCGCTGGATCGTCATCGTCGCAGTCCCCGTCTACAAGGACCGGGTATTCATCGCTGGGCTGGCACTGACACTGTCCCAGTCCATCACCAAAATTGTCGCTGTCACCGTCTGCGTAGAAGAGCGCGCAGTTCAGGGCGTCCGGATCGTTGAAGTCCCCATCGCAGTCCTGGTCCCCTGCAAGGTCACAGTCTTCTTCAGCGCCCGGGTTGGTCAGCGGCTCACCGTCGTCGCAGTCACCGCCTTCGCGGACGGCGCCTTCGGGAGGCGTACAGCTCGAGACGACCGTCGAGGGGTCTCCGAAGCCGTCCAGGTCCGCGTCGAAAAACCATTGGGTCTCTGGGTTGATGTCCGCGATCTCATCGTTGCAGTCCCCGCCGAGGAGGACCGAACCAGACGGCTCGGTGCAGGATTCGATGGTCTGGGTGTCGTCGCCGAACCCGTCGCCGTCGGCGTCGACATACCAGGTCAGCTGTGTGCACTCTTCCACCACACGTCGCGTGTCATACTCTGCGTCGGTGATCCACACACATCCAGTCAGTGATAGAGAAGCCAGGGAGAAAATTCGCATCATGTCCCCATGCGGTTCATCGGTGGAGGGCCATATCGGCTCGCGCGCGCACAGATCGTAGCACTTCCGCACCACACGCACCCTGTTGGACCCCGGCCAGCGCCATCACAGTCCCCGCTGATGTTCAGGTCGCAGCGGAATTGCGCCGCTCAGCGCAAGGTCAATCGCCGCGACGATCGCGTCACGGTCGCGTGGAAGGCGACCGCCGATGGGCAGATAATTGCTCGCATGATTGGTGCGAAACACCGCATTACGTACATCTGTCATCGCCACCATCGTCCGAAGCTCAGTCAACAACCCCGCGACGTCGGGGAGCGACCATCCCCGTCGACCCATCGTGGCGGCCAGCGGCGTCCCCTCCACCACCGTCAACGTCAGCGCAGCCAGAAAGTCCGGATCCATCGCCGAGGCCAGCCGAGCCGACCCCTCGGCGTGCTCCGCGCTTCGCGCAACACCGCCAGCCCCCAGGAGGAAAATCGCGGAAAGCTTCATCCCCGCCGCCTTCGCCCGCTGCGCGGCCTCGACGTGGCTGTTGAACAGATACGACGAAGACCGCGGCGCACCCTCTGGCCGCGGCTGCTTCGCCAGTCGACGCATCGTGAGCTCATCGCCCGACTCCGGACCGATATACAGAAGCGACAGCCCCAACCCGCAGAGCCTCGACAGCTCAACATCGCGCTTGGACAACACGTTCGACGCCATCGCATAGCAGCTCACCTGGCGCAGCCGCGGAAATGCCACCCGGAGGGCGTGCAGAATCGGCACCCAGTCGGAGACGTCCATCACCAGCGCGTCACCATCGGCCACAAAGACCTTCTCCACCCGAGGGCCGAACCGCTGCCCCGCCAACTCAATGTCTTCCAGGATCGCTTCGAGCGGCCGGACCCGGAACGATTTGCTTCGGTACATGTGACAGTACGTACAGTTGTTCCAAGAACACCCGATCGTGGCCTGGAGGATGTAGCTCTTCGCCTCGGAGGGAGGCCTGAAAAGCGGCGGCTCGTATCTCATCGATCAGGCTCCTGTGTGGGCTGTGTTATCGTGGGCTGACACGCCGGTGACACAGCCCGGCATCGTCGGAGACTGGTCGTAACCCTCTTTGAGGAACCGAGGTCTCCAGAGAACACATCGGAAGAGATGGCACACTACAATGAATACATGGACCCCAACATCAGAGCGCAGCAGCGCGTACAGCTCCTCCATGAACGCTTGAAGGAGAAGGTAGGGTTTATCGTCGTCGACGGGCTGCCGCTGTGCTCAACGGCGCCCCGATCGTGACGCGCGATCTGGACATCGTTCACAGGCGCACCCAGGACAACGTCGTGAAGCTCGATCAAGTGCTGCGACGCCTGGGCACATATTTCCGTCCCGATCCCGGACAGCGGCGGCTGTCCCCAAACATCGAACACATGACGGATAGAGGGCACCTGAACCTGAGGACCAGGATGGGCGACCTGGACATCCTGTGCGAGCTCATCGGAAGGCGAACCTACAAGGATCTGCTTCCCTTTTCGGTTGAGCTTCAAGATGGAGACGTGCGCTTCCGCGTCCTCGATCTGCCGATGGTCATCCAGATCAAAGCAGAGGTCGGCCGCCCCAAAGACCGGTTGATGTTACCGATCTTGTTAAGCGCGCTTCAACAACGTGAGGAGTGAAGGGAGCTGCGCTCCCCGCAACACGTTCAGTGAGAGTGTAGTAAATTTTGTGTATGAGCGTCATTCTGGTAATTCCTCCACAACGAGGAGATCAGGATGCCCCGAAAGCCGAAGAAATCGCCCCCCAGCGCCGTGGACCAGCTGGTTGAGGAGCTGCTGAAACAGAGTGAGG
>JBCBLB010000040.1:0-25013 GCA_038520555.1 Myxococcota bacterium | reverse complement strand
TCATCGATCGCACCCTGGTCGCCCATCTGCTGCCGCATCTTCAGGCTGCGGGCTACGATTGTTGGCCGGACCGCCCTCATCCTCATCGCCGCTACTACGAACTGATCGCGATTCGGAAGCCGCTCAAACGGACGTCAGAAGCCTGCCTGGAGCTGGACAGCGACATGGGGCGGGAGCTGCTGATCGTCGACGCCGAGCAAGACGGGGTTCGCTGGCGGCTGATGACCGCGCATATGGAGAGCCTCGCTCAGGGGCGCCTGCGTCGTCAGGCCCAGGCCGCCGTGATTCTGGAGCAGATGGGTGAGGGACCGGCCCTGTTCGGGGGAGACACCAACCTCCGCGACGACGAGGTGGAGGCCATGCCCGACGCCTGGGCGGCCTGCGGCAGCCCAGACAAGCTGTACATGACCTACCGGAGCCGTTCGGGCGCCCGCCGACGGTACGATCGGTTCTGGGGGCGTGGGGTGCGCTTCTCTGGGTTCTCGCTGGTGGGCCAGACGCGGATCGCGCCAGGCGGGCCGATGCCGTCTGATCACCTGGGCATCGGTGTTTCTATGAAGGCAGCGGAATAACCGATGGCCCGGATCCAGCTCTCCAGCAGGCTCTCGGCGGTGGCGGAACGGGTGCTCTCGGGCCGGCCGCTCGCCGATGTGGGCACCGATCACGGGCAGCTGCCGGTGTGGCTGTTGTTGTCGGGGCGGGTGCCGCGGGTCATCGCTTCTGACCTTCGCGAAAAACCGTTGAACAACGCCCGTGCGTTGGCACATTCCCATCGCCTGTCCGCAGAGCAGTTCGACGCCCGGCTCTCGGATGGGTTGAGCCACCTCCAGCCTGGAGAGGCCGAGACGGTCAGCATCTGCGGGATGGGCGGCGGCCTGATCGCCCGCATCCTCGGTGACGCGCCATCCGAGCTGGGGCTTCGTCGGCTGGTCCTCCAACCCAACAACGACACAGAGGCGGTCCGGGCGCATCTGATGCGGACGGGGTGGGGGCTTGTGGATGAGGTCCTGGTCGAGGAAGGCCGATACATCTACCCGATCCTGTGCGCGGAGCCGGTGGATACACCTATCGTTTACAGTGAGGAAGCGCTGATCCTGGGGCCGCTGCTGATGGCGCGTCGGTCTGCGGTGTGGCAGCGCTGGGTGGCAGGGGAGCGATCCCGGTTGTCGGCGATTGTGGCGCACGCGGCGGTGCGTCAACAACAAGAGAGCGCGTCGCTGGAGCGGCTCCGGCGACGCGTCGCGGTGTTCGCTTCGGTGTGAGGGCTCAGTCGGCCGTCAGGTTGCCGCCGAGGGTGAGGACGCCGTTCTCGGGCCCAGCAGCGTCGACGCTGATGGTAGAGATGGTGAACCCTTCGATGGAGGGGATCTCGATCGCTCCCAGGGCGTCGGTGAGGCTGGGGAGGATGAGGGGCACGATGGCCTCCAGGAGGGCCTCGGTGTCGGCGGCGCCGACGGTGTTCGCCTCGGGGTAGATGACGTCGAAGTACAGCTCGATGTCTTCACCGATGGCGGCGGCGAGGGTCTGGTCCCCCTCAACAGAGACGTCGAGGTCGGTGACGGCGGAGACGTACACCTCGATGAAGACATCTTCATCCGCGTACAAGGTCAACAGCAGGTCCCCGATCTGGAGGTCGAGGAGGTTTCCATCGCCGGGGACGACGACGGGGGGCAGCAGGGGATCGGCGACGATGGTGAGGCTGTCGATGTCGCCGAGGATGAATTCCAGGTCCGAGGCGTTCAGGCCGAGTTCGCTGCTGTCGAGGCGGAGGTCGAGGGCGCCGCCGCCCCAGAGCTGGTAGAGGAACTGGTTGAGGAAGTCATCGGACATGCCGATGATCGCGCCGGGGCTGCCGGTGTATTCCGGGCCCTGGTAGCCCGCGTACAGGCTGCCCAGGCCGAAGTCAGGGCGGACCCACTCACCAGCGGCGACGTCGGTCTCCATGGCGAGGGTGATGCCGCTGTTGTCGACATCGATAAACTCCGGCAGGGCGTCGATGGTGAAGACGTTCTCGAACAGGTCGACGTCGAAGGACAGCTCCAGGTCCTGCAGGGCATCGGCGAGGACGGCGGGCACCTCATCGCGGAGGATGTCTTCGACGGCGCCGAGCATCGGCTCGGCGATCAGCGCGTCGATGTCGACGCCGAAGAAGTCAAACACATCTTCGAGCCAGCCGAAGCCGTTGAAGTTGAAGTCAAAGCCATTGGCGGTGGCGTTGACGTTGTACAACGTGGCCTGGATATTGTTGCTGCCGTCGACGAAGGGCTCGACCTCCATGTCGACGGTGATGTCGCGGGCGCTGATGTCGCCGGAGCCGGAGTAGCCGATGCCGACAGCGGTGCCGCTGGCCGACCACCGGAGCGAGGGGTCGTTGACGGCGAAGAGGGTGCCGATGCGGCCGTTGGACTGGGGGTCAAGGTCCATGTCGGTCCCGGAGATCCGGGGGTTGGTGACATAGAGGTTGACGGCGTACCAGGTGACACAGACGCGGCAGCCGCCGAACAGTCCACCACAAGGGTCGAAGCAGTTCCGCGCCGAGTCGCTGAAGACCGGGCTGGGAAGCAGGGCGTCGAGGTCGGTGCCGGAAATCAGACCCTCCCCCAGTTCTTCGAGGGTGTCCAGACCGCCCGTCCCTTCATGCAGCCGCACCTGCACCCCCTGAGAGCACCGCTCGCCTTCGGCAAGGAATCCCCCAGCGAGGACCGCACGAGTGTCGGTGGCGCTGTTGTTGTCGCCATCAATGGCGGTGGTCTCAAGCACGTTGAGGCCGAACGCATAGTCCTGGGGGACCGTGAAGTCGCCGTCGCTGTTGGCGGTGAACGACCGACCGTTGACCGAGAGGCTCAGGGCGGGTGACCACTCATCGTAGACGTTTCCGGTGAGGTCTTCCTGGAGGCCTTCACTCCAGCCGCCCCGTTCGGGGGTGTAGATGGTCAGCTCGGGGCCGGTCGAGTCGATGAGGAACGGCCCGACCGAGTCGGACAGCTCGCGACCATCGACGGTGGCGGTGACGGTGTAGAACCCCTCATCATAGAAGGTGACGTTGCGGAAGGACGTCACGGTCTCACCGTCGCCATCAACGGAGAGGGTCCAATCTTCGGTGGCGTCGTTGCCATAGGCGTCCTGAAGGCGGACGCGGGCGGTGACGGTCTGATACAGCTCGACGGCGGTGTTGAAGATGAGGGCGATCGAGTCGGCGGGGCCAGGGGTGACGACGAACAGCTCAACATCTTCGGAGTCCCCGATGGCAGCAGTAGCCACATACGTGCCCGGGACCGTGCTCCAGAAAGAATTCGCGTCGACGAGGATCTCTTCGGAGTCCACGGTGACCGAGGCCCCGCTGACGTCGACGGCGTTGCCGAACTGATCGACCGCTTCGACGCGGAAGCCGATCTCGACGCCGGCCTGGGTGGCGTTGTCATCGAGGACAAGGTCGACATCATAGGCCGGCCCGGCCACGACGTTGAAGGTGCCCTCTGCGACGAGAGCGGTGCCATCGTCAGTGGTGGCGTTGAGGGTGAGGCCGTGTTCGCCAGCGACGATGGGAGTGAGCTCCGTGTAGCTCCAGCTGAGATCGGGCTCCAGGCTGCTGGTAAGGGCCCAGTCGTCGAGCGTGACAGGTTGCTCATCGGGGTCGAGGACGGTGACGGTGTATGTCAGGGGCAGCCCGGCGCTGACGCTGTCCTGGCTGAGCTCCAGCTGGACGGTCCATTCGTTGTCCGCGACGACGCCGTCGGTGTTGACGTTTTCTTTGCCGGGCTGATTCCGACAGCCGAGCAGCGCGAGCGACATCGAGATGGGCAAGAGGATGCGCATAGGAGGCTCCGAGATTGTGTGGGACGGCGCCATGGAATGATCGTATGGAAGCTGACCGCCCGCTGACATCTTATATTCCCTGCAAACCATCTACCACTGGGGCCCGTCATGCTCCTGGCTGCTGCCCTGACCCTGGGCTTACACTCCCCTCAAGCTCGCGCAGGCGATCTGGACGGTACCGTCGAGGAAGCCGTCGCCCTGCACGTCACCAATCAGGGGCTCGCACGGCTCGGTGACATTGTGGAGTCGCTCCTCCCTCCCTCGTTCACCATCGAGGGAGGCAGCGGCAGCCTCGCCTGCGACGACACCTCCTCGCTGACCTACACCCTTGAGACCCTCAATATCTTTCTGAACATCGACGACGTCGCCATCCGGGGCGAAGACGGGGTCCTGAAGATATCCGTGTATGGCTCGATGGACTCCAACAATGCCGCAGCGACGGTCCAGGGATCCTGCTCGATCCTTGAGGATCTGAACGAGACCTGCACCCTCTCCATCCCAACCACCGCCGTCCAGGCCGATCTCTCCATCGAGATCACGGAAGTCGACGGAGTCTTCGACGTCACCGTCTCTCCCTTCACCCTGCTCGTCTCCCCCATCAACAATCCGGTGGCCGACTGCACCCTGGGCAGCGCAGTGGGGACGCTGCTGGGGCAGAACCCCTCGGCCATCAGCGATCTGATCGTGGACAGCATCGCGCCGGCCCTCGACGATCTGCCGGCGAGCCTGGAGACCACCCTGGAGGATGTGCTCTCCAGCCTCTCGTTGGACACCGAATTTGAGCTGCTGCCGGGCGCATCGCTGGGGCTGTCGCTGTTCCCGTCTCGTCTGGAGATCTCCGAGGCGGGCCTGATCATCGGCCTGGGCTCCGACATCATCGCCGGGGACAGCGCAGACTGCGTCGACACCTCGGCCGGGCCAGACCTACAGGGCGCGGGCTGGCCGACCTTCTCCGAACAGGCCTCTGGAAGCAGCCTGCGCTATGACGCAGGGCTGTTCGTTGGGCGTGACTTCGTCGATCACCTGCTGTGGTCGGTGTGGGGAAGCGGCGCGTTGTGTCTGGAGCTGGAAGACTTCAACGGCGCGCCGCTGAACACCGCCCTGGTCGGGACCTTCTTCGGTGAGGAGCTGGTCGGGCTGGTCGGCGAAGATGAGCCCGCCATCATCTCCATCCGCCCCGATGTTGCCCCGATCGTGACGTTCTCTGACGATCAGCCGCCGCTGGCGGTGCAGGTCGAGCGGCTCGGCCTGGAGCTGTATGCGGCGCTGGATGCCCGGCAGGCCCGGCTTCTGCGCGTCGACATCGATGGGGAGATCGGGGTGGGGATCTCGCTGGTGGACAGCGTGCTCGCCACGGAGCTGGTGATCGATGACGGCGCGCTCGGCTATACAGAAGCGTACAGCGAGCTGCTGTCGCCGGGGTACAGCGCGGGGCTGCCGGGCTTCGTCAACCTCGCCCTCCGAACCTTCCTCCCCGACGATCTGCTGCCCACGGTGACGTTGCCGTATCTGCTCGGGGCGGAGCTGTCGGACATCATCTGGCAGCCCACCGAAGACGGCGCATGGCAGGGGGGCTACCTGCTGATCGAGACGGAGAACATCGAACCCATCGAGCTTCCAGGCTGCTCTGCTTCAGACGTCGGCTGTGAGGGGGGCGTCGGCTTCGAGTTCGACATCGAAGAGGCGCTGGGGTGCGCGGACGCAGACGCGGGCATGGGATGCGACGAGTCGACGGGCGGCTGCGTGGTCGGCGGACCCATCTTTATCCCCACGGCCCGGCTGTTCCCCGCCGTTGTGGCCCTTTTGGGGGTGTTCATCCGACGTCGCGAGACCCGCCGCTGAGGGCTGCGCGGGCTTGCGGCAGCCGCCACCAGGGTACGCCCGGACGCGCATGATGCTCCAGGTGATACCCGAAGTGGTAGCAGGCCAGCAGAGACAGCCACCGCGGCAGGTCCAGGCTGCGTGCATGGTGGGCATTATCGTGGCCGTCGCCTTCGCGGTGAGGCAGATAGGTGCCGACGATGAACAGCTGCAGGGTGCTCAGCAGCGAGGGCACGACCCAGAACAGGACGAGGTTGACGGCGCTGAAGCCCAGCAGATGCTGCAGCACGTTGAACGCGATGGCCATGATGGCGATCTGCGGCCAGGCGACGTATTTCACGAGGAAGGTCAGATACCACGCGACCAATCCGGTTCGTCTTCCGTCGTGAAAATCGGGGTCCTGGTTGGGGGTTCCCGCATGCCGATGGTGGAGGACGTGCGCGGCCCGAAGCGTCTTGAAGCGGAACGCGGCATACACCCCTACGGCGATGGCGCCGACGGCGTCGTTCAGGGCGGGGTATCGTGGGGCGACGGTGCCGTGCATCGCGTCGTGCGCGGTGATGAACAGCCCGGTATACAGGAAGGTCATCCACACCATCAGCAGCGGCACAGCCCAGATGGGAAGGGCGGCGATCGGGGTGACGATGAGCCATCCGACGCTGATCGCCCAGCTGGTGAGGATGAGGGCAGCGACCCCCAGGCCACGGCGGGCGTCTGCCGGGGAGCGGGTCATCTCCGCCATTATGCGCTCCGTTGGGCGAGGTTGTGATCGGCGGCGATGGCTTCGGCGGCGGCCTGCCCAGAGAGCATCGCCAGCGGCATCCCGCCGCCGGGGTGGGCGCCGCCAGAGGCCATATACAGCCCCGGTACGCCGGAGATCCGGTTGGGCGGCCGGCGGAAGGCGGCGAACATGTCGTTCGAGGCGCCCCCATAGATGCTGCCCCGGCTGCCGGGGAACCGGGCGGCCAGCTCGCTCGGGGTGCGCTGCCATGCGAGGCGATCGGCTTCATCGCGCAGCCCGCTCTCCAAAAGCCGTGTCATGACGGTGTCGGACAGCTCCGACCAGACCGACTGTGGCCGGGGGCCGTCGAGCGGCTCCGGGGGCGCGTTGGCCATCACGAAGACAGGCTCTTCATCGGCCCATCCGCGCCGGTTGTGGTTTCGCTCCTGGGCGCAGACGTAGACGGTGGGGGACTTCGGCGGCCGGTCCCGATCGAAGATGTCGGCGAATTCCTGGTCGTAGTCTTCACAGAAATACACAGTGTGGGCGACCCGGGCGTCATCGCCGGTCCTGCGCCGCGCCCGCAAAATGCCGTTCCACCCCGACATCGAGCCGGTCGGCCGGTGCAGCCCATGGCGGGTGCCGCTGGGCAGCAGCGTGTCCATCACCAGGGCGGGGTCGGCGTTGGCGACCACCACATCCGCTGTGTGGGGCCTGCCATCGACGACGACGCCCGTCACACGGCGCCCGGAGAGCACAAGCTCGGAGACCGGAGCGTTGTAGTGGAAGGTGGCGCCCAGTTCTTCGGCGACCGCGACCAGGGCGCGCACGATCTGGGACATCCCGCCTTCGACACCGAAGCCACCGAGGGCGAGCTCGACATGGGCGATGCAGTTGAGCGTGGCGGGCGCGGAGCGAACATCCGAGCCGTTGTAGGTCGCATACCGGGCGAGCAGCTTCCGCAGGTGAGGCGAGCGGATCTGGGCGTCGATCGCACGCTTCATGCTCCGGAGCGGATCGATCCGGGTGAGCTTGGTGAGGGCCTGGATGCCCAGCGAGAGGACCCCGGCGAAGCTTGGGGCCGGACCATAGACGAAGTGAGGTGCGGAGGCATCCCAGATGCGCTTGCTGTACGCGAGGAACCGCTCCAGCTCGGCGCGCGCGTCGCTGCCCAGGGCATCCTGGACGTTGGCGAGGGTGGCCTCTGGGGAGATGTCCACGTCGACGACGGCGCCGTCGGGGTAGATGTACCGGAAGGCGGGCTGAGGCTCGCGGAGGATGACGGCATCTCCGAGCGATCGTCCGCCGCGCTTGAGGAGGGCATCGACGACGTCGGGCATGGTGAGGACGCTGGGCCCGGTGTCGACTTCGACCCCGTCGAGAATCACCGTGCCGGCTTTTCCGCCGGGGCTGCCGGCGGCTTCGAAGACCGTGACATCGGCGCCGCGGGCGGCGAGTTCGATGGCTGCGGACAGCCCGCCCAGGCCTGCGCCGACGATGATGGCGTGGGTCATCGGTTTGTGCTCCTGCCGATCAGGGTGAGGATCCGGGCGCCGATGCTGTCCTGCTGCTGCGCCTTCTGCGGCGCGATCAGGGCGTCGAAGTCGGCCTGCCCTTCGAGGAACGCGTCATTGCGCTCCAATCCCTGGATAATGGCGTCTTCGAGGGCAGCAACAAGATCGCGCCGCTTCGGGTCCAGCGGCTCGCCGAAGGACACCATGACCGAGGGCTGCTCGGCGTCCCGGTACGCATAGGTCAGCGACACCGGCATCACCGGCGCCTCGCTCAGCCGCGCGAGCAGCCGGACGCCGGGCTTGAGGTCCAGCGGGCGCACCCATGACGGCCGCTGTCGGCCCTGTGGAAACAGCCAGACGATCTGCTTCGGCGGGCGGAGCAGGGCGGCAGCGGTCTTCAGCCCCGAGCGGGAGCGGCCTGGAGAGGACCGGTCGATGGGGATGGCGCCCAGCCAGCCGAAGAACGGCAGCTTCTCAAGGTTCTGGGCGTCCATCAGGGCATAGCCGGAGGTCCCCAGCGCATCATTGAGGGCGATGATCAGGAACGGATCCCACCAGGAGACATGATTGGAGGCGAACAGGATGCCCCGGTCGAGGGTGTGCCGCCGCGCCGCCCCGAGTCCAGAGACGAAGACCCCGTCCATTGATCGTTTGAGGCGGCTTCTGGCGTACCAGATGCCCATCGGGACGAACCACTCCAGGCGGCTGGTCTTCGGCGCGGGGGCGTCCATCACCGCTCACCGCGGGCCGCATAGACCCGCCCACGCCATCGGATCTGGCCACGTCGACTCCACAAGAACGAGTTGACCGCCAGGGCGAGGAGGAACATGACCGCGATGGGATGAGCGATGACGCTGAGGAGGGAGTGCCCATAGCGTCCGGCCAGCGCGCCGCGGGTGAGCAGGTTCGCCCCGACGCCGACCGCGGCAGCGGCGGTCCACGCCGCAGCAGCGCCAGCGTCGATCGCGAAGAACAGAGCGATGTAGGGCACGATGAAGGCCAGCGAGTACAGCGCCACCACCCCGAGCAGAGCGAAGGGGCTCTCTCCGATGCCTTCATAGAGGTTTTTGGAGAAGCCTTCCCAGATCTCCTGGGTGGAAGTATACATTCGGCAGGAAGAGATTTGGTATCCGTCGGCGAATCGGACACGGCCGCCGGCGGACTTCATCCGTCTGCAGAAGGCCATATCATCGACCACTTCGGTCTTGACAGACGCGAAGCCGCCGATCATGTCATATGCGCTTCGCCGGACAGCAAGGATCTGTCCGTTGGCGGCGAGCACCCGGGGATCCTGGGTGAGGTGAATCAGCGGCAGCGGAAGCCACGCGGTGTAGGTGAGGTGCAGCAGGGGGAGCACGATCTGTTCGGGAGGGGTGATCGTGATCTGTCTGGGGACAGCGGTGAGCAGGTCACAGTCTTCAATCAGAGATGCGATGCGTTCGACGCCTTCGGGCTCAAGCGCGGTGTCTGCGTCGATGAAGACGAGCAGGGTTCCGCGGGCATGTCTGGCGAGCTGGTGGCAGGCATGGGGTTTGCCCACCCAGCCTTCCGGGAGCCCGGTGCCCTTCACGATCCGGAGGCGCTCATCTTCTTCGGCGATGCGGGCGAGGATGTCCGGGGTGGCGTCGTCGCTGGCGTCGTCGAAGACGACGACTTCGAGGAGAGGGTGTGTGCTGGCGAGGGCCGAGCGGACGCACTGCTCGATGGTCTGCTCTTCATTCCGGGCGGGGATGAGGACCGAGACGTCACCGTTGAAGCGGGCGCCGGGCCGTCCCCGGGCCCAGGTGAACAGGTTGAGCATTGTGAGCCCGGCGGGCAACACGGCGGGGGCGGACAGCAACAGCCATGGGAGCCAGTCGGTCATCAGTCTCAAGGGGCAACGGGGTTATGGGCGGCCGAAGGACAGCAGGCGTCCGAGGCGTCCCCGCCGCGGCCCGCTGAACAGGGGCAAAAAGAACGAATTCGCGCTGTGGGTGTGGTGGACGCGCATCCGCACGAGCGGTCGCATCCAGTCCTGATCGACCCGATCGGGGACGACCAGCTCTGCCACACCACGCGCGTCTTCGCGGCCACACCGGCCGCGGATCAGGTAGCGGTGATAGAACGGTCCGTCATCAACGACCGCTGAAAAATCAACATCGACCGGGCGGTGCTCGGGATCGTTGACCCGCATTTTCGTCGGCCACCACAGCCCGTAGGGGCTCCACCGGCGGCCCCGGATCTCAACGGCGGCGTCTTCAGCCCAGCGAACATCCCCACCCGCGTCGATGGACAGCGAGACGCTACGTGGCGGGGCGCCCTTCTCATGGGGCAGCAGGTAATAAAAGATGAATTCCCGGTCCGGGAACGCGAGCCGTCCCCACCACCACCGGTCGATGCCCAGATCGTGAAGCGGGCGCCGGCCGATGTTTCGATCATGGTAGGCCCGCCCGTCGATGGAGAAGGCCTGTCGGCCGCATCGGAGGTCTGCCGTCCCACGGGCGACGACGGTGAGGGGAGCCCACTCATGATTCGGGTCACGACCTTCGTCGTCGCCGCCTTTCCGGAGCGGCCCGTCGATCGAGAGCTGCCCGGTGAGGCGGTGGTTTGTGCCAGGGACAGGGCAGTTGAGGTCGACCTGAACCGACAGCCGCTGGCGGTCCGGATCGACAGCCGCCTTCATCTGATTTTCGCCCATTTTCCATTCGAGGTGCTTCCACGAAACGTCTGCGGGGTCATATTCCTGGAGGAGGTACATCTCAGGACGCCCGTTGGCGTAGAAGACGACGTTGAGGGAGGGGCGATCGATCGGCATCAGCGGCTGACCGTTGCGTGCAGCCGAGGCAAGACCGGGAAGGAAGGGGAGGCCATAGGCCCAGATGAGGACCAGTCCCTGTCCGTTTTCATCAACAAGATCGAAGTACCACCAAAGGAATCCACCGGGCTGACGTAGGATTTCGGGGTCGACCTTTAGATTGGCTTGGGTGAGAGAAATAATTTTAGCACCCGGGGTCCGATGAGGAGGAGATTTTCTTCAGAAAGTGTGTACAAAGCCTATCCATGAGACTTGCGACCGTCTACAAACCTTGTACTTATTGAGCAGACCCGAACGCGTGGCTCACTCTACCATGAACGACATACTCATAATCGGCTCAGGACCTGCTGCCTTAACGCTTGCCGCCGCGTGTGGCGAGCACGGATTGAGCGTCTGCGTGGTCGCACCTGACCCAGACGCCCGCTGGAAGCAGAACTTCGGAACGTGGGAAGACGAGCTACACGGCTCGGAATTTGAGACATGTGTTGACAGGACGTGGTCCAACCCGCTGGCATACACTCCCAAACGCCAGGATCTCCGACGCTCCTACGCGCGCATCAACACCCCGAAGCTCCAGGATATGGTTCATGCAAAGGTGGATGCGGTCGGTGTTCGGTTGCGCCGCGGCACAGTCCGCAGCGTCGACCATATGTCGACGCACAGTGTCGTGGCGCTGACAAAGGGTGACAATCTGTGTGCGCGAATCGTTGTAGATGCCACCGGACACAGCAAAAACTTTCTTCGGAAATCGGGTGGTTGGTCTGACGCATGGCAAACGGCCTACGGTCAGCTGTTGCGGGTTCGGGGCGGTCACCCCTGGTCGGATGATGAGATGGTCCTGATGGACTTCCGTGTGCCGTCTGGCGCGAATCGGGGCTGGCGTCGCCGGCCGACGTTCCTCTATGTGATGCCGATGGGGCCGGATCATGTCTTCGTCGAAGAGACGGTCCTGATCCAACGCCCGATGATCGGTATGGACGAGCTTCGGGCCCGCTTGCAGGTTCGGATGCGGGATGTGGGCTTGTCGGTGGCATCCGTTGAGGAAGAGGAGCGCTGTGTGATCCGGATGATCGGTGCGCGTCCGGTGATCGGTCAGCGGACCCTTGCGTTCGGCGCATCGGCGGGCATGATTCATCCGGCGTCTGGGTACTCGGTGAGCCGTGTTCTCCAGCAGGCGCCACATCTGGCAGAGACGTTGGCGGCGCACCTTGGCGCCGGCGTCGATCTGACCACGACCTCACAAGCGGCCTGGGCGACGCTCTGGCCGCAGGATCGGCAGCGCCAGTGGGAGCTGTATGGCTTCGGCGCGGACATGCTGTGCGCGCTGAGCGCCGCACAGCTCCAGCAGTTCTTTCAGGCGTTCTTCGCGATGCGACCGGAGCTTTGGCATGGGTATCTCTCGGCTACCCTCCCGCCAACCGGTATCGCGAAGGCGATGTCTTCCCTTTTCCTCAACGCACGCATGTCCACGCAGCGGATGCTTCTGTCTGCGGGCGCCTCACGCAGGGGGATCACCCTCTTGCGGGGCATGATGCGCGCGTGATTTGGCAGGAGCTTCTCTGATGCACCCCAAACTCGTCCTTCTTCGACAGACCGTCGAACCGCCGACCTCGCTTCGTTCCAGCGCAGACCTGGAGGATGTCGAGCGGATGATGCGTTCGCTGGCGGCCGGCGATCGACTCGAACGCAGCGGCGTGATGGTGCAGGAGCACCTGGCGACAGGCGGCAAGCGCATCCGCGCGCGGCTGGCGCTGTGTGCGACGGCGGCCCTCGGCGGCCGTCGCCGTGATGGTCTGGGCTGGGCCGCCGCGGTTGAGCTTCTCCACAACGCAACACTCATCCACGACGACATCCAGGACGGCGACCGGATGCGCCGGGGCCAGTCGACGACCTGGGTCCGCCATGGCTCCGCGCAGGCGATCAACGCCGGCGACCTGTTGCTGATGCTTCCGTTCCTTGCCCTGGACAGCGCGGGTTCCTCGAACGCGGTGCGCTGGCACATGTCGCGGTGCCTCGCCGAGCAGGCGACCCGAATCGTCCGTGGGCAGGTAGAAGACATCGACATGCTCTCCAGCGAGAGCTTCACCTGGGACGCCTACCTTCGGGTGGTGGAAGGCAAGACCGGCGGTTTGTTCGCGCTGCCGGTTCAGGGCGCAGCGCTGCTCACGGGTGGCCAGCCAGAACTCGCCGAGCAGCTCGGTGACGCGTTCCTTCCGCTGGGGGTTTTGTTCCAGCTTCAGGACGACGTGCTCGACCTGTACGGCGACAAGGGCCGCGAGCTTCCGGGCGCCGATCTCCGCGAGGGCAAGGTCAGCGCGCTGGTCATCGCTCACCTCGAGCGCTGCCCTGAAGATCAGTCATGGATGGTCTCGCTGCTCCGTGCGCCCCGTGATGGGACACCCCAGGTAGAGATCGAAGACGCCATCGCGCGTTTCCGCGAGAGCGGCGCCCTCGGTGATGTTCTGCTTCGCATCCGCCAGCTCGCTGCGCAGGTCGAGGACTCGACGCTGCTGCGGCTGTACCCGGAGCTTCACGCCGTCGCCCGCCAGCTCTCCGCGCTGGCGATCGCGCCGATCCGCCATCTGTGGGCGTGAGATATGAGCGCGGTGCCGGAACCTTCACTCCCGATCGAAGCCAGCCGGGCTGTCATGGCCCATCACGCCCGCTCTTTCCAGCTCGCGGCCCGGTTTTTGCCTGAGCAGGCGGCGGACGAAGCGGCGGTGGTGTATGCCTTCTGCCGATTGGTGGATGACACCGCAGATGAAGCGCCCGATCTCCAGACTGCACGATCGGGGCTCAACGACCTCAGCGCGGACCTTGCGTCGCCGGCTCCGGAAGAGCCGGCGGTCTCCGCCTATCGCACCATCGCCACCCGTCGGGATATCCCGCTGCAGGTCGCAGAAGATCTGGTCGCTGGCGTCGGCTCGGATCTCGAAGCGGTTCGCATCTCTGATGATGATGCGTTTATCCTGTACTGTTACCAGGTCGCGGGCACGGTCGGGTTGATGATGTGTGGGGTGCTCGGCGTCAGCGCACGGGACGCCTGGCCGTATGCGATCAGCCTGGGCGTCGCCATGCAGATCACCAACATCTGCCGGGATGTGCTCGAAGACGCGCGCCGGGACCGGGTGTATCTGCCTGCCTCTCGGTTGGCTGCGGCCGGGCTGTCGCCGCAGGACATCCTCGATGAGACCGTCGATCGCAAGCGGCTGGCCGGTGTGGTCGATGGCATGCTCGATCTCGCCGATGAGCACTACCAGTTTGCGGAGGAGGGGATGCGGTTCATCCCCTGGCGGGCCCGGCTGGCCATCCTCATCGCCAGTCGGGTCTATGGCGGCATCGGCGTCCGCTTGCGGCGCCACCACGGCAGCGATCCGATGCACGGGCGAACCATCACCACGAAGCTTGAGAAGGCGTGGTGGGTGTGGATGGGCGTGTTGGCCTTCTTCAAGCCGACAGTGCTCGGCTGGACGGTGGGGCAGCGTTCAGAGCCAGACACGTTGCGGGCCGTTCCGCTTCTCCAGGAGACCGCTTGACTGCTCCCCGTCTGGTCCTCTCTCTTCAGGGCGGCGGAGCGCTGGGCGCGACCCAGCTCGGCGCGTTCCGGGCCATGGTCGAGCATGGGCTTCAGCCTGATGTGGTCGCCGGGATCTCTATCGGCGCGGTAAACGCTGCGCTGATCGCTGGAAACCGACCAACGCAGCGTCTCCGTGCGATGGAGACCTTCTGGCGCACCATAAGCTGGCCCGGAACCGGTTGGTATCGCGGTCTGGTCGGACCGATGCGCTCCTGGTTGAACCTTCAGGCGGTCTCTCAAGCCGCGCTCTTTGGACAACCCGGCTTTTTCACCCCCAACCTGTCGATGAAGCAGAGGGGGCTCTATTCGCTGGCTCCGATGCGGCGGACCCTGCGGCGGCTGATCGACTGGCAGTATCTCAACTCATCCGACGCTCCTGGTGTCTCCATCGGTGCAGTGCGACGTCGAGATGGACGGCTCCACTTCTTCGACAACCAACACGGGGCGCTCAGCCTGGATCATGTCGAAGCGTCGGGCGCGCTGTCGCCAGGCTTCTCAGGGGTGCGCCTGACCGATGATGAGCTGTATATCGACGGCGGCTCGGTCGACGGCTCGCCCATCGATGGCGCGCTGTCGCTGGAGGATGACCGGCCGACATGGGTGTTGGCGGTCGACCTGTGCAGCCGCTGGACCGCTCCGCAGCGCGCACTCCGAGACGCGCAGCCGATTGACGTGGCCGAACACCACCAGATGCTGGTGGAAGGGCTGCGTGTGCGACGTGGCGGACGGGGCGCGCCGATCTGGATTCAGCCGGTGACCGTCGATGTCTCCTTGATGCGGTTCAAGACCGGGCTGTCCGACTTCTCTCAAGCCACCATCCAGGAGCGCGCCCAGGACGGCGCGCGGGCCATGATGGAAGCCCTGTGTGAGGGCGCTGTAGAGCGAAATGCGTTCTTCGAGACGGCAGGGCCAGGGGCGATCGGGTTGGCGGTTGGGTGAAATCCCACAGGGCTCGCTTAAGAACACGCAGACACGATAAAACGTTCGGTGTAACCGCGATCCTGTGGAATCGAATTTGTTGAAAATCGTTTCGCAAAGTAGATGATTGGCCTGTGAACAGAGTTGTTGAGTGGTTTATTGTTGCGCTGGGTGACGCCAACTCACCAGCCAGGGAGCACCCGATGGCCTCGAAGACCTATCCTGTCCCCGCGACCATTTCAGAGGGTTCGAACAGCCCGATCTCCAGTATTGATGAATATCGACAGGCGTGGATGCGCGCGATGCAGGATCCGGATGGCTTCTGGTTGATCGTGACCCGCATCTTCACCACCCTGCTCTACGAAATGACCCGTCGGGACGCGCGCCGCGGCCTGGCCACCCTCTGCATCGGCGGCGGCATGGGCATCGCCATATGCGTTGAGCGAGACCGCTGAGCATTCAGGAGAGACACTGATGAACGCCAGGAACTCCAAGACGGCGCGCGCGATCGCACCGGGCTATATCAACACGGACATGGTCGCTGCTGTGCCAGAACCCATCTTCAAGAAGATCGTGAAGAAGATCCCGGTCTGCTGGCTGGGTAAAGCGGCGGAGATCGCGCGGGGGGTGCTGTCCTTGAGCAGTGATGACACCGCCTTTGTCACCGGATCGACCCTTTCGATTAACGGCGGCCAGCACATGTACTGACCGAGCGGGCCCTTCGGGGCCGTCTTTGCGTGGAGCCCACCAAGATGAACTCTGACACCAACGATATGACCGCTCGGATGGTCGACCTGACCGCCCGCAGCCAGCGTCTGTTCGCCGACTTCGTGGCCAGAAACATGAAGCCTGGCGCGGTCGAAATGGACGAGATGGAGCTGACGGCGCCGCTGCAGCAGCTGTCGATGAGCTGGCTTCAGAACCCGGAGGCGCTCTTCGCGCCGCAGCGTCGCTTCCTTCAGGACGTGACCCAGCTGTGGATGAGCGCCGCGGCCCGGACGATGGGTTTAAAGCCTGAGCCGGTCATCGCCCCTCCCCGGAGCGACCGCCGGTTCCGCGATCCGATGTGGACTGAGGCCGCGATCTTCGACTTCATCAAGCAGTCGTACCTGCTGACCAGCCGGTTCATGCAGGGCCTGG
Organism: Myxococcota bacterium; assembly: GCA_038520555.1. GTDB lineage: Bacteria > Myxococcota_A > UBA796 > UBA796 > UBA796 > JBCBLB01. The sequence continues at coordinate 8,712 of JBCBLB010000040.1, read as the reverse complement.
TCGATGAAGATGAGACGCTCGATCCGGCCGATCGGCAGCGGCTGTCTTTTGCGACCCGCCAGATCCTCTCGGGGTTCTCGCCGAGCAACTTCGTGATGACCAACCCGGTGGTCCTCAACGAGACCATCGAGCGCCGCGGGGAGAACCTCATCGAGGGCTTCGAGAACCTGTTGCGGGACCTCGAAGAGAACGGTGGGCAGCTGCGGCCCAGGATGAGCCGGGACGCCTTCACCGTCGGCGACGACCTGGCGACGACGCCGGGCAAAGTGGTCTACGAGAACACGATGATGCAGCTGATTCAGTACACTCCGGCGACCAGTGAGGTCTACAAGCGGCCCCTGCTGATCATTCCGCCCTGGATCAACAAGTATTACATCCTGGATCTTCGCGCGAAGAACTCGTTCATCCGCTTTGCCGTCGAGCGGGGCTTCACGGTCTTCATCATCTCCTGGGTCAACCCCGACGAGCGGCACAAGGACAAGGGCTTCGAAGACTACATGCTTGAAGGTCCGATCCGGGCCCTCGACGCCATCGCCGACGCCACCGGTCAGTCTGAGGTCAACCTCATCGGCTACTGCATCGGCGGCACCCTGACCGCGAGCACCCTGGCCTATCTGAAGTCCAAAGGAGACGAGCGGGTCAAGAGCGTGACCTACTTCACCTCGCTGGTCGACTTCGAAGACGCCGGCGAGATCAAGGTCTTCACCAGCCCCGCCCAGCTCGACCGCCTCGAGCAGAAGATGATGGAGCGGGGCTATCTGGACGCCCGGGAGATGGGCGACAGCTTCCGCCGGCTGCGAGAGAACGATCTGCTGTGGTCGTATGTGGTCGATCAGTACCTGCTCGGGCGCTCGCCGACGCCGTTCGATCTGCTGTACTGGAACGAAGACTCGACGAACATGCCCGCGAAGATGCACAGCTTCTACCTGCGGAACATGTATCAGCACAACCGCCTGGTCGAGCCCGGCGGCCTGACCCTGGACGGCGTGCCCATCGACTTACGCACCATCGAGATCCCGACGATGATCGTCTCGACAGAGCAGGATCACATCGCGCCCTGGAAGAGCACATACAAGGCAACACAGCTCTACCAGGGACCGGTGGCGTTTGTCCTGGGGGGCTCCGGTCACATCGCGGGAGTGGTCAACCCACCGTCGAAGAACAAGTACGGCTATCGGATCAACACTGCGAAGACGAACCCGGCGGATCCGGACGCCTGGCTGGCCGCGTCGGCGCAGAAAGAGGGCTCGTGGTGGCCGCATTGGGCGGGCTGGCTGTCCAAGCGAAGCGGCCGGAAGGTCAAGGCGCGGTTCCCGGGTGACGGCAAGCTCGATGTGATCGAGGACGCACCCGGCCGCTATGTCATGGGCAGGGGCTGAGCATCAGGGGTCTTTTTCGAGCCGTGCTTCCAGAGCGGCGAGCCGGTCACGCAAGTGGCTGAGCTCGTCGTGGTCATCTGGAGGTGGCGACTCGCTGACGGGCGGCGGAGACGAGGATGAGGTGTGGGGTCGATGCGAGGGGGGGGTGAGCCATTGAAGTTGTTTTTCAAGGGCTTCGAATTGCTTGTCCAGCATCACGAACCCAGCGACAAGCTGTTTCTGCATGACCGAGACCATCGGCTGAGCGGGCGCGCTCATTCGAATCATGCGGTGCAGCAACGGGACGGGCAGCAGCTCAAGGGTCTGCTGTGAGTCGATGAGCACCTGAAACAGGATGGATCGGGTGAGGTCCTGGCTGGACTTCGCATCGAGGATCTGGACGGACTCACCGGCGCGAATGAGCGTGGCGAGGTCATCGAGGTTGATGTACGACGAGGTCGTCGTGTCGTACAGTCGGCGATTGCTGTACTTTTTGATGATGCGCATGAGCCGACTATATCGGTTCGGGAGCGTCTCGGGGGCGATGCTTTTTGCTGCAACGCACAAAAGGATCTTGTTGCGTTGCAACAGGGTGGGTATATTGTCTGTGTCAGCGGCAGAACGGCTGCTGGGCCATCCCGGAGGACGAGATGATCTATGAACGTGGCAAGCAGATGGTGGATTTCAACCAACGTGTTGTGGATTGGCAGCTTCAGCAGATGACGGCTGCGCAGAAGCAGATGCGTGATCAGACGGATCTGATGATGACGATGTCGTTCAACGGTATGAAGATGACGATGGACGCGATGATGTCCGCACAGAACACCATGCTTGCCGCGTTCACCCCGGAGACGTCGTCGAAGACGACGAAGAAGTAACGCTCACGCCTGGAGTCGACGGCATGGCAGATCCCGATCCGCTCTTTACCCAGTGGCAGGCCAATATGGCGCAATGGTGGCAGCAGGCCCTCAACCTCCCGCAGCCACCTGCGCAAGTGCGAGATCGGTATGAGCTGCTGGTCGACGCGACGTTACAGCAGATGCACCTGCCGTCGCGTACTGATCTGACGCGCCTCGCGCGCATCACCGATCGACTCCAGGCACTTCTCTCCCAACAAAACAATGAACGCTACGTCCTTCAGGAGCACATTGCGCGCCTTGAGAAGGAAGTGGTCCAAGCGCGCATCGAAGCGGTCGAGTCGCGCCTGGCGCTTCGCGATCAGCTTCAATCCATCGAACAACGGCTCGCGAGCGTCGAAGCTGCGACCGAATCACCGGATGCTGCGGCGTCTGCTTCATCTGAATGAGCGCACCGCCCGGGTCACCCAGGGCGGTTCTTTCTAGGCAGCTCCGCGTCATCGCTGATTCGGCACAACGCAGCCTGGTCTTCTGCGCGGATGGGGCCCCGGGTGAACACCAGGGTCAGCGTTCCCCCCAGAATGGCGCCGACGCAGGCGTTTCCAAACCCGCCCACGGCGCCGATCGGGGTCAGCAGGCCCATTGCGGCGATCAAGCCGACGGTTAGCAGGACCCAGGCCGCAGATTGGATACGGGCTGCGAGGCTGCCCAACAGGAAGAGCCCGATGAAGCACATGCCAAACGCAGCACCAAACGTGTCCCCGTCCAGGTTCGGGTTGCGCTGATCGGTGAGCGGCGCGACGACCGCGCCGGCGATGGCCATCAGCTGCATGCTCTGAAACGCCTGATTTTGCTTGCGCGTTCGCGCGGCGTTCTGGATGGGGTCGGAGTGCATCATCGGTCGGGGGGAACCAATACCCCCCGATGCGATGGCACCGGGGGGCGAGTGCGTCGAAGGGGCTTCTTACAGGCTGGAGTTGAAGAAGACGTAGGTGGTGCCGGTGTAGCCTGAGCCGTTGTCCGCGATGAGGACGTCGAGCAGGCCGTCGTCATCGACATCGCCGATCGCGTTGGAGCGGCCGGTGTAGGTGTAGCTCCCGCTGAGGTTGAAGAGGCCCTTATCGTAGGTGTCGGTGTCCATTTCACCGGTGAGCGGGCCATAGACCAGGAAGCCTGCGCCGCTGTTTGAGGAGATGGTGTCGTTGTACGCCGAGGTGACGAAGAGGTCATCGATGCCGTCGGCGTTGACGTCTTCGACTTCCATCTCAGAGTTGTAGTACCGGCCCATGTAGTTGTAGGAGGTCGTCTCAATGTAGCGGAAGTCGTAGTCTTCGGTGACGTCAAAGTCGCTGCCGGCCGTGACCGGACCGTAGTGCACCGTGACTGCGCCGGCGTAGTTCACGCCGTCGGAGTAGTAGTCGTTGCACAGGACGAAGTCGACGTAGCCGTCGCCGTTGACGTCGCCCGCTTCGAGCTGAGCGCCGACGCCGGAGCGGTTGCCGGTGAAGCGAACGTCGTAGCCAGACGACGCGGTGAATTCGTCACCGGAGCTGATCGGGCCATACACGGCGAATGCGGAGTCCTTGTAGTAGTAGTAGGGGGCCGCGAACATGAAGTCCATGAACCCGTCGCCGTTGAGGTCCTTCGCTTCGCCGTCGTAGCCGACATAGTCGTAGGTGCCGGACCCACGGAACATGATGTCGCCTTCGTTGATCTCATATTCGCCGGACGGAGACTCGAACGCTGAGATCCGGCCGCCATAAGTGGCCGAGCTGGAGTCCCGGTTGGCGCCGATGATCGCTTCCGCGACGCCGTCATTGTTGAGGTCTTCGATGTCCAGATAGTACTGGCCGGTGTAGGCGTAGCTGTTCCGACCGTAGACGACGGCGTCCGCCTCACTGGCGCTGATCTCACCGCTGAGGGGGCCGTAGAAGATGTATGCGGCGCCAGCGTAGGTGTAGTTGTCGCGGTTGTAGGGGGCCGAGACGATGAAGTCCCCGTAGCCGTCACCGTTGATGTCACCGCCCATGGCGACTTCGTAGCCGAGGTACTCGGTGTTCGACTGGCCGGTGATGATCACGTCCGCGTCAGCACCGGAGATGGATTCCCCGCTGGAGAGCGGCCCATAGAAGATGTAGGCCTTGCCCTGGTTGGAGCCACCCGATGCGTCGGCGGCGTAGGCGCCGGTCGCCACGTCGTTGTACCCGTCGCCGTTGATGTCGCCGTCGGCGTCGAGCGCATAGTACATATAGTCGTAGGACTTCTCACCGTTGATGAAGACGTCCGCATCGTTGACATCGGTGGGGCAGTTGTTGTCGACGACGCTGTTGCAGTCGTTGTCCAGACCGTCGTCGCAGATCTCTTCCGCGCCCGAGAAGGTGGTCGGCTCATCGTCGGCGCAGTCGCCGGCGCACAGGGGCTGGCCGTCCCCGTCAAAGTCGGCGTCAGACGGGGGAAGCTCGCCGTCGCAGTTGTCGTCGATGTTGTTGCAGATCTCTTCCGCGTCGGGGTGGATGAACGGGTCCGCGTCGTTGCAGTCGTCCGCGTTGAGGACGTGCAGACGGGGCCCCTGGCAGCCGACGATCGGGCGGATGTCTTCGCCGAAGCCGTCGTTATCGGCGTCCGGGTACCAGACCGACTGCGGGTGAATCAGGACGTCGGTGTCGTCACAGTCGCCGCCGATCGAGACGTAGCTGTCCGGGGCGAGGCAGGCGCGGGTGGTCACCCCGTCGTCGCCGAAGCCGTCGCCGTCGCCGTCGAAGTAGAACATGACGGTGTCGGGCGCGTTGTTGTCGATGGAACCGTCACAGTTGTTGTCGATGCCGTCGCAGGTTTCGGTGCCGCCTGGGTACGCTTCTGCAGACAGGTCGTCACAGTCCGTGTGGTTGGTGACATAGCCCTTCGCCGGGGCGGTACAGAACCGCTCTGTCACATCGACATGACCGAAGCCGTCGCCATCAAAGTCGATGAAGTACATCTCGCCGTTGATGGGGTCGTTGTCGACAAGACTGTCGCAGTTGTTGTCGACACCGTCGCACAACTCAACCGCGCTGGGGTAGGTGTTCGCGTCCTGGTCGTCACAGTCCACTGCGGCAGTGTAACCGTCGCCGTCATTATCACCGGTCGGGTCAAGCGTGACGTCTTCAGCTGTGTCACAGGCAAAAATGCCGACGGTCAGGAGCAGGAGGGGAAAGCGTTTCATCTTCGTCTCCGGGGACATATGACGAGAGAACGGGGAATGTTTTGAGTCGATTTCGCATAAGAGTCGCTTCGAACCACAAGAGTAGACGAATCGTCCTTGTCTGCATCGACGAATCTACTACAAACCAACATGATGTCATTCGTAAAATGGACCCAGCCGTCACACCAGCGTCCTCTTTGAGGCTTCTCAACAGACATATGTAGGTCTGACTTTTTTTCACATCGCCATGACACGGCCTGGTGAACACCCACTCATCCCGTAGCAAATCGCCAGATCGGCGACCCCCAATCAGCTCAATGATCAGCTCAACGATTGGCGTGTGCAGCCTTGATCTTCGCTTTCATACCAAACACCTGGCCGTGCTCCAGCCGAAGCAGGCCGACCAGCTTGCTCATCAGGTAGTGTTCGTGGTCGTCCATCCGCCCATCTGCGAACACGATGTTCCACAGGATCTCGACGATCTGGAGTTTCTCGTCGGTCGAGTAGTATTCGTTGATCCGGTTGGTAAACGTCCAGAGGTCGATGCTCTGTGCGGCTTCTCGCTGGGCCTGGTCGAGCAGGGTTCGGGCGTGTTCTTCGGGCAACCCATACCGGCTCTTCAGCCCGTCGAGGATCTGCGCGGTCTCCTGCGCAGAGAATTCCCCGTCGATGCTGGCCATCTCAACAAACAAGGCGCATGTAGCGACGCGGACATCGTGCTCATCGGGCGGTCTTCGCTCATCCCCGTCATCGCCGAAGAACCGTTGCAAAAATCGTAGCATACTCCCTGGCTTTAACAGCCCTGCCGGTTGCCCGTAATGTCCGATCCTTTTTCATCGCCAAGCGTCATATCGGCGACCCAGGCCTCAACGATGGTCTGGCATAGGGCGGTGTTCCCCTTTGCCGTGACGATTCCGGCAGATTCGATGTTGTACAGCCCGGAGATGTCGCCGAGGGTGGGGTTGGAGCGCAGCTGGAGGGCGCCGGGCACCGCGGTGAGGTTGGTGGGGCCGGTGATGCTCTGGAGCCCGGCGAGGTTGAAGATAAACAGCTCGTTGACGGACGAGAGGTTCTGGAGGGTGTCGAGCTGGGTGACCTCCGGCAGCAGCTCCAGGTACAACGTGCCCGTGACCGTGGTGATGCTCTGGAGCCCGTCGAGGTTCTGTAGCGCGGTGTTCCGCTCGATAAAGAGGCTTCCCCCGACGATGGCGAGGTTGCTCAGCCCGTCGATGGTCTCCAGAGCCGGGTTGTCCGAGACCCGTGTGTTCAGTCCGACTTCGGTGATGCCGGAGAGCCCATCGATGTTGACGAGGTTTCGGTTGTTCGTCACCTCGATCGCGCCCGTGACTGTGGTGAGGTTTTCGAGGCCGTCGAGGGTGAGCAGGTCGAGGTTGTCGCGGATGGTCAGGTTGTTGACCGTGGTGAGGTTGCTGAGCCCCTGGAGGTCGACGACGTTGCTTCCCGGGACGAGCAGGGTGCCCGTGACCTCTTTGCACTGGGAGAGTTCCTGGAGGTCTTCGGAGTTGTACAGCGCATAGTCCCCCTCACAGACGATCGGCCCGTCATCGACGATCGGATCGCCGGAGTCGACGTCTTTGTTGCAGCCGAGGGCGAGCAATGCGAAACAGATGGGGAGAAGTCGGGTCATCATGGCTCTCTTCAGCAGGTCGAGGAGCCGTATCTTACCCGCTCTTCTGGCCACTTCGAGCACCAATCCGCCACCGCTCGCTGCTTTTTGACGCTATCTGTGCAAGAGCATGTCCATCATCACCGAAGCCACGATCCAGGGCGCCCGCTCGGAGACGCCCTCGATCCGCCGGCTGCTCTTTCAGGCGGCAGACCCGTCCTTCACCTTCCTCCCCGGCCAGTGGATCGATCTGGCCCGATCTGCGTCGGGCGTGGCTGGCGGCTTCTCGATGGCCAGCGCCCCCGGCGAGCTGGGCCCGGGGCGGTTCGAGCTGGGCGTGCGTCGCTCCGGTCACCCGGTCAGCCAGTGGCTCCACGATCAGGCAGCCGTCGGCGATGTGGTGCTGATCCGCGGCGGTCAGGGCCCCTGCGTCTATCAACCGACGCGCGGCGATCGGGTGGTGTTCGTGGCCGGTGGGATCGGGCTGACGCCGATGCTCAGCATGGCCCGGGCGGTGATGCGGAGCGAAGCAGATCTTCGCGCTTCGTTCTGGTATAGCGTTCGGGATGAGGGCGACGTGGCGTTTCGGCCTGAGCTGGAGCGGCTGCGAGCCGATGGACGGTTCACGGTGCAGGTGCGGGTGACCGGAGATGACCCCACACGGTGGCTGTCTGCAGCGGAGATTCGGGCAGGACAGGCAGGGAGCGTGTTCTATCTGTGCGGACCGCCGGGGATGGTCGATGGAATCGCCAAAGGGCTGTCCGGGGAAGATGTCCGGTTCGAAAAATGGTGGTAGCTGCGAGAAGCAGGTTATGGGGTCGGACTGCTCTTTTCCGCTGACTGAACGCTGCGATGGTGCCTTCATTTTGAGGGTGAAACAGGGAAGCCGGTGAGAAACCGGCGCGGCCCCCGCCACTGTGACCAGGGACGTGACGCGTCAACATGCCACTGAGAATTCGGGTTCTTAGAATTCAGGTTCTGGGAATTCAGGTTCTTGGGAAGGCGACGCCGAAGCGGACGATCTGGAAGTCAGGAGACCGGCCATCGCAGCGGACACGACGCCTCCTCGGGGACGGGGGCGGGTCGTTCGCCCTGAGCGGAGCGGTCTGCCACGTCTCCTCATCGCGATGGCTTACCATGCTCCTCTCGCTTCTCCTGTTGTCCTGCACTGGCACTCCGCCTGTGGATTCTCCGCCATCTGGAGAATTGATCTTCGTCCGTGATGGCGTCATTGCGCCCGGCGGGTCGAGCGGCCAGGCCCTCGCCGACGGCCGTCGCTTCATCGCGCGCGACTGGTCGCCCGGTGAATCCGTCACGATCGATGGGGTGACCGGCGCCGCTCCCGCACGGGCGGAGTGTGTGCCGCTCTTCCACGTTGATCTCGGCGATGTGTCGCGTCTGGTGGCGATGGGGGGCGCCGCGCCGAACACTGCGCTGGCCTTCTCACCCGATGACGGCGCGCGATTGGCTGTGGGGAGCTACCGTGGAGAATTGTTGATCGTGGACGGATGGACCGGCGCGGTTCAACAGCGGAAGCGACTGGCAGAGACGATGATCAAGCAGGTGACCTGGTCTGCGGATGGGCAGACCCTCTACGCCGCTGAGCAGTCCCCGGACGCCAACCTCTACGCCCTCGATCCCGCGACGCTCTCGCCGAAGTGGACGCTGCGGCTCGCTGACATCGTCGGG
>JBCBLB010000939.1:0-2747 GCA_038520555.1 Myxococcota bacterium | reverse complement strand
GATCGTATTCAACGGGTATCTTCTGCATCGCTCGTTGAATACGATCAGATCGCCTGGTGAGACGGGGAGGGGGACCGCGTCCGCTTCGGTATAGGGGAACGAGCCCGCCATCCCCACCGGATCGAACCGACGGTCGTTGTGCGCACGATGCGGCCAGAGGATCCCCCGCCGATGAGAGCCCGGGATCACCCACAGGCAGCCGCTCGCCGGTGTCGCCGGGTCGATGGCGATCCAGGCGCCGGTGGTGCTTCGGTCGCGGCTGGGCACATAGTGCTCGTCTTGATGCCATGCCTGCCCCGGGCCGCCGCTCGGGCGGATGAAGAACATCGACTGGACACACTTGACGTTCGGCCCCAACAACGCAGTGAACACCGCGACGAGGACCGGATGACGGATCATCTCTCGGATCGGTGGGGAGAGCTTGTGTGGGAAGTGTACCGCCACCGCCTTCCGAAGCAGGTCTTCGTCGGTCTCTTTCGGGGAGGGGGTGGCCACGCCGTCGACCGGGCCGTAGCCGAACCGACAGATCGTGCGCAGCTCGTCGGAGAGGCGCGTCAGCGTCTTAGAGGAGAACCGGCCCGGCAGGTGAAGGTATCCTTCCTCTGCATAGCGACGGCGTTGCGGTTCGGTCAACATGTCGACAGCATATCGAGCAGGGACTACCCTGTGCCCGTCCAACCACCTCCAGGGGAGGCTATGAGCGAGTATCCCATCGGCACACCCGGACAGGCATGGGGCGACGCAGAGCGCGCCGCGTGGCTGGCGCAGCAGACGGTCCAGCGCTCCTATCCCGTCGACGTCCTCCGGCCGCTCGACAAGCTGCGCACCGTATTCGACGTCGACCAGTACGGGACTCTGGACTATATGGTGGGTCGCTTCCCGCTCATGGCCCTTCGCAGCCGTGGGTGGGACGCCAGCAAGCCCACGGTCCTCATCACCGGGGGCGTTCATGGCTATGAGACCAGCGGTGTCCATGGCGCACTGCGGTTCGCTGCGACCGCCGCCCAGGACTTCGTCGACGACTTTAACCTCGCCATCGCCCCCTGCGTCAGCCCCTGGGCCTATGAGACCATCAACCGGTGGAACCCCGACGCCATCGATCCCAACCGCTCCTTCGTCTCCAACAGCCCCGCCGATGAGTGCGCCGCGCTGATGCGGTGGGTCGCGGGCCTGGGCGCGCCGATACAGGTGCACTTCGACCTGCATGAGACCACCGACACCGACAACTCGGAGTTCCGGCCGGCGAAGGCGGCTCGCGACGGCGTCGACCCGGCGCCCTGGTCCGAGATCCCCGACGGCTTCTACCTCGTCGGCCGTGTCGATCGACCGGTCCCCGACTTCCTGGCCGCCGTTCGTGATGCCGTCGCTGCGGTGACCCACATCGCCCCGGCGGATGACAGCGGGAACATCATCGGTGTGCCGCTCGAACAGCCCGGCATCATCAACTATGACGCGGTCGCCCTGGGCCTGTGTATGGGACTCACCGGCGCCGCCTTCGCCACCACGACAGAGGTTTACCCCGACAGTCCCCTCGTCACCGATGAGATCTGCGCGCAGGCCCAGGTCGCTGCGGTCTCCGGCGGGCTCCGCTTCGTTCGCGCCCGCCAATAACGCGCCACCATCTGGGGGACGCGCTGCGGCTCAGGCCACCCGGCGATTTCGGGCGGCCGGCGGCGCGTTGAATCGCTGGAAGGTGCGGTTGCGGAGCTGACGAGACGCGCGCGCGACGATGTCCTCGGCGTGACGGTAGTCAAACATCGAGCGGTCCGGCTGGCCCAGCTCGACGATCGTGTCCGCAGCCTTGGCCTGCTCGGCGCTCAGCTGGCGCATCACCAGGCAAGCGCTCTGGACCGCCTGCCGGATCCGCCCGCCGCGCTCGCCTGGACGCGTCGGCACCGCGTTGCTCGCGATGATCTGGGCCGCGCCCGCCTCACGCAGCGGACGGACCGGCAGGAAGTTGACCAGGCCCCCGTCGACCAGCTCCTTCACGCCGACCATCCGAGATGCACGGAACGGCGGGATGCGCCAGGCGTCTGAGACCGCCTCGGTCACCGGGCCCGTCTTCAGGATCACCGATTGGCCGGTGCGAAGGTCTGCGGTCATCGGCAAAAACGAGGTCTCCAGGTTCTCCAGCCGCACCCCGCCGATCAGCCGATCCAGAAACCGAACGATCGAACCGGATCGCACCGTCGATGCCAGCAACGTGGGCACCAGCTCCCGGCGCCGCGCGATCAGGGTGTTCAGCGCCGCCTCGCCGCCTGCACAGTACACCCCTCCGATCAGCGCGCCGATCGAGTGGCCCGCGATGTAGTCCACCGGGATGTTCTCCTCTCGAAGGCGGCGAAGCAGCGCGATGTGCGCGAAGCCCCAGGCGCCACCCCCGCTCAGTGCCACGCCGACCGAGCGGCCCGACAAGAAGCGGAGCATTCGCTCGAAGTACCGACTCGACCGCTTCCGGGGGTCCTGGAACACACGGAGCTTGCCCTGGCGAACCTGTGGCGTCACGATGGCCCGCAGCGACTTCGGGAACCCGATGAACGGAAGCGAACCGTCCCGGCTGCTCACCCGAAACCCGTTGGCCACCGGACGGATCGACAGCGGCTGCGACAGCGGACGATCGTGCTCGACCACCACGTGGCGGCCTGACTGAGACTCGACCACCCGCCGGAACGACGTCGGGCTGCCGGACCGCGGCGAGATGAGCCGGACGCCGTCCAGCTGCTCCCAGACCTGGCAGCGCTCCCCGG
>JBCBLB010000002.1:0-51058 GCA_038520555.1 Myxococcota bacterium | reverse complement strand
TGCAGCCTATACCGATGAAGACATCCGGCTGACCGCCGATCAGCCGGCCTGGATCTTCCAACCCCGCCGCGAGGATGCGGCGTACACCCCGTTTGCCATCGGCCCGCTGCTCCGAGCCTGAACCGGAGCGTGTTTTGATGGTTGCGGCCGGATCCGTGGCGTCTGGCCACGACCTGCTGGATCGGGATCGGGATCGGCGGATGGCTCACGGTGACGCGCGGACCTTACGCAGAGGCGGCCGCGTCGGTGTTGGGTGGGGTGAGCGGGATCGCATATCCGTCGCCGCGGCGCAGGAAGCTGACCTCGACGTTCGGCGCGTCTTCGCGCAGGGCGTCGATGAATCGCTGCGCGGGGAGGTTGTCGCCCTGGCCGTCATATGGGTCGTGGTCGCGGAAGAGCACCACCGCAGCCGGCGCCATGGCGCGTACCGCCCAAACAACCCCTTCGACCGCGTCGCCGCCGATCGTGGCAAGCATCACATCTGGGCGCCCGGCGTCGTTGAGGGTGTCCAGCCAGCTTCGGTCGGGGCAACCGATGAGGGACGCGCCCATCACCGAGACGGTGGGGCCGCCGTTGAAGAACTCCAGCGTGTAGCCCCGCGCGGTATCGCCCCCCGGGGTGTTGAGCATCTGTCCGCCGGCGCGGACCATCTCGCCGAAGACCGGCAGGCCCATCGCCGCGTCCAGGATCATCCGGGGGCCGACTCCCATCACCGACGCGTTCATGGGGTCCATCGGGAGGTTGTCTGTGATCGGAGAGAACATCCGCGGCCCCCGTGGGCGCGGCGGAGCCGACAGGGCGGTGATTCGAACATCGGCGTCGCGGACGCGCTCGAAGTCGTCCAGATCCACCGCCCGGTCGCCCAGAGACAGCGTGCGCGCTGCGGCGTCAGCGAGCGCAGGCGTCGCGATCAGGGCCGCGCTGCTCGACGAGAGGACATCCAACGCGTCCTCAAACCGATCCGTCGCATCTGAGGTCAGCAGCACATAGTCCGCTCCCCGTGTGCGCCCCGGATCGACATCGACCCGCACACGATCAGCCAACGTGAGGGAGATGTGCCCACGGCCATGGTGTCGAATCAACAGCTCTGCCATCTGTGTCCTCCACGGTGGCTGGATATCGACAACATCATGGCCCGATGACAGCCCCTGGACGAACAGGCGAAGATCTGATCAGCGCCGGTGGAGGTGCGGAATACCGTGCAGAGAGCCGGTTAATAGGTTCCCCCTTCAGGAGGATTCGATGAGTGATTCATCAAAGCGGCTGAGTCGAGAGGCGCCTGTCCGACGGACGGGGCGCGTCATCCGACGGGAAGACCTCAACGCAGACGACCTCAACGCAGACGATCTCAACGCGGACGGGCGCGGCTCCCTCCGGCGTGAAGGTCGGCGCAACCGTCGCGAGCGGGCAGAGGGCGCCGCTCCCACAGCGGGACCCCGGGACCTGCGGGGCGACGTCATGGATCTGCAGCGCGGCGTGCTCTATGCGGGCATTGAAGCCATCGCGGCCACCGTAGACACCGCGAGCGGGGTGCTGCGCAACGCCGTGGATCGTTCGTTGTCCGGTCGGTACCGGCAGCCCGGCGATCTGGTCCGCGGCGTCGGCGGCGATCTGAGCGACGCTGCCCGTGATGTCATCGATGGTGTGGGGCAGATGCCCGATCGGCTCAATGAGCGGTTTTATGAGGCTGTGCCCCGTCGTCAGGAGAGCCCGGCCCGCGGTGAGCGGAAGCGCCGCGCAGCCCAGACCCGCGAAGAGGACTGAGCCGCGTTGGAAGAAGAGGAGGTCCGCGCCCCGGCTTCGCGTCGGGTCCCTCGCGGGCTCGAGGTCGTGGTCGGTTTCGGCGCCTTCTTCCTCCCCACGCTGTTCTTCGAGGCCGTCGCGCGCCTGCCGTTTCCGTCCGACGAGCAAAGAGCCCAGCTCCTCACACGGGGGCCCAGGCGGCTCGCCGGGTTCCTCCAGGCCCGGGGCGGGCCCTTCGTCAAGTTCGGCCAGCTGCTCTCGATGCGCTACGACGTCCTGCCGCGGCGGTACTGCCGGGCGTTGGAGACGTTGTATGACCGCGTGCCGCCGTTCCCCGCCCAGCAAGCACGCCAGATCATTGAGACAGAGCTCAACCAGCCGATCGGAGCGCTGTTTGAAGCCTTCGAGGATACACCGCTCGCCGCCGCGAGCTTCGGCCAGATCCATCGCGTGGTCATCGGGCAGGGGCCGGACACGGGGCGGCGGGCGGTCATCAAGGTCCAGCGCCCCGGCGCCGCGAAAGACTTCGACCGGGACGCCCGCTGGCTGCTGATCCTCGGCGCCCTGGTCGACGCCTCCCGGGTCCTCGGTCAGCTCAAGCTGCGCCCGGTGTTTCGGGATTTTGTCCGATGGACCCGGCGAGAGACCGACTTCACCCTTGAGGCCAAGAACGCCGACCGGGTCTATGAAGAGACCGAGTGGAACGATCAGCAGCGGATCCCCTACATCTACTGGGCGTTCACCGGGCGGCGCGTCGTCACGATGGAGTACCTCGATGGCATCTCCGTCGCAGAGGTGATCCGGCGCCTGGAACGCGGGGATTCGACCATTGATGAAGACCTGGAGATGATGAACTGCGACCCCACAGACATCGCCGCCCAGATCCTCCAGAACCACTTCCTCCAGTCCTTCGTCGGAGAAGTCTTTCATGGAGACCCCCACCCCGGCAACCTCATCGTGATGCCCGACAACGTCATCGGGTACGTTGACTTCGGGCTGATGGGGCGGATGCACCCCGAGGACCTCCGCGAGCAGCTCGCCTTGTTCGACGCCGTCGTCGCCAGGGACATCGAGCGCCTGTTCGTCGCCGTCCTCGATCTCCTCGACGCGCCCCGCGGGCTGCTGGTCACCGACTTCTTCGAGACCTTCTCCGATGCGGCGGACGCATGGCTCGATGCCAGCGATAACCCCGGCGCTGCGTTCGATGAAAAGAGCGTCACCAACCTCGTCATCGCCACCATGGACCTCGCCCGCGCGATCGGGTTGACCTTGTCGATGAACACCATCCTCTACTTCAAGGCCCTGATGAGCGTCGATGCGAGCGCGCTCCGGCTGGTCCCTGACCTCGACTACCACGCCGAGATCGCCCAGTCGCTCCGCGTCGTCCGGCTGCGCCAGATCGAGAAGCTCACCCAGCCCGGACAGGCCCTCGACCGCGCCCTGAACACCACCCTGTTCGTCCTGCGCCTGCCAGACCTCATCAAAGAACAGGTCATCCTCTACCAACAAACCACCCGATCAATTTATCGCCGCTTCAACCGCCTGCCCCGGATCGCCGCTGGGCTCATCCGGACCGCGTGCTGGGCGCTGTTGGCCCTGGCGTTGGTCAGCCTGGGCATCGACTGGGGATGGATCACCATCGACTTTCGCGAAGGCGGGACCCTCAACACCTTCCTCCATCGCACCCACCTCGACTTCATCGAGGGAGCCATCCGGTGGCTGGTCAACGGCTGGTTTGTTGCGATCATCGCAGCGTTTCTGGGCTTCTGGGTCGCGCGCATCGTCGAAAGCTACAGCCTCGTCAAGGTCCAACGAGAACGCTGACCGATTCGACGTCTTTATCACCGCTGTCTGTAGAGGCCTCGGTGTCTGTAGACAAACGGCCCCGTTTGCCGAGGCGAAGCCAGGGCGGAAGGATGCGAGCGGTTGTGATGATGGCTGGTCATCGAATGCTTCTCTTCATTGGTGCCTGATGGGAACCAGTGATTCCCATCAGGCACCAATCCCCCATCGATGACCGATCCTGGCGTTCTCTGAGGTGAAACGAAGGGAAACACCTCACCGACTGCATCGTTCTGAACCGGAACGGTTCAGAACGATGCAGTCGGCGCTCCGGTGTCGAAGACATCTGCGTTCTCGTCGTAGAAGCAGACGCCGCTGGATACAGGGCGACGATTGCCTTCACGAAGGCAAATCGCAGAAAGAACGCAAGAACGGATGCTATCGGGGGCTGGGAGCGGGTGGGTCAGTACACTGCGGCGAACAACACCCGTCCATCCTCCAGATCTCCGACGAACAGCCAATCGGCTTCCAGCCGCGCCGCGGTCAACAAGCCCAGCTCGTTGGCGGCGTTCCAGTCTGCGCTGAAGTTCGGCTCGGTGAACACGTCGGGCTCACCGAACAGGGGGTTGTCGACCACCCAGGTGAACCGCCCCGGATCGACCTCCAGCACGCCGAGCACCTGGCAGCGGTGCCGCCGCACTTCCTGGTCCAGGTGAAGCCGAAGCTGCCCGCCGTCCAGCTCCCATACGTCCCAGTCCCCGCCGATCATCGCCGTCCGTGACATCAGTCGGGTCATGTGGTGTTCGTTATTGTTGCGCATCGACTGGTACGCCGGGGACTCTAGCGGGTGCCCGCCGCCCAGCGGCATCGGCAGCCGCTCCAGCGTCGCCACGTCGGCGTCTTCGTCGAACAGCGGGTGGATCTGGACGGCGTCGGTGCGGTCGCGGAGGTAGCCGATCACCCCGCGACTCCAACGCGGCCCCACCTGCATGTTCTTCCACAGCTTCGTCAGCGCAGCGGCGAGGGCATCCTGATGCTTCTTTCGTGGATCTGGAGGGGGCGGGCCGCCGCCGTCTCGAAGCGGCATCGCTTCGATCGCCTGAATCTGGACGCGTCCGTTGCGAGCGGCAAAGCGGACCGCGAACCGGCGCACCCCGAACGGGCCGGCCAGGGCACCCAGGGCCGCGTCGACGCCCGCCGCCCGCAGATAGCGGCCCTGGTTCGCCGCGATCTCGCGCTCGTTGTTGCCCATTCCCTGTCGTTGAAACCAACTCATCGCTATTCCTTGCACATGCTCGTACGGATTCGGCGCGTCTGGAATACCCTGGACCGCCATGGGGTCAACCAACCGCCGGGAGGGTCGATGTCTGCTCTGCTTCTCATCGCTGCGCTCAGTATGCCAGAGGCGCACGCCGCGCGCATCACCACCGATGTCGTCGGGATCGATGACCTCTCCATCGGGTTGGGCGGGGTGCGTTTCACCGTCCGCGCCCATGTCACCCGCGAAGGGCTTCTCCCCATGCGCCTCAACGGCGTCCGCTATCAGATCCGCCTCCAGGACACCGTCGTCGGCGAGGGCTTCACCGACACCCCCGTCCGGCTCAAGAACAACCGCCCCGCGGAAGTCTTGATTCCAACCACGGTCTCCGCCGGCCGCAGCCTGGGGGTGCTGCTCTCCCAGGATCCGGCGTCGATGGCGCTGACCATCAGCGGGGACGTGGTCGGCCGGGTGCTCTGGATCAAGCGAAGCCGTCCGTTTAACAGTCAGATCGCGCTGGCCGACTTCTTGTCAGCGGTCGAGGGTCCATCCCGAAGCGACCTGGCCGTCTTCGAGCAGCCACAGCCGCTGGTTGGTGTCGAAGGGGCCGTCGTAGCGGACGGTGCCGCCGCCGGGGAAGTCGACCTCGACGGCGGAGACGGCCGAGAGGTCGCCCAGGCCGACGTGGGCGGTGAGGCTGTCCTGGCTGCCCTGCCCTGAGCCGCCCGAGATGTGCCGCAGCCAGACGGCGCCGCCGGCGTAGACCCGGACCGTGGCGCCGATGGCTGCCCAGTTGCTCGCGACGTTGCCCACCGGTTTGATCTGAAGCCACGCGCCCCGCGCGTCCTCCGACAGGGTGTTCTCGAAGACGTGGCCGTTGGTCGACAGATCCAGGTCGCCGTCGTTGTCGAAGTCGACGGCGGCCATGCCCCAGCCGCCTTCCCGGGTGATGCCGGCGTGGTAGCTGTCCAGGGTGAAGGAGCCGTCGCCGTTGCCCCAGTAGAAGTCAGTGGGGCGGCCGTCGTAGACGGCGCTGATGGTCAGATCCAGGTGCCCGTCGTTGTCGAAGTCGCCCAGGACGGGCACCGAGTGGGTCTCCTGGAACCGGAGGCCGGTGTCGGCCACCGGAGCGCGCCAGTCGCCCTGGATGTCGGTGTAGGTTCCGCTCCCGTCGTTGAGGAGCACCTGGGTCTTGTCGGAGAAGTCGAAGAACCGCGGGTGGGCGAGGTTGGCCTGGACCACGTCGAAGTCGCCGTCGTTGTCGATGTCTCCCCATGCGGCGCCGATGGTGTGGCCGTAGTAGGTCGTGGTGCCGAACAGATCGGGGTTGCCGTCGAGGTTCCGATCCGCGGCGGACTCCAGGACCGTCCCGTCGCCCTGGTTGTCATAGAACAGGTTCTGGTGGAGGACGTAGTTGTTGACCAGCAGATCAACGTCGCCGTCCTGGTCGTGGTCGATGGGCGTCGCGCCCCGCCCGGCGAGGGGCTCATCGGTGAAGCCCCGCTCCTCCGCGATCCGGACGAAGGTCCCGTCCCCGTTGTTGTGGAAGACCTTGTCCTGGTAGTACGAGTAGTCGTCCCAGCAGATGAAGTTGCTCAGATACAAGTCCAGCAAGCCGTCGCCGTCGATGTCCCACCACGCCGCGGCTGGGGTCGGGGAGACGGTGTAGCCCCGGTTGGCGCACGCGTTGTAGCTCTGCGCGTCAGAGATCCGCGAGCTTGTGGTGACGTCGGTGAAGGTGCCGTCGCAGTTGTTCTGGAGCAAGGTCTCCGAGACGGTGCCGCTCTCGGCGAAGGCGAGCAGGTCGATGCAGCCGTCGTTGTCGTAGTCGCCCCAGACCCCGCCGTGGGCGGCCAGCCCGATGTCGAGGAGCCCGGCCTGCGCAGAGGCGTCGATGAAGGTGCCGTCGCCCTGGTTGCGCCACAGGGTCGCGCCGTTGCCGAACATGTCGTCGAAGCCGTCGTTGTCGTAGTCGGCCCAGGACTGTCGGCTGGAGGGAGTGATGCCGTCGACCTTCTGGAAGATCCGCTCTTCCGGGACGACGTCGTCGGTGTACTCGACGTGAAGGCGGACCAGAAAATCCTGGGCGAAGCTGAAGCTCAGGCCGTTGTAGGCGTAGTAGACCGCCCCGCCGACCGTGTACTGGGTCAGCTCGGGCAGGTTGATCGCAGAGTGGCAGTCGTCGAACCGCTCGCAGCTCTCAGAGATGATCGTCCCGTCGAACGACCAGGCGGCGTCGTCCGGGCCGGCCTCGCGGCGGTGCGCGACATAGACGAGCTCGGGGTGGGGGACCTCGACGGGGGCGTCGAAGACGTAGGTGACCCACTCGCCCGCGGAAAGGTCTTCGGCGCAGTGATCGCCGCTCCACAGCGGATCCCACTGCCAGAAGTCGAAGCCGTTGTGGCCAAAGTCAGGGTACAGCCCCGCAGCGACGGCTCCGCTCGCGGGGAGCGTGCCATACTGGACCGAGAAGCCATGGATTCGCGCCGGGTGCTCCAGCTCGAACCGCACCGCCTCATGGATGGGGTTGTCCTGGAGAGAGTTCCCGACGACCGAGAAGTCTTGTTGGGCGATGTCGCTGAAGCCCTGGCCATCGTCCCAGCTCAGCTCGATGAGCCCCTCTGGGAGCGTGCCAGCGGCGTCCCCACAGCGCGACGTGATGACCGCCGAGTCTTCTGCTCTCGCGTCGTCGCTGGGCCGGCTTGGCCCGTTGGCGTCGTCACAGGCCGTCAGGCCGCCAGAGATCAGCAAACAAATCAGAGCTGAGCGCAAGGGAATCTCCGCGTGGAAATTTGAAGCGCCTCCAGTCTACTCATCCGATGCCCGCAGACTTTTATACATCTTCACAACCGGCGTTCAACCCATCTCGTCAGGGGGATGGTGCCGGCCACCAATCGGGCAGCGGCGCCGACGGAGGGCGGATCCCGGGGCCGGTCAGCTGGACGTGATGGAGGGCGAACGGCACGGGGAAAGGCGCGGGCGTGTCCCCCCCGCCATACAACCGATCGCCGACCAGGGCGAGGCCGGCGAAGCCGGCGTGGGCCCGGATCTGATGGGTCACCCCGGTGTGCATGATGGCCTCCCAGCACCACAATGGCCCGCATCGACCCAGCCGCCGAAACGCGGTCTGCGCAGAATACCACCGCCCCCGGTGCGGCGTGTTCTTGCCCCTTCGGACGATCATCCGCTTCTTTCGACGCTTATCGTGCCCGATCTCTACGCTCAGCTCGCGGCTATCCCAGGCGACATCCCGCGCGGTGAGCAGCTGATACGTCTTGGTGAGCCGTCGCAAAGAGAACCACGTGCGCAGGACAGACAGATCGTCGGGGGTCCTGGCGGCGATGACCAGCCCCGATGTGGGGATGTCCAGCCGATGGGCGATTCCGCCTTCGAAGCCCCGGGGCCAATCCGAACGGTGCTGCTGCGGCATGGCGAGGCGCAGCCGCGCGAGCAGGCAGTCGCTGTCCGGGTGGTTGTGCAGGGGAAAGACCGACAGGCCGGCGGGCTTGTTTAAAAACAGCCAACGGTCGGTTTCGCCAAGGAGCACGGTCATCGCTGGACGTTGAGGGCGCACAGCGTCGCGCCGACGGCGAGGAAGATGGCGCAGACGAAGATGGCCCGCGTATCTGCGATGTCGGCGATGGTGCTCGCGCCAGCCATCCCGATGAGCGCACCGACGCCGCCGACGGCAGCGGCGAGCATCCCCTGCGCTGAGGTGGCCACCGCGGGCGCCGCCCGCTCAGAGACGAGCGAGACCGCGGCGATCCAGAAGGCGCCGAAGGTGAAGCCATGGCTGAGCTGGATGAGGACCAGGTGCCATCCCTCCGTGGCCACCGATGCGAGGGCCCACCGCGCGATGGCCGCGGCGATGGCGATGAGGAACAGGCGGTCGGGCCGGAAGGTCTCCAGCCACCACTTCCCCGCGCTCATCACGCCGATCTCGACGGCGACGCCCAGGGCCAGCGCGACCCCGACGAGGGTGTCGGGAGCGTCGAGGGATCGCATATGCACCGCAAGGTGACTGTTGGTTCCCACGTGTGCCGAGAAGTGAAGCGCCGCGGCGGCCAGGATCCAGCGCATCGGTCCGTCCCGGCCAAGCGCTCGGAGCGCCGGTCCGAGCGGCAGCTTGGGTGGGGGGGAGCCCTCGGGCAGCCACCAGACCATCATCAACACCAGCACACAGAGGAAAAAACCAGGCGTCAGCTGCTCCAGGCCGAGCTGCTGGACCAGCACCGGCACCAGAAGGCTGGACAGCAGAAACCCCGCCGAGCCCCAGCGGCGAATCCGACCATACCGTCCCCGATCGCCGTCGAGGGCGTTTAAGGTGAGCGCATCGAGGAGAGGCGTCATCGGCGCCCGGCCCACCGAATACAGCAGCACCGCCAGGGGCGCCCAGAAGCGGCCCACCTGCGGCACCAGCGAGAGGCCGATGATCGCAAGGACAGCGGCGATGCGCAGCAGCCAGCGCTGGGCCCGGGTGAGGTCGGCGAGCACGCTCCACAGCGGCCCGGCGAGCAGGCGGCCGGTGGGCAGCGCAGCCATCGCCAGGATCATCGGGGCGCCGGACAGGCCGCGGGTCCTCAGCTCCAGCGCCATATACGGAACCACCGCTCCCGCCACCGCCAACGAGGCAGCGCTCACGGCGGCGAGGTAAGGCAGAGAAGGGGAGCGGTTCACGTGGCCCCTTTATCTCAAGTCGGCGACACGATAGCTTGAACTCCTCTCCGTTCTGTCCCACCACGCTGTCTGCGTCCGCTCCTTCTGCGTCCTCAACCCGGTCCCTCCATGGCTTTCGTACACCTTCACAATCGAACCCAGTACAGCATCCTCGACGGCGCCGTCAGCCCCGCCGAACTCTGCGGGCGCGCCGCCGAGCTGGAGATGCCCGCGGTCGCGATGACCGACACCTGCAACCTCTATGGCGGCGTGGAGCTATACAAGTATGCCAAGAAGAAAGGGATCAAAGCCATCTATGGTGCGGAGATCTGGATGTGGCCGCCCGGCCTGGAGACTCTCCGCGCGGAGCAGCCCGATGCGGGGTGGAACCTCGTCTTCCTCATCGAGAATCGCACCGGATATCAGAACCTCTGTCAGCTCATCACCACCGCCATCTTCGATGGGATGCACTACCGGCCCCGGATCGACTATGCCCTCCTGGACAAGCACAAAGAAGGCCTGATGGTCCTCACCAACGGGCTCAACGGTCCGCTGCATCGGGGACGCAAGCAGCCCGATCCCGAACAGGTCGCCCACGACAACCTCACCCGGCTCGCTGAGATGTTCGGCGAGCAGCACCTGTTCGTCGAGCTGCAGGACAACGGCTTCCCCGGACAGATCGAGGCCAACGAGCGCGCCCGCCGGCTCGCGAAGCGCCTCGGGCTGAAGACCGTGGTCACCAACGATGTCCGCTATCTGAAGCCCGCCCAGGCGGTTACCCTGGATCTGCTCAACTGCATCTCTCGGGGGGATCTGGTCGATTCGCCCGATCGAGCCATGCTCCCCACCGACCAGCAGTATTTTAAGACCGAAGAACAGATGCGGGCGCTGTTCCCCGACGATCAAGATGCCATCGACCGCACCGTTGAGATCGCCGAGCGGTGCGAGTTCGTCTACAAGACCGCGCCGCCGTACTTCTTCCCCGCCACCGATCCGCCAGATCCCGATCCGTCCAAAGACGAACGCGCGGATACCGACGCCAACTGGGACTACTTCTACCGCGCCTTCCCGCCGCCGGCCCGGTTCGGCATGCCCAACCCCGACAAGGGCGAGCCGGTCCCCCCGCGCGTCGAAGGGGGCGGCAACATCAACGGCTACTTCGAGTGGTACTGCCGCATCGGGCTGATCGCACGCCTCGAAGACGACGGCATTCCCAGAGATGACCACCCTCAGTACTGGGACCTGCTCAAGTATGAGATCGGCATCATCGAGCAGATGGGATTTCCCGCCTATATGCTCATCGTCGCCGAGTTCATCAACTGGTCGAAAGACAACGAGATCCCGGTCGGCCCGGGCCGTGGCTCCGCCGCCGGGAGCCTGGTCGCCTATGTGATGCGGATCACGGACATCGATCCCATCCGGTATAAGCTCATCTTCGAGCGGTTTTTGAACCCTGAGCGCGTCACGATGCCGGACATCGACATCGACTTCTGCCAGGACCGCCGCGAAGAAGCCATCGAGCACGTCCGCCAGAAGTATGGCCGCGATCTGGTCAGCCAGATCATCACCTATGGCAAGCTGCAGGCCAAGGCAGCGCTCAAGGACGTCAGCCGGGTCCTCGGCCTCGAATTCACCGCGGCCGACTATATCGCCAAGCAGGTGCCGAAGGTCCTCAACATCAAGCTGAAGGACGCCCTGAAGGAGGAGCGGTTCGACGCCCTGGCCAACGGCGACCCCCTGGTCGGGCGCGTCGCCAGGCTCGCCCTCCGCATCGAGGGGATGACCCGGCAGACCGGCGTCCACGCCGCTGGCGTCATCATCGCCGACCGACCGCTCGTCGAGCACGCGCCGATGTATCGAGATGGCCCCAAGGGCGGGCCCGTCGTTCAGTATGACATGAAGTCCTCGGAAGAGGTCGGCCTCATCAAGTTCGACTTCCTCGGTCTGAAGACCCTCGACCAGATCCGCGACGCGGTCAAAATGATCGAGCGGAATACCGGCGAAACGATCGACATGAGCAAGATCGACATCGCCGACGAAGAGACGTATACGCTTCTGCAGAAGGGCGACGGGCTGGGGGTCTTCCAGGTCGAGTCGTCCGGCATGCGCGAGCTGCTCACCCGGCTCAAGCCCAGCAACATCGACGACCTCATCGCCCTGCTCGCCCTGTACCGGCCCGGCCCGCTCTCTTCGGGCATGGTCGACAACTTCATCGACTGTAAGCACGGCCGCAAGCAGATCGAGTATCCCCACCCCGACCTCGAACCGATCCTCAAGAACACCTATGGCTCCATCGTCTATCAGGAGCAGGTCATGAAGATCGCCCAGGAGATGGCCGGCTACTCGCTCGGCGGCGCCGACAAGCTCCGCCGGGCGATGGGCAAGAAGAAGGTCGAGGTCATGGCCGAGCAGAAGATCATCTTCGTCGAGGGGGCCCAGAAGAAGGGCTACGACAAGCAGCTCGCCGCCGACGTCTTCGATCTGCTCGCCTACTTCGCCGGCTATGGCTTCAACCGGGCGCACTCCGCCGCCTATGGGCTCGTCAGCTACCAGACCGCATGGCTCAAGACCCACCATCGGGCTGAGTTTATGGCCGCCCTGATGACCATCGAGGCCGACAAGACCGAGGACAAGGTTCTGCCCTACCTCGGCGACTGCAAGCGCGCAGGCATCGAGATCCTGCCCCCCGATGCCAACGCGTCGCTCGGAAACTTCAACGTCCCCGCCGACAGCCGCCGGACCATCCGCTTCGGCCTGTCTGCCATCAAGGGCGTCGGCGCCAACGCCATCAACGCAGTCATGGAAGCCCGCGCGGACGCCGGCGGGGCGTTCTCCTCGTTCATGGACTGCCTGGAGCGGCTCGACTACAAGCGGGTCAACAAAAAGGTCCTGGAGAACATGATCAAGTGCGGGGCCTTCGACTGGACCGGCAACCCCCGGCGGGCGATGCTCGAAGGACTGGCCGGTGCCATCAAGACCGCCCAGCAGATTCAGGATGACAAGGCCGCCGGGCAGACCAGCCTGTTCGGGTTGATGCCGGCGTCGGTCGCGCCGCCCAAGCTGCAGCTGCCCGACACCGGCGAGTGGCCGATCGCACAGAAGCTGTCCCGCGAGCGTGAAGCGCTCGGGCTGTTCATCACCGGACACCCCCTCGAAGCCTTCCAGGACATCGTCCCCCGCGTCACCACCTGTAAGGTCGACCGGCTGGGTGAGCAGTCCAACGAGTCTACGGTCGTCGTCGCAGGGATGGTCACCTCGTATAAGCCCATCACCACCAAGAAGGGCTCCAAGATGGCCTTCGCCAACCTCGAAGATGAGACCGGCGGCGTCGAGTGTGTCTTCTTCCCCGATCCCTACGCCCGGAGCCAGCGGGCGCTGGGCTCCGGGCAGCCCCTCATCATCCATGGAAAGCTCGAAAAGAAACCAGAGGGCGCCAAGATCCTCGCCGAGAGCATCGAGCTGCTCGCGGAGGTTCGTGAGCGCCGCACCCGCGAGGTGCAGCTGGTGCTTGAGCCCGATGAGATCAACCATGAGCGGCTGGTGAAGCTCAAAGCGCTGCTCAAGGGCAGCCAGGGGCGGTGCCCGGTCAAGCTGATGCTCCGGTACCCCGATGATGTTCGCGCACGCATCGTCCTTCCGGATAGCATCCGGGTGGTCCCCGATGAGGACTTCATGCAGGGGCTGGAGACGCTGTTCCGGCGCTCGGATGTCCCCCAGCTTCGCTGATTGGAGGTCGTGATGTTCGGGCTCTTTGCGCTTTTGGGGCCGCCGCTTGGCTCCATCGGCCACGCCGACCCGCCGATCACCCCGCCGATCACCCCGCCGGTTGTCCAGCGGGTCAGCGGTGGGACCATCGACTGGAG
The DNA here is from genome assembly GCA_038520555.1 of Myxococcota bacterium. Lineage (GTDB taxonomy): Bacteria > Myxococcota_A > UBA796 > UBA796 > UBA796 > JBCBLB01. The sequence continues at coordinate 37,756 of JBCBLB010000002.1, read as the reverse complement.
CACCCTGAAGCTGGAAGTTGTTGTCAAAAGCCAGCTATCGCGAGGTGCATGGCAGGACCGCAAGCTCCAGGAGCAGGACGCGCTCGATCGGCTCAACCGCCAGATCACCGCCATCGCCCGCAAGGTTCCCGTCACACCCACGGTGACGGCCGGCGAGCTCATCGATGATGGCGGGGATCTGGGCGATCGGCTGACCGCAGGGCTGCGGCGCTGGAGCGTCGAGGAGACCCGCTACCACAATCGGGGAGGGGTCGAGCTGGTCGGCACCCTGGATCTTCGGACCTGGCTGTGGCCGGCCCTGGCGAGCATGTCGACCGAGGCGGGGCAGCTGTCGCTGGAGGGCGCCCAGGCGACCGGACTGGTCATCGACGCCCGGGGGCTGGCGATGCCGCTGAGCATCAGCCCGGTGGTCGCGGGGCCGTCTGGCCCGCTGATGCAGGCGCAAGACTTTAGCGAGGAGGCGGCCCGCCGCCGGGCTCCGGTGCTCTATGTGACCGATCCGGCAGATCCGCGCGCCGCCGCCCGCGCGGGCGACAACCCGGTCCTGGTCCGCGCCGAACGCGTCGATGAAGACAGCGGCGCGCTGATCCTGTCGCCACAAACGAGCGCAAGGCTCACCCAGAGCGGTGCCCTGGACGCCGTCGCCAATACAGGCAACGTCGTCATCGTCATACAATGACGACCTCTTTTCAGGAAGACCGGTGATTCAACGACGAACCCACAGCAGCTCCGCCACCCCCGGCGCCCGAAGACGGCGGCGATCGGCGCTTCGGACCCGGCCCCTCGGTGAGGTCGTCGACGCGCTCCGCTCTCGGGCGCGCACGACGCAGAGCACCCTCCTTCGGCAGATGTTGTGGGGCTCGACCTTTGTGATCGTTGGCCTCGCTCTGCTCTGGCTGCTTCGGCCGGTTCTCGCCGTCCTCGCCGGCAGCGCCGGGATCGCCTACGTCCTCGACCCGGTCGTCGACTGGCTCGAAGACCATCGGTTCTCCCGAGAAGGCGCCATCGGTCTCGTGTTTACCGCTCTCATCGTCTCTACGCTGCTCTTCTTTCTGCTGATCGTGCCCTCCTTTGTCAACCAGGGCGTCAACTTCGCCAACGAAGTCGCCCCGTTCTTCCAGAACCTCGACCAGGAGATCGATCCGCTGCTCACCCAGATCGAGGCGCTGACCGGCTGGGATTTGCATCCCAACTTCGCCGATGGGCTCGATGATCTGAAGCGGTTCGTCCCCCTGGTTCAAGAGTACGCCGGCCAGATCCGCGATGTGGCCTTCAGCACCGGGCAGGGGCTGTTCGTGCGGGGCATGGACATCATCACCGCAGGCATCAACATCGCCCTGATGCCGGTGTTCATCTTCTATCTGCTCCGGGACTGGGATGAGATCGTGGCCTCCGTGGGCTCGCTCATTCCGCTCCGGTTTCGGCCGAGGGTCACCCGCGTCATGACCGAGGTGGACGCCCGCCTCGCCGCGTTCGTTCGGGGCCAGATCACCGTCAGCCTGGCGCTCGCTGTGCTCTATAGCGCCGGCCTGCTCATCGTGAACATCGATCTGGCCGTGCCCGTCGGGGTGCTGTCTGGGGTGTTGTTCATCATCCCCTACCTGGGCACCGCGATCGGCGTCGTGTTGGCAGGGATCCTGTCCATCATGAAGTTCGGGGTCAGCATGAACCTGGTCTGGACGATGCTCGTGTTTGTGATCGTTCAGACCTTCGAAGGCTACGTCCTCACCCCCAAGATCGTCGGCGATCAGGTCGGGCTGTCCCCGCTGGTGGTCATGGTCGCCCTCATCGTCGGCGGCAGCCTGATGGGGATCTGGGGGATGCTCCTCGCCATCCCCATCACCGCCATCCTCAGCGTCCTCGGCGCGGAGTGGCTCCAGACCTACTTCGACAGCGATGTCTTCAACCACGATTGAGCCGAAGTGGCTGGGGACACAGGCGTATCAGGCCATGCTCGACCGCCAGGCCGCCCGCCGCGAGCAGGTCATCCAGGGCGAAGCCGACGAAGCGCTGTGGCTTCTGGAGCACAACCCGCCGGTCGTCACGGTCGGCCGACGACCAGCCCCAGGAACGCCGTCGCCTGCGGTCTTCGCCCAACATGGTGTCGCCTTACCAGCGTGGCAGCGCAAACGGGAGAGGTGCGGGCGGCGGCAGCGGTGTGGGAGAGCGTGGGCCGACGAGTTGCGGAAAAGATTTGACGGTTTGGTCTGGAAGGGATTAGATGACGGAACGTCTGATGGAATGTAGCTCAGTTGGCTAGAGCACCGTCCTGACACGGCGGGGGTCAGCGGTTCAAGTCCGCTCATTCCAACTCCTTCGACGAGGGCACCCTCCCGGAGCCCTTCTCAGGCAGCCCGGTAGTGCAACGCTACCGGGCTCCCTTACGTCACAGGACGCCCCCTGGAGATCGAAACAATGCCGAAGCAGAAGACCCACTCGGGTGCCAAGAAGCGCTTCAAGCTGACCGGCACCGGCAAGGTCAAGTTCAAGCGCTCAAAGATGCGCCACATCCTGACCAAGAAGAACAGCAAGTTGAAGCGGAACCTCCGCAAGACCGGCTACCTTCAGCCGCAGGACGCTGAGCACGTCAAGCGCATGCTGGGCAAGAAGTAGCCCACACCCTCTTCCTCAACTGTTCACGGACTCACCGCCACCGTTGACGGGTCAGAAGGCTGAACCCGAACACCTGGGAAGCGGTTTGATGAGACAAGGAGTCACCCATGGCACGCATCAAGCGCGCACAGATCCGCAAGCGCCGCATCAAGAAGCTCTTTCGTCGCTCGAAGGGGTTCTTCCTCGCGCGCAACAACACCATCCGCCAGACCACCGAAGCGGTCATCAAGGCACGCACCAACGCATACGTCGGCCGCAAGCAGCGCAAGCGCCACTTCCGTCGCTTGTGGATCACCCGCATCTCGGCGGCGACCAAGATGCATGGCCTGTCGTACAGCCGGCTCATCCACGGCCTGGACAAGGCGAACATCCAGATCAACCGGAAGATGCTCTCCGAGCTGGCCATCCACGATCAGGCTGCGTTTGGCGCCCTCGTCGAGCGCGCCCGGGAAGCTTTGGCGGCGTGATGGCACGCGCTGGGCTGCTCTCGCTGCTCGCCCTCGGGGGCTGCACCCCCGAGACCGTTGAGGAGTACGAGCGGTTCAACAATGTCGATGATCCCACGCTGAGCATCGAAGTCGGTGCGGCAGCCCTGATGGACCCGTCTACGATCGAGCTGACCAGCTCGACCGGGCAGGTTGTTGTGGGGCAGGCCACGGTTGATCCCAGCGGCGGGCCGGTGGGCACTGAGCACACCCTGTCCGTTGAAGTGTTCGATGACTATGAAGACGCCGTCCAGCGCGTCCAGGTCCGGACCGCTTCGCCAGACCGGGGCAACGACACCTATTCCCTTCAGGGCGACAGCGCTGACGAAGGGTTCTGGCAGCTCACCCTCGTCAGCCAGGGCGCGGAAGACGAAGTTCGAACCGACACATTTGAAGTGGTCTTGCAACAACTCGTCGGGACGATCATCGTGACCGGAGAAGACACAGGTCAATGACATGAGCAGCGGACCCACGCTGACCAAAGCCTCTCTCGCCGACCACATCAACCACCAGATCGGGATCTCCAAGAAGGACGCCGGCGAGCTGGTCGACGACGTCCTCGACCTGATGCGCCAGGCGCTGCTGGAGGGGGAGAAGGTCAAGATCCCGGCCTTCGGCAGCTTTGTCGTCCGCGACAAGTCGGCCCGTCGCGGCCGGAACCCTCATACCGGTGAGAAGCTGATCATCGCCCGCCGGCGGGTGCTGACCTTCAAGCCCTCCCAGCGGCTGCGCCAGGCCCTCAACCCCGATCGATGACTCGACGTTGGGGCGTTGTCGGCTACAATGCCTCCTGAAGGGCAACCCGACAAGGAGCGCCGGAACGTGGCGGACCCAACCAAACGATCGCAGCGCAACGCCGATACACCGGCCCCTCCAGAGAAGCTGTACTTCCGGATCGGTGAAGTCGCCTCGATGTTGGGGGTCGACACCCACGTCGTCCGCTACTGGGAGAGCGAGTTCAAGCTCAACCCTCACCGCTCCGCTTCAGGTCAGCGCCTGTATCGGAAGATCGAGGTCTCGACCTTCATGCGCATCAAGCATCTGCTGCATGAAGAAGGCTACACCATCGCCGGTGCCCGCCGCGTCCTCAACGAAGCCAATCGGCCGACCCGGACCATCGACTACTCACAGCTCCGTGACCTTCGCGGCCGCCTCGTCAGGCTGCGCCGCGAAATCGCCGACTTCAAACGCATCGTCCTCACCAACCCCTATCAGTCCAAAAACGACTGAGGAAGATGTAGGGCCGTGAACCTCATTTGAGGTTCACCAAAGAAGAAACCGCACTGGTGGGGTTTATCAGCGCGGTCCATGTTTCTGGTGTCGGGGAGACAGGATTCGACCCCCGTCGTGGAGCGATGCGGCGACTTGAATCCCGTTCTGGGTTCAACAAAGAAGAAACCGCACTGATTAATTGTACAGGTATGGGCTGGGCTTTGGCGTCTGTGAGATAGGATTCGACCCCGTCGTGGAGCGATGCGGCGACTTGAACGTCATTTGAGGTTCACCAAAGAAGAAGTCGCACTGGTGGGGCTTTCCAGTGCGGTCCATGTTTTTGGTGTCGGTGAGATAGGATTCGACCCCGTCGTGGAGCGATGCGGCGGCTTGAATCCCGTTCTGGGTTCACCAAAGAAGAAACCGCACTGGTGGGGTTTTCCAGTGCGGTCAGTGTGTTGGTGTCGGGGAGACAGGATTCGAACCTGCGACCCCTTGAACCCCATTCAAGTGCGCTACCAGGCTGCGCTACTCCCCGACAAGGCCTTCGACTCTTATTGGCTCTTCCGGAGACCGTCAAGGATCCTTCTCCAGCGTGATGGCTTGACCTGTGGGCATCATGGGGAACGTCACGCGGACCCTGGACGGTGATCCGATCGCGTTGCCGTGAGCATGATCCGTGGAGTGGATTGAAGGGATGCGGTGGTGGGGATAGTTCGGATAGGCTTACGCATCGGGCACCCCATCCTCATCCACAGGCGACGATGAAATCACAGCTCCTCCTCTGGACCGCGCTGGCCAGTTTGACGCATCTCTCGGCCTGCGATCCGAACGTCACGGCGTATACCGAAGAAGGCAAGATCTATGAAGGGGCCGACAACAGCGATCGCCTGACGCAAGCGATCGCTGGGGTCGGGGCTCCGATGCTCTCCAACGAAGCCGTTGAGGTCCTCCAGTCCGCGATGAAGGGGACGGACACCGCGGTGTTCATCGACGCCCCCGACAAGGTCCAGGGCCTGCCCGATGCGATGAAGAGCGGGGCCCTGTTCCAGGATCCGGCGGTGCGCGAAGCGCTGATGGGTACGGATGAGGAAGCGGCCGCGAAGCTCCTGATCGAGAAGAACGCCCGGATCATTTTGCTCCATTCGGACATCGCGGCGACGTTGGATCGGGACGCGTCGGTGGTCTCGCGGCTGTACAACCACCACCACCTGTCGTACTTCCGGCTGCTGCGGGTGACCGATGGGCTGTATGCGTATCTGGTTGTCAAGCAGGCGCCGAGCTTCCCGCCGCAGCTTGCCGCGCTCAGCTTCCAGTACCTCAAGAACCGGATATCGGGGAGGCCCACACCGACGATCCCGAACATCCAGCCGCCGCTGGGCGCCTGGACGCTGGTGGCGACGCTGCGTGGGCAGGGCAAGGAGATGGTCACCGCCCTTGCCCGGCACCCGAGGCTTCAGGGCGCCCTCAACGAGCTGGCCGACGATCTGGAGGTCGGCTACCGCCGCAACATTGAGCTGCTGGGCTTCCCGCCGATCGAGCAGCACATCAACGATGGGCTGACCATCGAGCTGCACTACGTCTACGAGCGCGCCTACATCGAGCCGCGCGATGACGCGACCATCACCCGCCTGTGGGAGGTGGGCATCGACGGGGCCTATATCCTCCGAACCCTGGACAACGGCGGCAAGAAGAAGATCGAGCGGGGGGTGCTGCCCGGTGCTTCGGCCTACACCCGCGCCATCCGGGAGCCCGATCGGTTCCTCCGGCACGCCGCGGACGTGGGGCACATGAGCGAGAAGCGCCCCTGGCGGGCGCGTGAAGCGTGGTTCGAGCTGTTCCGCACCCAGCACTATCGGCTCAACGCCGACGGTCAGGTCACCGCCCTGTACCGCGGCGCCACGATGATCCCCTATGAGCGGGTCTCCATCGCTGCCGTCCGGGACGGGATCGTCGCCGCGGGCGAGTGGTATCTGTCCAACCTCAAGGACAACGGACAGGTCACCTATAAGGTCTGGCCGTCCGAGAACCGGTACTCCAACGAATACAACTTCGTCCGCCACACCCTGGCGACCTGGAACCTGGTTCAGGCCTATGACCTCGACCCCCGGCCGGAGTTTCTGGACGGATCCAAGCGGGCGCTCGCCTTCACCAACGCCCACCTGAAGCGGGAAGACGTCCAGCAGGCCTGCGCGCGGATGGCGTGGTGTGAGTCTGATCTGCTCGATGTCGAGGGGCAGATGGCCTACTACACCTACAACAACAACCAGAAGCTCGGCAGCGTCGTCGTCAACATGCTCGGCATGATCGACCTCGCCCGGATGACCGGCTCGCACGAGTGGGACGAGCAGCTCATCGAGATGGGGCGGTTCATCAAGTTTATGCAGCTTCGGGATGGCACTTTCCGGGCGTACTATGTGCCTGAGAACCACCCCTACTATGAGCAGAAGAACGACATCGTCCCCGGCGAGGCGGCGCTCGCCCTGGTCACGCTGGCCGACTACTTCGACGACGACTTCTGGATCAACCGGCTGCCGGCGTACTGGACCTACTACAAGCCCTGGTTTGCGGAGCGGGCAGCGAAGTCCGCCCCCGACGCTCCGGCTCCGATGCACCTGTACACCAACGAGACCCGGCTGGAGCTGGTGCAGTTCGGGCCCTGGACCGTCATGGCCGCCAACGCCTACCACCGCCGCACCGGCGATGAGGACGTCGCCGAGTTCGGCCTGGACGTCGCCCGCTGGATGATCGAGTCATACGAGTGGACCGCGGAAAACGCCCCCTTCCCCGACTATGTGGGCGGATATTACAAGATGGAGGGGGAGCTGCCGGCGATGCAGGCCTTCTGCTACGCCGAAGGCACCGCCGCGGCCTACCAGATGGCCGAGCGGATGGCCCCCGAGCAGTCCCCCTTCTTCGAGAAGGCCACCCGCGAGACCATGCGGTTTGCCCTGCAGATGCAGTACAACCAGTACAACACCTACGGATTCTCCCGCCCCGACGAGCATAACGGCGGCATCCGCTATGCGATGAACGAGACCAAGGTGCGCATCGACTACGTCTACCACGCCCAGAGCGCCATGTATCAGTGGTACCAGGCCGCCCGCGAAGACGACGATCTGCCCGACTTCGTCAAGAACGGTCCGCCCCTGCCCGGCCAGCTCCTCGACGTCCCGGAGCCCGAAGCCATCGAAGCCGACGGAGAAGTCGTCTCCAACCCGTAAGGGATCAGGAGATGTGCTTTTTCAGGATGCGCCGAATGTTCTGGAGCGCCTCCAGCCGACCCGCTGCTTGACGGGCACCCTTCAACCGCTCCGCGTTCTCTGACAGGTTGCGCGCCACCCGGCCGAACGTCTCCCGAAGCTCCGGCGTCTCGATCCGCTCGCCGGTCTCTCGCGTCGTCTGAATGAAGCCCTGGAGCCTGTCGGAGTACCGGGGGGGCAGGCCCGCTTCGGTCTTCACCGATTCGATGGCGCCCGTCGTCCGCTCCAAAAACACAGACGCGCCCTCGGTCCACTCCGCCCGCAGCTTGCGATCGACCACGACGCACTTGATATTCTGCATGGCGAACGACCACCGCGGCGCCATCAGGGCCATTGCGGCCACACTTCCCAGAAACCAGCGACGACTCTGCATGATCGATTCCTCCTCGAAGGATGAAGGTATCCGATCCGCACCGATCCATCGACGACTGGAGGCCATCAAGGTCCTCGCCCTGGCGTCGATGGTCCTCGATCACCTCGGTAAGATCGTGCTGTGGTGGTGGATGGAGCCGCTGCATGCCGCCGGGCGGCTCGCCCTGCCGCTGTTCGCCCTCATCGCCGGGCTGCGGCTGGCCCAGAGCCCGCCGCTGTGGTCGAAGTACCTGCGCCGGATGCTGCCCTGGGGGCTGCTCGCGCAGCCCGCCTTTATCGTCGTCGCCGACGTCGAGTGGTGGACGCTGAACATCCTGTTTACCCTCGCCGCCGGCGCAGCCATCGATGCGCTGATTCAACAACGCGCGCTGCTCCCCGGCCTCATCGCCGTTGCCGTGAGCCCCTTCTGTGAGTTCGGCGTCCCCGGCGTCCTGATGGTCCCCACCCTCGCCGCCATCGCCCGAAGGCGACCCCTCGCCGCCGCCGGGGCGTGTGGGCCGCTCGCCCTCGTCGCCAACCTCAACCTCGACCCGGACATCATGGTCTTGAACCTGGCCGCCCTCTTCGCGGCCCCGGTCGCATGGCGCCTGCTCGCCCGCCCGCTGGCCGTGCCCAGGCCACCCGGGTGGTTTTATTACGGCTTCTACGCCGGACATCTCTATCTGCTCTGGGCCTGGTATCACTGGGTGATCTGATCAGCGGCAGCCGATGACGCCCGTCTTCGCCCGCTCTGTCCGGGTCCACCAGTCCGGTCCCGTCTCCGTGAACTGGTACTCCCAGTATACGATCCGCACTGCGACGGGATCGTCGGGCAAGGGCTCTGGAAACAGCCGCTGCACCGCTGACGGCTTCCTACACATCTGCTCCAACAGCCGCTGGACATAGCCCGGCGCGCCGCGCTGGAAGCCCAGGCCGTAGAACCAGAGCCGGAAATCGACCCGTGGCTGATGCGGCGCCACATACGGCGGCGCCCGATCGAGCGGCCCCGGCTTATACCAGAAGTGGTGCGCCGTCCAATCCTGACCATCAAACGTCTGGAACTCGGGTTCGATTCGTTTCTGGGTGATGTGGCCAAACAGGTGGTAGTTGTTCGCCACGCGCCAGACCTGCGCGCCCTCTCGCACCGCGGGCAACGGATCGATCTCTGCAAATCGCGCCAGCCCCCCCAACACCGACAGCCCCAGCCACAGCCCGAACACCCCACGCCCCAGCCACCGCTTCCATGGCGGATCTTCGATGGGATCGGTGTGGTGCGGTGGCTCCAGCAGGAGCACACAGAGGGCGACGGTCTGGAGGGTGAAAAATCCATAGTTGGCCGTCGCGGTGTCCACGACCAGAAACCCCAAGAAAATCAGGCCGGCGATCTTGCGGGGGAGGGGACCGAAGAAGACGAAGAAGGGGACGATCAGCTCGAAAAACAGCGTCCAGTAGGACTCGAACCGGTGCCACCCGGCGGGCAGGTGGTGGAACCACCACCCCAGGGCGGCGGGGATCGGGGCGGTCTCGTAGTAGAAGCCCATGGCCGAGCCGTCCTGCCAGTCGCCCAGGTGGGACTGCCACTTGGCGATGCCCGATTCGACCATGATCTTCAGCAGCAGCAGCCGGTGCGCCCAGAGGGCCCATGGGCGCCGCCGGTCTTCGGGCAGCATCGCGGCGAGGACGGTCATCTCGACCAGCAGATTGTCCCACTGGAAGCTCAAGAACGTCTGCGCGCCGTACAGATGGCCCAGGTACAGCGGGGCGCTCAGGGCGAACATCAGCCGGGTACGGACGCCGACCAGGGCGACTGCCGCCATCACCGCTCCGACGACGCACCCGCCGACCAGGGTGGCGTCGCTGTGCTCCAGCCACAGGTGGGTCGGGAACCGCCAGAAGCCAATGTCCGGATGGTCACGGAGGCGATCGAGGAGGTCTCCGATCGGTGCCAGCCCATCGGCGCCGATCAGGAGCTGGATCTGGCTGCCCAGCGAGATCCAGGCGATGAGCAGGACCAGGGCGGTCAGCCGGTGGTATAGCCAGATCGGGTCCCGGAGGTGCGCCGTGTCCATCGCATGCGATTGTATCGGTCAGCGGACGCATCGGCGCCCCAGACGGCAGATCTCAGGACCTGGTCTGATCCTGGTAATAGCGATACGCACCGATAAGCATGATAATGGCGGCGGGCGCCGCAATGAGAAGAACAGTGATGTCCATCGGTTCTCCGAGCGTGAGGGGGTCTTCGTTGCGTTTGGCGCAACCAGCTACTCCCGGACTAATGGAGTCGTAGCCGACCGCCAACGCTCATGATGCGTGTCGGCGCATGGTGACGGCGAACTGCTGGCCACAGTAGTAGGCTCAAACCCAAAAATATCCACTGATTCGGTACCCTGAACCTTTGTTTTGACGAGACTTGTTCCCCACTTTTCGGGCCCAGATCTGCCGTTTGGGGAACGGGTGGGGAACAAGCTCACTCGGCACCCCCTCTGCGGACCGTCAGCGGAACCACCTGGTCCGCCTCCTCTTGAGTGAGCGGTGGTATGCGGTCGACTACACCCCGCAGTATTTCGCCCATGGCCGCCCAATAGGTGTAGGTGTCGGTGATGTCGTCGTCTTGATGACCCACGAGATAATGGATCAGCGTGAGGTCTACGCCGACCGATCGCAGGCCCGTGATGAAGCCGCGACGAAACGCGTGGGTGGGCTGACCCTTCCGATCGCCGACCCGATCCCAGATCTCCGGTGGCACCCCCGCGCGCCTCCACGCGGCCCGCGTCGATTTGTTGACGGTTGCCTTGCTTCGACGCCCCACGATCTCGCCCGTGCGTGTCCCCCACGTCGCCATCTCTGTGATCAGGTGGGCGCTCACAGGCACGATGCGGCCCTGGGATTCCTGCTGGCTCTTACCCAGCTCGGGCCGAATGGTCAGCGTCCGGCCCTGCCAGTCCAGGTCGGTCCACCGCAGCCGCTGGACCTGGTCGACGCGCAGCCCAAGAAAGCGCTGCAGGACAACTTGCCGGTACAGCGCCTCGGATCCGAAGCGCCCCCGACCCTGTCGGCCGGGGCGACTCACCGCGATCACCTGGTCCATTTGTGCCCAGCTCGGGGCGGGCCGGCGCTGGCGCTTGACGATCGGCAGATCCCGAAGCCGGCGGGGGAGGGGGGTGTGCTTGCCGTGTTCGTCATGGTCATGGATGCGCAGCCACAGATCCTCCAGGTCCCGGATCCGGTTGGTTGCGGTGGCCGGGCTGCAGGTGCGGGTCCGGGTGTGCTTCCGACCCGTCGTGGGGTCGGTGTACTCGGTCGGCCGCGGCTGCAGCAGCCACTGAAAATGATTCGAGAGCGCCTGGCGGCTGAGATGTTGGACCGTGATGCGCTCGCCGGGATGGGCCTCTTCCAGAGACTGCAGGAGCTGGAGATAGGTGATGCCGACGCGCTGCAGGGTGCTCGCCTTGAGTCGCCGGGCCCGGTTGGTCAGGACGTCGGCGATTGCTTGGCTGAGAGAAGGGATCGCAGGTGCTCTCTCACTCGGGTGGACCCATTTGATCCCGGCGTCGCAGGCGCGCTCGATGTCTTTCTTGAGCGTCCGGCAGTTGTCGAGCCGCTGGTCTTTCGGCTGGTAGCTTCGGTTCCTCCCGGTGACGGGGCATCGCCAGCGGATGATCCGCTTCCCTCTCTTGCGACTGATAGACGCCATTCGCTGAACTCCTCTTCCCACCGATCAAGCGCCGCCGGAGGTCCCCAGACGATAAAACGCTGGCTCCTGTACCGTCGAGGCACGCGGATCCGGGCCTCCTTCTCAGACCACCGCGCCCATCGCAAGAGCGTATGCTTGGAGATACCGAGGTGGGCGGCGGCCTGCGCAGTGCTCATCCTGGGGCGGCCGGACTGGGTGCTCATGGCTCACCCTCCCAATCCTCGTCCCCTCCACACACACAGATCCACGACTCGCAGAAACCACTGGTCAGCACGCCAGAGCAGGGGACCTCCGAACAGTCCGGGCAGCAGCGGCAGTGCTGCGCCACCTGCATCTGAAACTCATGATAGGCATGGTCGATGTGCCAATACGCTGCCGCCCATTCCAGTAGTTCGACCTCATCATCCTCGGTGTGGTGATGCCGCGCGTAGCTGTACGCGACACGATAGCCGTGCTTGACGTGGTCATGATGGCGCTTGCCTCGGGGCGGCTGCCAGGGGCGATCGGTGGTGGTCGGGCCGCTCATGACGCCCGCCTTCCGCGAGACAACGGCACCTGCGTATACGCGTCGAGCCAGCCCAAATCACCGCACAGCGCGTCCAGAAGCACGGTGTTGAACCGACGCAGGCGGGGGTGTTTGGGCCGGCTCTGCGAACAGACGGCAAGATATCCGGCGACATTGAGGGGAATCTCACGACCCAGGCTCAGATCTGTGAGGGCAGCTCCTGCCAACAAGCCCCGTGCCTTGTTGAACAGTCGCCGTCTCTTGGCGAATTCGCAATAATCTATTGAACCGCCATGATCTCGCAACCGTCGAAGCTGTTGCGAGGCATGTATCAGCGCAAACCTGGTTTTTGAGTCTGCATGAAATGGCGGGAGCGTGGCCCACTCGATGCACCAACGCTTCTCGCGCAGGTGGAGCCAGTAGGCACCGGAGCCCGAGATGGCGTGGTTGATGGCCTCCAGCACCAGCGGCCGGATCTCTGTGAGCGCCTGGCCCAGCTCGATCGCCTGGGTGATGTGACCACCCCTGAGCAGTCGGCCGAGCTGGGCGCGCTGCTGGCGGGTGATACTCATCGCTCACCCCCGAACCGCTGTTGTATGAGCGCATGGTCTGCCGCGCAGCCGAGCATCCGCCCCAACTCGCGTGCCTCCAGGGTCGTCAACACCACCCGTGCGGTGACATGGCCATGGACGCCGTGGGGCTGGCGGATCGTTACCTGGACGAGCCCGTCTTCAGAGCTGATGTCGACGATCTCACCGTTCTGGTAGTGGCTACGCATTCGACACCTTCGCTTTCTTCAGTGCACGCAGCTCCTTGACCAGCTCGACCGCATCGGCCGCCTCACAACCCTGATAGCAGGGCCTGAATCGCTCAGAACCACACACCGGACACCCCTCATTCCGGCGAGGGATCGCGTTGTGGAGCGTGCGGATGGCCTGATTGAGCAGCCTGTGGGAGATAGGGTAGGTCTTAGCCATTCGACACCTCCGCATAGCCAGCGAGCAGGTCTTCGGTCAGATTGTTTTTGCGCTTGATCGTAGAAGCGACGCCCTCGAAGTGAACTTCTGCCGGGGTGTATCCGTAGCCGTCATCGCAGACATGCAGCCTGGACAGTGTGTCCAGCTGTTCATCGGTCGCACCTCCGGCATAATCCCAGGACTCGAAGATCAGGAATCCCCATCCGGTGATGTCGTCATGCGCGACGAGGCAGAAGAAAGGCGAGTCGTGATGCCACCAGCGATCACCCATAGCTCACCCCCTCTTCGTCGAGGATGGCGCAGACGCGCGGGGCGACGGTCGGGTGATTGAGGATCCGTCTGATCTCCTGGTAGTTCAGCAGCTGCCGCCGCAGCTCTTCAATTTGGATCCTCAACTGCAGGATCGTGGTGTCTCGACACGGGGCGTGCTCGCCCTGATGTGCGGCGCTCATGCGAGTCTCCTCTGGCGGGTTTCATAGTTCGAGAGTCGGTAGTAGGAACAAAGCGAATCGACGGTTTCGTACGCCTCGACAGCGCTTCGGGTGATGTGGGCGTCCTTGCCGTAGACGTCGGCGGCGAGGTCCTTGAGCCGTGCGGCCTGGTGCTTCAGCCGCGAAAGCAGCAGGTGGATGCTCGGGCACTGCTGGCGAATCGCCCGGATGTAGGGGGCGTGTTCAGCGATGAGCAGCGGCAGCGGCATATGCTCATCGATATCGATCACGAGACCCAGGAACCGATCGAACAGGGCGCGCAGCTCCTGGGTGTGGTTGGCCGACCACAGCAGCAGGGACAGGTCGTCGGCGTAGTGGGCCGCGGTGACGGCGTACAGCTGCAGGGTCGAGGCGAGCAGCGCCTGCGTTGTGGGGATGGGCGGGACCGGACGGGGCTTCATGCCGCCACCTCGACCGCTTCCTCGCCGAGCAGCCAGTCCAGCTGGGCCGCGCATCGGCAGGGCTTGCCCTGGACTTCCTCGTAGACGTCCAGGAGCCGGTACAACTGCGTCAGGTGCTGGTCGTAGACCGCGCGGGTCTTCAGGCGCTCGACGACGCTCCAGCGCAGCGCCCCGACGTCTGCCGGGCTGTACCAGCCATCGCGGGGGTAGTCGGCCATCCGGCGGCGCTCGGTGAGCCACTGGTGGACGGCGAAGGCGGCGGTGTACCACCGAATGCACTGAAGGATGCCCTCATGGGCGGCCCGGCGGAAGGTCTGACCCGCATCGGTCATCTCCTGCTCGACCTGGGCGCGGTGACGGAACCGGGCGATCAGATCGTCGGCCTCTCTGGTCGAGAGCGCGGGCTGGACCTTCAAGCCCGCGCGGCGGATGGCCATCTTACCGGGCGAGAGGTAGAGGTCGGTGACCATCAAAGGTCCCACCTCTTCGCGCTGGATGGCGGCGTTGTAGTCGAGGTAGCAGGCGCGGATCGTCTGGCTCTGAGAGAGACTCATCACTTCACCTCCCGATCACCACGGGCGGAGAGGATAGGGTTGAGCATCTCTTTGAGAGCGAGGTAGAGCGCTCGGCCATCGAGATCTTCGTCACCGTGCGCAATGCGCGCCTGATCGATGAGCACGTCCATCATCGCGGCTTTGCTGATGCGGCCGTGGAGGTTGCAAATGTCGACGTCACGCGTCTGCGTAAGGCCCTTCTTGAGCGAGCCCATCACGCCACCTCGCTGTGAACGCGAGGGTGCCGGCTATAAGGTGCTTCATCGATCGATCCGGTGCCGGCGCAGGTGGTGCAGATCGTCGTCCTCTCGGGCCACACATCGAAGGTCGTCCCGCAGCCCTCGCAGTCCGGGCAGACCAGCCGCCCCTGGTCGGTCCCTGCATCTACCCAGAGCGAACCGGTGGCGTCCCCGGGGTGCCACATCTGCTGGTAGCTCTCCAGCTCATCAAGAGCGTCGAGCTGCTCTTCCCCCGGGTCGTCGGGGTCGATCAAAGCCACGAGCGCCTTGATGTCCGCGCTCAGCCGCTCTGGGTCGTCGGCATAGAGGGCGTCAAGGTCGGTGTCTTCGTCAGGGATGAAAGCGGTCTGATAACTCTCACGTTCCCTGCCGCTGCTGCCGCAGCCGCAGCCGTATCGGCCCGCTGGGGTTGAATTCAGCCCGTCAGAAGAATTCTCAGAAAATGCTGCTGCCGCGTGTCCGGTCGATTCATTACCTTCATCGGAGGCATCTTTGACTGGTGTATTACCGGTATTGTCAAGAGGATGTGAACCGTGGCCAAAATCGCCGCTGCCACTCCGTGGGGTGAAGGCGTGAAATTCATTCGCCTTTTTCAGGGGCGCGCTCATCGAGTGTCTCCCTTGTTAATGACATTAACAGGCTATGCAGAGCACCCACCCATGTCAATGCCAGTAACAGAGATTCCCAAAAAAAAGCGTCGGGCGCTTGATGTTATCCAGCCAGCTTCTGTAGAAGAAAGCGCCATATGCTGCGCTCAACTCTACGAGGAGCTGCGGAAGATGAAGATCCACCCAGCGGAGGCGCCATCCTTGCTCAAGGCAATACGCGAAGAGCTGGACCGACTACGTGAATCAACCCGCCGTGTTGGCGATGTTGTCCTGCTGTTCCCACACGGTCAGTAAGGCGCTGATGGAGAGGGCGCGCTCCCTCGTGAGGCCTTCCCCCAGCCTCAAGATGCGTGCGGCCAAATCCTCTGCCGGATGATTCCCATCTGAGGCAACCACTGTGACATAAACCCCGACCTTGTTTCCATATCTCTGGAGCAGGTCAAGGGTTGTGTTGCTCTTCCCGTGTTCTATGAGCGACAGGGATCCATGAGAGCGGCCCAGGACCTTCGCCAGGTCCTGTTGCTGAATCTCGCGCTTCTCACGTGCGCTGCGGAGGATTGCACCTACACGCACGTAGTCAGGATTCAGCTCTTTGTTTTTGTCGCTCACGCGCCAAGATTAGTTCATTCACACGTTAAGGCGCTTGACATCCCGATCTCTGTTAATACAAGTAACGTAAGCTGTATTAACATGAGCGAGGGCATTCCATGGAGTCGGTCGCAGACAACCCGCTGACGAACCTCATCCGCCGACGGTTCAACGATCTCGACTACAACCACCAACGGCTCGCCAAGCGCGTCGGTGTCTCCCGGCCTGCCGTGTATGCATGGCTGCGAGGTGGGAACGTCTCCGACGCTCATCGCCGGAAGCTCGCACAGGCACTACGCGTCGACCCGGTCGATCTCATGAATGCAGCAGCCGATCGCGGTGAGCTGCTCGCCCGCAAGGAAGCGAAGACCGCCGCCGCCTGACCCCTCCCACCCGGCGGCCCGCGCTGATCTTCCCTCCTGCGCATCCCGGCCGCCTCCTCCCTCCCGGAGGCCCCGTGCCTACCCCCTCCATCCTCGGAATGCTCATCGCCGTCCTCGGCGTCGCCGCGATCTTGATCTTCACCGACCGGGCGAATCGATGATGCAGCAGCAGGATCTCTCTGATCTCCAGGAGATGACCGAGCCCATCCCGTTTTCGGAGTGGCTCGCGGGCGTCCTGCAGAAGGAGCGCGCGCGCGCTGACCTCTCCCTCGACGAGGTCAGCGTCTCGATGGGTGTTCCCTTCTCTCGGCTGGTCGACTGGCACACCGGCTACCCGCACTGCCTGCCGCAGATGCACCTGATCCTCCAGCTCCTCCGCGAGGAGTACCAGGCGCCCATCCGGGTCCTGAGCGAGGTCCAGGCCCGATTCCGCCGGCACCTGATGGAGGCCAGATGATCCTCCTCTTTGATTTCCGCCTCTGGGCGCTGCTCTTCTTTGCGCCCATCGCGGTCTGGGCGGCGTCTGTCGCCTGGACCACCCCAACACCGAGCGACCGCCGGGGTGCAGGCACACCACCGGCGGTCAATGAACCACAGGAAACGACTGTGAATCAACGAACAGATAGCACGTTCGATGTGCTGTCGTCGAGTTTCTTCGAGAGCACCCCCGTATCGCCCCAGTGGGAAGGGGGTGAGGAATGAACGCCGCCCCCATCGATCCCCGACAGATGTCCTCCGATCAGTGCCGGCAACACCTCATCGAGTACATGGCTGGAAAAGGCTGGTTGGGCAGCTTTGATCTACATAACTGGCAGAGAGAGACCTTTGGGTGTAGTAAGCAGACTGCCCACACAACGCTCCGAAGGCTCGAACAGATGGGCCTCCTTGAGCGGCGGCGAACCATAGTTCTCGCTCAAAGCATCGGGATGCGCCGGGGTGGGACGTGGACCATGAACGAGTGGCGCGTCGTCGAGGGGGGTGAGCGATGAACGCCCCTCTGAACAAAGGGCAGCTCTCAGATGCGATCATCGACTCCCATCTGACGGGTACCCAGAAGCTCCTTCTCTTTGCCTACCTGCGCCATGCGGACAACAAGACGGGGCTCGCCTACCCTGGCCTGAAGAAGCTCTCAGAGAAGGCAGGTGTTGGCCGAGCCACAGCCCAACGCCACCGTGCAGCCCTGCTGGAGTGGGGCGTGTTGGAGGTGGTCGGCTTCACAGAGCGCGGTGGAATGATCTGTCGGCTGCATCTCGAGGCCCTTCCAGATCCCCAGACAGTTCAAGACTGGAAGGACAGCCAGGCTGAGGCCCGCAAGCGGAAGCGGTCCGACAATAAAAACCGTAACCCTGCTCATGACAAGCACCCTGCTCATGATGAGACGGGTACCCTGCTCACGGTGAGCATACCCCCTGCTCATGATGAGCACCGAACCCTCCTCACTGAACCCTCCTCAATTGAACCCTCCTCAATTCCCCCCAAAGCCCCCCAGGGGGGTTCGGGTTCTGGATCGCTCTTCGAGGCTTCAGGGCTCGAGGTCCCAGAAGTGGATCCGCTGGAGGTGTTGTGGGGACGGCTGGAGGAGATCCGCCTGGAGGCGGCCCGTGCTCGAGGCGCCAAGGCCAGAAGGGCTCCGCTCGGACGCAACCGACGCGCCCTGTCTGCTCGGGTCAAAGAGCACGGCGAGGAGGCGATCGTCACCGTATGGCGGTGGTGGCAGCACTCGCTGCATGACCGCGCCACCTTCCTCCGAAGCAAGTCTTTCACGGCCAATACGATCCTCCGTCCCAGCAAGTTCAGCGGGTATCTGGAGTTCGCCTTAGAGGGCGCGGATCCGTTGAGCGAGACGCCGGCGCCGATGGACGCCGATGCGGTCATCACTCACCTGGACCGGGTCTTCGAAGGCCCTACCGACACCCGACAGGCGCCTGGCCGGCGGTGGTGGCTGTGGACCGATGACGTCCGGGTCCACGATGCGATGATGGCGACGATCTGCGCGGTCTTCGACGAGTCGGACCACGACTGGGCCTGGGAGCAGCTCCGAAAGGCGGGCTCGGAGTCCGCGGTGCGGTTTGTCAACGCCGGCATCCGCAAGCACTGGCCCACCTGCTGGGCGGCGGTCTCCGATCGACCTGCAGCGCCAGCTCCCGCCAACACCCCCGCCAACACCCGAGCCGCCCTGGCATCGGAGGCGGCGTGAGCACGCTCAAGACCCTGCACAGTCTCCGCGATGAGGAGTACGTGCTGACCGGCCCGATGTGGCACGCCAGCGAGATGGCGGAGGTCGTCGCCGCCGGCATCGAGCCGCGAGAGTTCTACAGCTCGGCGAACGGGGCGATCTTCTCGCTGATGCGGGAGCGATACCAGCGCGGTCAGCCGGTCGACCGGGCGGCGGTCCGGGGCTCGCTGACCACCGTCAAGAACGTCGAGAAGTACGGCGGCTGGGCGCACATCGAGTCCCTGCTGGGCACGATGCCGGAGGGCTCCGCGGCGGACGCGGCCCGTCGGGTCCGGGCGTATGCGGCCCGTCGTCAGGCGCAGACGCTGGCCCGGTGGCTGCTCCGGGTCTCGGAGATGGGCACCGAGCACGGCGACCTCGCCGAAGAGACAGCGGTGATCCTCGACAAGCTGCAGCGGGCGACCATCGAGCTTTCGGGGCGCACTCGCGCCAGCGAGGTCCTGCACATCGGCGAGGTGGGCCGGGCGTGGTTCGCCAGCCAGGCGGCCTTCGACGAGGGCCGGGCGGCGCCGGCGACCTCGACGGGGATCGGGATGCTTGACGACACGCTGGCCGGCGGGCTGTATCCCGGCGACCTGGTCACCGTGGCCGGTCGTCCGGGCATGGGCAAGACCTCGCTGGCCTGCACGATCGCGGTCAACATGGCCCAGCAGGGGCACGCGGTCGGCGTCATCAGTCTGGAGATGCCGCCAGCCCAGATCTTCGCCAAGCTGGCCGCCCCCTTCGGCGGGGTGCCCTATGGGCGCATGCGCAGCCACGACCTGGGCGGAATGCGGGGACCGATCGAGCAGGCCGCCAACGGTGTCTGCGCGCTTCCGCTATACCTCATCAAGGGCGCCCGCACCATCGAGAGCATCTCCGCGGCGGCCCGGCGCCTCGAGGCGATGGCGCACCAGGACGGCTACCCGCTCCGGGCGTTGGTCATCGACTACCTGGGGCTGTTGAAGGACGAGTCGGGCTCTGCGGGTCGCTATGAACAGGTCAGCAAGAACGCCCGCGGCCTGAAGGAGATGGCGGTCGACCGCGAGCTGGGCGTGATGATGCTGTCTCAGCTCAACCGCAAGGTCGAGGACAGCAAAGACAAGGTGCCGAACATCTCGCACCTGCGGGACTCTGGCGAGGTCGAGGAGGCGAGCGACGCCATCCTGCTGGCCTTCCGGCCAGAGTACTACTGGGAGGATCGACAGCCGGGCCTGCTGGAGCTGATCGTGGGCAAGAACCGGCACGGCAACACCCGGACGCTCGACCTCAACTGGATCGGCAGCCAGGGCGCGGTCCTCGATGGCCCCTACAACCCGATGCGCCAGCGGGGGGTGATGCGATGACCTCTCACGTGGTGATGAGCCCGTACCCGGACTGCCGAAGCTGCGCGCACTTGCGATCTGCGCCAGGGCGCACCCCCGAGGGGCCGGTGGCGGCGGGCGGCTGTCAGAAGATCATCTTCATCGACACGGCCTGGCTGAAGTTCCTCGACGACAAGCACTTCCACAAGGCGATGAACGCTGCCCAGGCGGCCGAGAGGTATCGGGAGGGGCGGTATCCGCACTGTCCGGAGTCCTCCGCCCTCAAGGCGCACGCCACTCCACAACAGCGCGCTCGCGCCCGCCAAGAGCATCGGGAGCAGTTCGCCGAGATGCTGGGTTCACCCTTCGACGAGGAGGCGATCCGATGAACGTACACGACCCCGTCATCAGGAGCCTCCTGGAGCACGTCCAGCGGCTGCAAAAAGACAAGCAGCGGCTGCAGCAGCGGATCTCTGATCTGGAGATGGAGCTGGCCGGACGGCCGGAACCGGCGCTGCCCCTCTTCGATC
The DNA here is from genome assembly GCA_038520555.1 of Myxococcota bacterium. GTDB lineage: Bacteria > Myxococcota_A > UBA796 > UBA796 > UBA796 > JBCBLB01. Next base: position 17,343 of record JBCBLB010000002.1, on the reverse strand, counting down.
GATGGCTGAGGGTCAAGCAGTCGATGGAGGCGTCATGAGCGCATGGATGGAACCCCCTCGCCATCAAGGAGCGCAGCTGTACGGCCGTCCGGCCAAGTCCTGCCACCTTATGGCGGACAGCACCGAAGAGCTGCTCCAGCTTGCCCAGGCCCTGGGGTTGAAGGCGAGCTGGATCCAGCATTGTGGCACCCCCAAAGAGCACTTCGATCTCATAAGCAGCACCAAGATCGCCCAGGCTCAGCGGCTTGGAGTGCAGGTGGTCTCTCGGCGGGAGTTGGTGCAGCGCCTGCGGTGGCGGCGAAAGCATCAGTACACCGGGACGGTGATTCCTCCTTACCAGTCGAAGGAGGCGTCATGAGCATCGGCAACATCGATCGCCGTCTCGTCGAGGTCCTCCAGACCCAGCCCTGCGGCCATCAGCTCCCCGAGCCGGTCAACCCGCGGATCGTCATGACCGCCGCCATGTGTGTCGGGCGATGGGGCGGTGATGGGGCGTTTCTCGATGAGCTGTTCGTCTACCCGACCCCTGCAGGTGGGGTGCAGTTGGAGTGGGATCACCACGACACCAGCATCGAAGCGGAGTTCTTCATCCAGGATGACGCGGTGAGGGTCCATCTGCTGATCGGGCAGGCGTTCAGCGCCTCGCTGACCCTCGGGGACGCAACTCATCTCCTGCTGTCTTCATTGGGGGCGTCATGATCAAGCCTGACCTGTCGATTCGCTTCACGCGTGAGATCAAGCGACTTGAACGCGCCTATGACGATCTCCTGGAGAAGTATCGGGCGCTGTCTGGGCGCCAGGGCCGCATCGAGGCGCAGATGGAGGCGGTGCAGAATCGGCTGCCTGAACAGCCGCCTTCGGCTTCACCTGCCCAGTGGCTCGAACGGCTCCACGACGCCGTTGGTGATTCGATGGACGACTTCGACCCGCTGGCCTTCATGAAGGGGCTGCGTGGGCGGGACTGGGCTCGCCCCAGCAAGCTCCTGGAAGTGTCCCGGTCGTTTCGAAGTGCACAGACCTACCGGATGCAGCACATCAGGCACCCGCGCATTCGGCGCCGCTCAGGAGCGCAGGGCGACGTGCTGAACGTGGGTGATCACTGCCTCGTCGGCCGCAATCTCACCATCGAGACGATCGCCTACAGCGTCGCCCTGGAAGGCGTCGAGCAGACGATGGAAACCTACGGCGTCGACGAAGGCGAGATGGACGCCGCTCTGCGGTTCATCTGCGATCAGTGGGTGTCGTCACGGCGAGGTGAGGAATGATCAGTCTTCAGAAGCCGCTGCTGCCGCGCTCCGATCGCCCTGCCCTGTGGGTGGGGATCGACCCTGGACAGACCGGCGCCCTGGCGCTGCTCAATGAGAGGGGTCGCCTGCTCCTCGCGGTCACCTGGGTGCTTCGGGTGGGCAGGAAGAGCAGACCCGATGGCTTCGAGGTCTCCTCCTACAATGCGATGAGCCACAACCTCACGCAGTTGTTCGTTGAGCCGGAGTTCTGGGCGCTCGGCGACACCCTCGGCGACCGGGTGCACCTCACCAGCCACTCCGTGCCGGTGTCTTTGTGTGTCGAAGAGCTGTTCGTCGGCCCCAACCCCAAGGGCAGCCTCACCCTCGCCCATGACACGGGGCGAATGGTTGGCGGGGTGCAGTCGGTTCTTCATGTGGGCTTCTCAGAGGTGCTGGCGACCGTCTGGCGGTGCCAGGTCCTGCACTCGACCGCGAACACCTGGAGCACCGAGACGGCCAAGGAGCAGGCGCTGAAGCTGATGCCGGCTCGGGTGGTGGGGCTCCAGGGGGCGCTCAAGGTGCTTGGAAAGCCCCATCACCTCGCCGAGGCGGCGGGCATCGCCTGCTGGGATCGCGCGACCTGGAACAGCCGGCAAGGCCGGAAGAGGAGGAAGGGATGAGCAGCATCCTCGACGAATTCAACGCCACCGACGACCCGGTCTGGGCCATGCTTCTGGCGCCTCACTTCGAGGCTGAGCAGGCCGCCCGCGCCCACCCGGTGCCCGCCGACGGCTCGGCTGCCGCCAACACCCGATTCGACCCGCCAGCAGCGGCAGCCGAGACTCCTGGCAGGCTGACGCACACAACCGAGAGCTGCTGCTGTTGCGCGGGCGTCTCTACCGATGCAGGGAGAGCAGATGCGGCCCGTCGATCTCCCGACGATTCTGGGGTGGCTGGTGCTGCTGTGGTGGCTGGCCGGCGCCCAGGTCGACGCCCGGCTGGACCCGTGGCCCCTGCTGCAAAACGCCGCCCTGCTGATGGGGGCGTGGTGGCTGTGGATGAGCTGGCCGACCGATCGGCTGATGAACCTGTTCGAAGGAGAGGATGATGATCCAGAAACTTTTCACGATTCTGCTGCTGCTCGGTACATTCTCCGGCGGCGTCATCGTCGGTCAGAGGGCGGACAGCGGGCCCGATCTGGTGGTGACGATTCCACCGATGCCCGACCCGACGGCCTGGCTGTGCGAGGGAGCGGCGCCGGTGACCGGCTCGATGAAGCAGGCCTGTGAGGCGATCCGGGACCTGCACCCTGGCGTGCGGGATTGCATCCTGGAGGTCGATACCCTGAAGGCGATTCAGGGGATCCCCTACCTGCGCCCGGAGCAGATGCGCCAGCTCGCCGAAGACCCGGCGGCAGCGTGTCCGGGCGTGCTCCACAGCATCGACGATGCCACGCTCGACGCCATCATCGAAGAGCCCAGCCGCAAGGGGGTGATGTGATGGGCGCGGAGCTTGTATGGAAGAACACCCGCTATGCGGAGTGGCGCGGCACCGGCAAGAGCCTCGGCATCGGCTGCATTGCCGTCCAGATCTCGCCGCGTCCGCGCGCGGGCGAGCGCATCGTGGTGCAGGCGCCGTTGGTCAGCATGGTGGCGGGTGATCGGGTGGTCACGGTCGCAGATGTTGTCCTCGATGTCTCTCCGGCCGTGGCCAGACAGGTCGCCCTCTTGCTCTTGAAGACCTACGCCGCGGCTGCCGGGCGTGACGAACTCGTCATCCGGGGGGCCTGTGGTGACCGATGAACTGATCGCGCTGGGCCGTCGCGCAGTCGCCTGCAAGGGCTGGCGATGGATGCCGGGGATGCGCTACGTCTGGCACCCTGATTTTCCGAGACCGGATGGCACCTTCTGGGAGAATCGAATCCTCTCCGACGAAGATCGGCAGGATCTGGCCACAGATGGCCGGGTGGTTGCTGACTTTTCTGACCCCGCCACTCTCGGATGCCTGCTCGCGCTGGTACGCGATGCGTGGGAAGAGGACTTTGCGCATGTGTTCTTTGCTGGTCACTTTGGGTGGATGCTGGGGGCTTACCTGAGTGAAGAACCCATCTTCACCAAGGAAGACTTCTACACCTCTGAAGCTGAGGCGCTGGTCGTAGCCCTGGAGGCTGCACAATGAACATCGACCGCTTCGATAAAAAGCAGCCGCTGCCGCCCGATCCCGTCCTCTCGACCACCTACGACAACCCCTGGAACCACGCCGAGGCCCAGGAGCCCTGCCCGAAGCACCCGGACCTCCTCGTCGACATCCCGTCGAGCCTTCGGGCTTCGAGGCTCCTGCGCGTCGATCTGCACTGCCCCCAGTGTCGGGCGGACCGGGCCATCCTGCAGACCTACCCTCTGCTCGACGCCGACTACCACCAGTCCGAGCGGTGGCGGAACCGCCGGTACACGATCACCCGAGAGGCCCGGTTCTCGGCGGAGGTCTACCCGACGCACCTGTTGACCTGTCCGGAGTGCAACCACAGCCAGCGGGCCCTGCTGTCTCTGGCTGATCTCAACCGTCGGTTCGTCGGTCACCGCTGCACGCTGCAGACCTGCGGGGCGGGGCTGATGATCGACGTGCTGGGTCTGTGCGCCCAGATGACTGCTGAAACCCGGTCTGGGTCCCACACCAACCTCACGCTCATCCTCACGGAGGACGCCATGCCCGCCAGCCAGACGCACGGCCGCTACCACTTCATGCTCGATGGCGAAAAGCGCCGTCAGCCGTGCACCATCGTCGCCGTCGATGCCCAGGATCGGGCTGAGGTGCACATCTCGATCCCGCGTGATCCTGCGGTCCACCGCGCCCTGGAGCGGCAGCTGCGCCTGACGGAGGGCACCATCACGCCCGCGTACCCGTTGGTGCGGGGCTACGACGTGCCGAGGGGGCTGTCTGCAGGGCAGTGGTGGCCCATCGCCGAGCCAGAGGCGGTCGTCGAGAGCCGGGCTGTCGAAGAGGTGATCGTTGAGCTGGTCGAGGGGGTGGGCTGATGGACAAGATCATCCAGTTCGGCGAAGTCCGCGCTGACCACATCGTTGAGACCACGCCGCCCGTCGCCACCCTGACCCTGCGCCTCCACGCCGACGGATCGGTCTGGCCCCAGGTCGAGCGCTATGAAGCGGCCCTGGCTGCTTCTGGGGAAGGTGAGGCGGTGGGGCTGGCTATCGAGGTCCACCCTCACGCGTCGCTGCACATCAACACCGAGATGATCCCAGAGGTGATCGCCCTCGATGCCCTGCGTCGGTACACAGAGGCGGCCCTTGAGATCTGGGAAGATGAAGAAGAGGCTGCTGCCGCTGCAGAAGGAGCGTCACGATGAGCGCATTGCCACGCATCAGCCCCTCAGAGCCTCTGGAGCCTCTCCCATCTGCTGACACCATCCAGGAGTGGCTCTCGTCGCTCCGAGACGCCCTGCTGTCCACCGAGCGCGCCCTGCCTGCCCCCCCGCCCTGCTTCCAGGGCCACCCCCCAGACGTCCTCGCAGAGGTGAGCGCCTGGGTTGGCCTCCTGGAGGGCTGTCATCCGGGTCTGCGCCGCGACGACGGCGACGATGACTCTTACCTCCGCTTCAGCGCGGTCTGGGATGATCTGGAGATCCGCCTGTACTGCGACGACACCCATGGCCTGACCGCAGAGGTGAGCGCCTACCAGGTGCGCCTGGTCCGCACCGTCGGGGACGTCCAGTGGGGATGAGACAGGTGTTGCAACATGTCTCTGCGCGTCTGGGTCGGGATTGTTCCACCTGTGAAACAGAGTGTCTCAAAATACGTTGCAACGTCGCAACGTCTGCAGTAGGTTGCTGACGTGCCACGCTTGAAGATCGACTGGGACAGTATTTTCAGAGACCTCCGGGCTGGACACCCGGAGGAGACGGTTCGATTGGCCCACGGCGTGAACCCTGGAACCTGGCGGTCTGCGATGAGCCGAGAGCGGTCCAGGGCTGGAGGGGGGCGGCTTGCTGAGCCGGGGAAGGTGATGCCCTTCAATCAGGAAGAGAGGGCCGCTGCCGCCGCCGAAGCTCCTCCTGACCCCAGGCTCTCTCGACGGAGAGAGAACCAGATCGCCTGGGTCAATGAGGAGCGACGCAAGCAGCAGCTCACCGCCAAGCACCTCGACGAGGTGACCCGGCTGCGCATCCAGCGGACGATCCGGCGTCTGGTCCGAATCCAGGAGCAGGGGTGCTTGTGTCCGACCTGTGAGGAGGGCAGCCAGCGCATCGCAGCCAGAGACTACCTCGCCTATACCAAGGCGCTGCACATGAACCTCGACAAGCTCGGAGTGCTGATGGAGGTCGAGGACGTCATGGCGGAGCCCGAGCCCGAGCAGCGGCTGGATTTAACCACCGAGGCGGGCATCGAGCACTTCGTGGAGACAGAGCTTACCCGTCTGCCGATCCACATCCTGGCGCGCCTTCACCCCAAGCGGCTGGAGCAGGCGCTGCGGATGGCTGAGCGGAGGACGGCATGACCGCAGACGAAGCGCGTCTGGCGCGGATTCAGGCCGCCCACGAGCGCATCAAGGCGATGCGAGAAGCGCGGAGACGTCGACCTCACGTGAAGCCCCGCATTCCTGAGCCCATCTATGACGAGGACTACTGGGAGGGCATCGCCTACCTGGACAGCCTCGATGCGTGGGAGGAATAGACTGATGGGCTGTTCAGGTATTGACGTGTCAAGAGCACTCGCGTACTCCCCGTGGGGAGGTTTTGAGTCCATGCCGATGACCACAGACAGTGTATTCATGACACTGTACCCTGAACAAAGCACTGAACAAAAAGTGGCAGCCGCTGCTGCTGCCGGTGGGCCTGCCTGATGGTCTGGGGGACTGCCATCGATGCGCTGACCCGAGACCCGCTGCGGCTGTACGCGGAGGAGCCGCCGGGCTGGGGTGGGATGAGCGTGGCCCAGGAGGCGTTTCACACGTCCACAGATCGTAAGCGCATCTTCCGGGCGGCCAACGGTCTCGGCAAGAGCTATGCGGGCGCCGCGGAGGCGTGGTGGCATCTCCTCAACGCGCACCCGCATCGACAGACGCGGCGCACCACCGGCACGGGCTGGGTGCTCTGCCAGGACCTCACCGCGGGCTGGCCAAACATCTCGCGTGTCCTGCAGGAGCTGGAGCCGCCTGACGTCCTGGATCCCCGGTGCAAGTACGTCGACGGCGTCGGCTACACCTTCCACTCTCGCAAGATCGTGAAGATCAAAGACGAGCTGGGCGGCGGAAAGCTGGTCGGAAAAGGCTGCAAGCAGGATCTGATGAGCCTCGAAGGCGAGCGCATCGATTGGTTCTGGTGCGATGAGCCCCCGAAGATCGGCCACTTCAACGCGTGTCGGTCTCGCGTCAACCGTACCCTTGGCCCGGTCTGGATCACGCTCACGCCCATCAACCGCCCGGTTGAGTGGCTCCAGCTGCTCGTCGAGGGTCTGGAGGATCAGGGTTTCCCGGCGCGCGAGCCGGACTGGTGGGGGGCACACAAGCCCTGGGCGCTGACCAAGGAGAACGCGCCGCACCTCTCTGACGAAAAGCTCGAGGTGATGGCCACCGAGGTGGAAGAGCACGAGCGGCCCCAGCGCATCGGCGCGGAGTGGGAGGGCTACACCACCGGTCGCCGCTTCCCGCACTTCCACGAGGGGCTCATCGTCGACGATGAGGATCTGCCGGAGAAGGGCTTCGAGCTGCGCCTCTCGATGGACCACGGCGAGGGCGACGCCAACCAGCTCATCTACCTGCACCTGCTCACCGGAAACCGCCGCAGCCGCCGCTACTGGACCTTCTTTGAGGGTTGCCCGGAGAAGGCGGGCGCGACTCCGGACGACATCGTCGACATCATCCTCAACGGCCTCGACGAGTACGGCCTCTCGCCCTACCACATCAAGCGCGCCTTCGGAGACGCCAACTCTGCCGGCCTGCTCGGCGGGGGCGCGAAGTACAACGCCTTCATCGAGCGCGCCCTGGCCGATCGGCTCGGTCTGTCCGCCTGCCCGTTCGAGATTGAGCTTCCCGCCAAGCGCGCAGGCTCGGTGGCGGCGGGGGAGTCGGGGATGAACACGGCGATGCGGGAGGGACGATGGTTCGTTCACCAGTCCTGCCGGCGCCTCATCCGGGCGGGCCGCCACTACACCCTCAAGCGCGAGTCGGACCTGAAGAACGCGGTCGACGGCGCGCGCTACGGCATTCTTGACGAGCTGCTGTCCTGGCAGGAGGCCGCTGGACAACCCATTGTGAGGGGCTGAGATGGATTTGAATCTGCTGCTGCCGCTGCTGCACGAGGAGCACCCTTTGATGACTGAGCACGATCTCGACCGCCTCTTCTCCTGGCACCCGCCCCGACCTGACCAGGCGGAGCACTACAGCGCGGTGCGCACCGCAGAGGCGGCCGTCTCGATGGTGCTGGGTCAGGCGTTTGGGGGGCAGGCCGGCCGACACAACGTCGACAAGATCACCCGCGGATTCGCGGAGATGCTCTTGCGGCACGTCCCGGATTGTCGAGAGCGGAGCCTGTCGCTCGATGCGATCCGCACGGTCCGGAACGCCGCCAACGAGTGGGTCTCGATGCGGGGGAGCTTCGCCATCCCCGCCCAGCGCGAGCAGGCGATGCGGCAGCTGTACACCCACGCGGCGATGCGGCTGTGTGAGGCGCGGTGGTGGGCGAACAGTGCCATCGCGCTGCACCAGCCCCTGACGCCTGCGCACGCTGAGGCTGCAGAGGCATGACCTACAGCTACGTCGGCAAAGAGCACCAGGTGCGCTATCCGCCGGTCCAGGTGGGCGCAGAGGGCTACCGCATCCAGCAGCAGGCGATGCGCTGGCGGGTGCTCAACGAGTGCTGGATGCAGGACGCGCGCTGGCGTGAGGAGACGTTCTTCAACAGCCAGCTCATCGAGTCGATGCCTCACCCGGATCTGAGCCGCAATCCTGCGGTGATGGTCGTCAGCCAGCTCGCCACCCTCTACGATGAAGCGCCCACGGTGCGTCTGTCTGGCGGGCCGCTCGAAGAGCCGCGGCTGAAGCTGGAGCTGCTCTGGGCGCTGTCTCAGGAGCGTCACTACCTCACCGAGGGCATCAACGAGTGCTTGATGCGGGTGGACTGGATCGATGAGGGGGAGGAGGCAGCGGAGGCCCCAGAGGGGCTGGCGTATCGGGTCGTTTACCCCCACCTCGTCACCCGTGCCATTTCTCACCCGGAGCGGCCAGACAAGCTCGTCGGTGTCGAAGAGCTGCGCTGGAAGCCTGCAGATCCAGAGGCTGAAAACAGCAAGTCGCAGTGGGTCATTGAGGGCTGGGACCTCTCGGATCCAGGCAGTCCCCGGCGCTACGATCGCTTCGTCGATGAGCGGACCGGGAAGACGGTCGGCAACGTCGTCGAGATGCCGTGGCCAGATGCCTACTTCGACGATGGCCAGCCGATCCTGCCGTATGTGATTTATCACCGACGGGTCGCGAACAGTCTGTGGAACCCCTGGCCACAGAAGGGCCTGTATGAGGGAACCCTGACGGCGAGTGCGTTCTGGACCTTCTGGGGGATGGGCGTTCGGGATGCGAGCTACGACAACCGCGTCCTCATCGATGGCAAGGTCGAAGGCGCGTCCCCGCGGAAATCGGGCAATGACAACCAGGGAGCCCAGGGCATCGTCGCCGACCCACGGATGATCCTGCCCATCAAGAGCACCAAAGACGGGGTCCAGGGCCGAATCGACGCCTGGCGGAGCACGCTCAACGTCAAGGCGACCGCAGAGGCCATCGAGCAGTATATGGCCGGGCTCGCGCTGTATGCGGGCGTCTCTCCTTCCGACATCACCTTGGGCTCGACCAACCGCTCAGGCTACGCCATCGTCGTCAGCCGAGACGGCCAGCGGGCCGTGCGGCGCCGCCAGGGACTGCCCAACCGCCTGGGCGACCGACAGCTGCTCTCGATCGCCGCCCGGCTGCTCAACGTCAACGCTGGCGCAGACCTGCCCACCGATCCGGACGACTACCAGATCACCTACGCACCGATCCCGCAGAGCCCCGCAGAGCGAGCGGCGGCCATCGATGAGGTGATCCGCATGCTGGATGCGGGCCTCATCAATCCCGTCGAGGCGTACATGCGGCTGCATCCTGGCACAGACCAGCCAGGAGCCCTGCAGGCGCTGCTCGACATCCGACAAAGCCAGCGGCTGCTCTCTGCCGCGGCCACGCCCACCGACCGCCTCGCCGAGCTGAAGGCGTTGCAGACCATCAAGGCAGACATCCCGTACCTGACCTATCTGCGGCACCTGCAGCGACTCGGGTTCCTCGATGAGGATGAAAACCTGGAGGCGCTCGCCCGTGAAAAGGAAGCCGAAAATCCGCTGCCGCCGCTGAGCCCGCACAACGAAGAGGAGTAGACCATGAGCGCAGCCCAGAACACCAGCGCCACCGAGCGTCCATGGCCTGCAGAGCCGCCCGGAGGCTTTGAGGGCTCCGGTTGGACGAAAGGCACCTGGGACCGATTCAACAAAACCAAGGCGCAGCTCGTCGGCGAACGCCAGGCCTACCAGGACGCACAAGCAGAGCTGGCCCGCGTCAAAGCCGAGATCGAGCGCCTCAAAGCATCGCCGCCAGCAAAGCCCGCAGCAGAGCCCGCAGCACAATCTGCAACGACATCATCAACCCCCAACCCTGCGCCCGCCCAGGAGGCCACCGTGCCCGAGAAGACCCCTCAGACGACCCCTGCGACAAACCCTGAGATGGCTGCCGTGATGAAGCAGCTCAGCGCCATGCACGAGCAGATGACTGAGATGTCGACTGCCCTGGCGGCAGAGCAGTCGCGCAACGCCGAGCTGCAGCGGCAGCAGCGGATGGGACGGCAGGACATCGGCATCACCGATCCGACGGTTCAGAAGTACCTGCTGCGGGATTATGCGCAGGCTTCCGAGGGCGCTGAGAGCCCCCCGGACTTCGAGTCGTGGCTCTCCGAGCAGCGCAACCACCCGCTCTACAAGAGCCATTTTGCTGCCCCTGCTGGCGATGGTCAGGGCGACGGTCAGGGTGATGGAGGAGGTGGTGGTCAGGGAGGAGGGGGCGAACAGGGTCAGGGTAACGCAGCGGGCGCCAATGGCGGCTCCGGTGGAACGCCTGGGCAGCCGCCGACTCGGCGACAGAGCCGGCCCAACCAGGGACGCGGCGCGCCCCCATCTGGCAGTCAGCGCCAGTTCACCGGCGAAGAGATCCAGCGCATGGACGAGGCGACCCGCCGCGGCTACGCCCATCAGATCGCCCAGGAAGCTCTCCAGCGGGGGGACATCAAGATCAGCGAGGCCAACCTGAAGCGACTGGAAGCCCTGCGGGCGTAGCGCTGACGCAAATCGGTTGACGTGTCAATGATAAATCTGTATAGATAGCCTATCCGACATGCGCATCTGCTCGCGGCTTTCCGGCGTACAGGGAAGAGGATGCGCGCATCTATCCAGGCCATCGCGGCACCCGGCGCACAGGGGCAGGGTGCTGGAGCCACTCAGGCTCTGTTGCCGTGGTAAGAGAGCCCAGCCCCTGGACCCTGTATGCCGGTTACCTACGCTGACTATGTCAACAGCGGGCGCATCGCCGCGATCTTGAACCCGCTGCTTCATGAAAACCTCTATGACGCCGTCGGTCTGCGGCGGTTCATGACGTTCTACCCGTACACTGCGGGCGGCTCGACCACGATGAACGTCACGACCGTCACCCGCGGCTACTCCATGGCCGCGGCCAGCTCTGAGACGAGCGGCGGCTTCACTGCGACCGATCCCACCGCCAACCAGTTCCAGCTCACCGTCGCCCTGCACGGCTTGCTGATGAGGGCGACCGATTTGTTCAAGGTGACCGGTCCTGGCGCAGCGCTGGACGTCGACTACCTGCTCTCGCTGCTGCTGGAGAGCCTGGACCTCACGCTGACGGACCTGATGGCTGGCTTGTTCGCCTCGGTTTCCGGGAATGTCGGTCAGTCCGGTGTCGATGCGAGCGCAGATGACCTGTACGACGCGGTCTACTACCTGCGCCTCAACAACAACATCTCCCAGGATCGAATGGCCATCCTGCACGGCCAGCAGGTCAACAACCTCCAAGAGAGCATCCGCAACGAGCGCGGGGCCATCGAGTACACCCAGCAGACCCAGAACGCTGTCCAGGCCACCGGTCGCGATGGGCAGACCGGCTACGCGTTCAGCCACGCCGGCGTCGACGTCTACCAGTGCGGCTCGGTTCCAACCGCTACGGCCGGTGCAGATCGGCAAGGCTGCGTGATGGCGCCGGGCGCGTTCGCATACACCCTCGGCGGCGTGGCGCTTCTGGGTCAGGAGATGGTCAACCCCCAGGACATCATCGCCGGCACCAACGAGATGTTCATCGAGCGCAGCCGCGACGCCGGCAACAGCCAGACCGATTTCTACGCGAAGGCCTACCCTGCGGTCACAGAAGCCGAGGACCTGCGCGCCGTAAAGATCACCACCGACGCCTGATTCGAGCACACCCGGATCTAGGCACACCCGAATCTGGGCATACATGGAGAGCAGATGCGCCCCAACATCATCGGTCGCGATTCGGCGACCATCGAACGTCCCCACAGCTCGCCGGCCGGTGACACCCGGCTGCCGGCGAGCCAGTTCCGCTCAGAGCGGTTCACGCTTTTCCACTTCCCAGATTCGTGGGTCTGGCACGATGAGCACGGGTTTATGCCCGACATCGGCCGCATCAATCACAACCCGGGCGGAAACGGCGTCGAAGGCATCCCCGGCCAGGTCCCAAACGCGGCCGGTGCGATGCTGCGCATCCAGCAGAAGGGCGGGCGCATCCTCCCGGTGGGCGAGCCCGCCCTTGGGGAGTGGCAATTCTATCTGTGCCACCAAAAAACCAACCTCGGGATGAAGACCGGCAAGCATTTTTGCTTTGTCGGAGACGCCTTCGAGATCCTGGGGCGCCGTGGTGCCCGACAGCTCGACCGCTCTGCGTCCTGGTGGGCGTTCGTGAAGTACTACCGAGACGAGTCGGAGCTGTGTCCGGAGATGCCGCACAGCAGCTACACCGACATCCTCGACGTCGAAGGGAACCGCCTCGACCGGCTGCGCAACAAGGCGAACCCGGTTCCTGAAAAGATCAACGCCCAGAAGGCGCGCATTGAAGCCATGAAGGCCGAGTGGGCACGGATGGGCGGTGAGGAGGTGGAGCCCACCGTTCTGGAGATGGGCGAGGTGGAGATGAGTCCCACACCGGTTCCCCAGCTGCCGGTCGAAAGCGGTCCCCCTACCGCTGGGCCCACCCTCAAAAAGAAATCCAGCCGCAGCAGCGGCAGCAAGACTTCCAAGACCACGGAGGAGTGATGGGCCTCGGAAACGGCGAACACCCCAACGGCCGCGCCGCCATGGACGATCTGAAGCGGCGGCTGCGGGAGAGCGGCTACTCCGCGGACCGCGCAGACAAAAGAGCCCGTGAGGTCGCGATTCGCGAAGACAACAAGCGCAACGGCAGACCGAACCGCCCTCGGCGCCCCTCAGACCGGAGAGATTGATGCCCTTCACTGTAGACACTCACCTCATCGCGATTAAAGATGCTCACCAGGCCGTCGACCGGATCGCCTCCCACATTCCCGCCTTGATTCGTGACCCCGAGAAGTCTCGGCAGGCGTCCGGGCTGCTCCGATACGCCTCTGACCTGGTGGGCCTGGCCGATGCCGTCCGGCAGGCTGCGGATCAGCGTAGCGAGGACCTCGCTGAGCAGGTCAAGGTGCTGCACAACGCCGCCCAGAAGGTCGACGAGGTGCTCAAGCAGGTCCTTCACTCGCTGCCTCCGTCGACTCCAAGGCAGACACCGCAGCAGGCCCCTCAGCCAACGTCCCCGAAGCCGAACAGTTGACGCACACGGTCCGCCAGCGCCTGCCCCGGCTCGTCCAGATCGGTCGTGAGACAGCGCTGGACCTGGACATCTACGACGTCGCCAGCAGTCGTTTGACCGCAACCGCGGCGACGGTGACGGTCCGTCTTGGAGGCGAAGAGATCGTGGCTGCTGCTGCCGCGACCACGCTCGGCCCACCGGCGAGCTACACGCTGCCCTCGACAGCGACCGAAGGGCGCGTGCCACACGATGGATGGCTGGAGACCTGGAGCGTCACCCTCGACGGCGCCGCACACACCTTCCAGCGCGCGGGCTACCTGGTCCGGCAGCTGTTCACACCCACGATCATCGACACCGACCTCACCTACGCCGACAGCGATCTGCTCTCCCTGCTGCCGTCAGGCGTCAACGATCTCGGTAAGTACCGCATCAAGGCGATCGAGAAGATCCAGCGCGACCTGCTCAAGAAGGGGCGCAGGCCATGGCTCATCTTCGACAGCTACGACCTGACCGACGCGCACGTCGCCTTGTCTCTGGCGTACGCCTACCGGGATGCAGCCATCAAGATGGGTGGTCAGACCCGGTACATGGAGGAATACAAGGCGCGGCTCGACGAGTACAAGGCGGAGATGGGCGATCTCTCCTTCCGCTATGACGGTGATGAGGACGGCACCCTTGATGAGGTTGAGGAGACGCCGGCCGCAGGGCAGGGGCCGCTGCTGCTCACGGCGGCGCCTCAGCGGGGCCGGTTCGGTCATGACTACGGCGGGGGGTGGTGATGGCCACCACTGAGCTGGAGCAGGTGATTGACGCGTTCGAGGCACGTCTGGCAGACGGCGCGCTCGGGCTCACGTTCATCAACCGCCTGGTGCAGCCGCGGGGCACCCCAAAGGGGCTGGCGCATCAGGGGGTGTGGATCATCCTGGGCCCGACCACGAACGCAGGGCAGCGCCGAGAGCGGCACGACACCCGAATGACAGACACGCTCACGGTGGGGCTCTCGTATCGGATCAACCCCCACGGGCAGCGGGAGAGTCGGCGGGGGGCGGTGGCGTTGGAGACACGGGTTCGCAAGCACCTCACCCACTACCCCTGGCACTCTGCGGCGGGCGTCGAAGAGGTCACCTATGCGGGGACGACCGATCGACGGGTTGACGCTGAGCACTACGTCATCGTGCAGCAGTTCACCGTCAGTCGCGTCGGCAGCCTCGGGACGGAGCTGGACGCATGATCCGACACACGCTGCTGCTGCCCTCCGTCTCTGCCCGCCTCAAGACTGCGCGGGGGCGTGAGGTGGTGCTGCCGGGCCCGGAGCGGCAGGTCATCGCGGAGTATGCGGCGCTTATTCAGGAGTTCTTCTTCCTGCAGTGGCCACAGCGGAGCGGGGCGTGCGCGCGAGCGTTTGCCGTCGAGCCCCTGGCTGATGACCGGATCGGCTGGCTCATCACCAACACCACCCCCTATGCGGCCCACGTCCATCGCGCAGGCCAGCCCGCAGAGCCGACCTTGTTCGAGGAGCTGGTGGCGGATCTGATGGTGATGCTGCCTGGGGCGGTCTGGGACGCGCTCTCGGCGCGTCTGGCGCCTGCTGGACACACCGCCCACCCTGAACCCTTCATGCTCCGGGTGGTCCAGGGAGGGCGCCCATGAGCCGGCAGACCCCCGACTATGTGGCGCGCTTCCAACGTGCGCAGCAGCGGCAGCAGCAGATCCTCAAGGAAGAAGGGGAAGCGCTGCAGCAGTGGGCGGAAGAGCGCAGTCCGGTTCGAACGGGGAACTTCAAGGGCTCATGGGAGCTTTCGTTCACCGAGCAGGGCTTCACCCTCATCAACACCGCCCGCGACAGGCGGGGCGGCTACGGCGGCTTTGTTCGGCGGGTGGGTGAAGACGAGACCGTACAGGCTGAGGTGACCGAGGAGCTTCGACGTCGGAGCTGGCAGATCGCTCAGCGGCTGCAGAAAAACCTCATTGAGACGATGCGAGGAGGCTGAGATGGCGAACCCTAGTGTGATCCCCAAGGTGCCGCGGCATGGATCGGTGCTGTTCTTCGACAATGCTGGCCCCGGCGGCAGCAACACCTTCGGAGGACCGAGCGCGACCTACGCCGGCGCGAAGACGAAAGAGCTGTCCGGCAACCTGGGCGCCAAGCCAGAGATGGTCCATGTCCGCATCCGCGGAAAGTGGGTCGCCACCCTCAAAGGCGACGATCCGATCATCGAGGTCACGTTCCAGGTCCCCTTCTTCCAGTTCACCAACGAAGGCCAGGACTCCCTGCTCGATGTGCTCAACGGACGGGGCAATATCACCCGTGCGGCGGGCAGCAACTGGACGAAGGATTTGGAGACCATCGAGGAGTGGAACACCGGCGTGCAGTTCTCTGCCTCCGCGACCGGGGACGCGGCCTCGCACACCTGGACCGCCCGCGGGGCGATCTGGACCTGGGACTGGGGCGAGACCACGAACGGCGAGACCACCGTCGACGTCACCGGTACGATTCCCGACTTCGACCGCATCGTCTACACCGGCCCGCTGGCCGCATAGGAGATCATGATGAAGAAGATTCTGCTGCCGCCGCTGGGCGAACTGGCGGTGCGCATGCCCGCTTCGTTCGCGATCCGGCACGACCTGGTCGCGGCCTACAACACCGCCGTCAACCAAGGGAACAGCGGCCACCTCGGGCGGGTCGCCTTCGCGGTCGTGGGGCTGTGTGTCGTGCTTGATGACGAGCAGGAGGAGACCATCAAGCTGCCGGCCTACAACCGCGCGGAGCCGAACGTGCTCGGCTACGGTGGGGCGGTGATGGATGTGCTGATGGCGCAGCGGGTGTCGGGGATCGTGGTCGGAAAAACCTACGTTGACCTCATCAACTGGATCGCTGAGAGCCTGCCGACTGCGGAGGGCATCCGGGAGCAGGAGGATTTTACCTCGGAACCGACCGCGGCTTAGCGGACCTCCGCATCGATCTTCGCCTCGAAGAGGGGGCGCTCCCGATCGGTTCCTACCACCAGCTCCCCCGCGTCGAGCAGGAGCGTCTGATGGCGCTCGACAACCTGCGGGCGCTGATCCGCGACCAGAAAGCCTTCACCGCCCGCCAGAGAGAGGCGAAGCGGCGGGTGGGGCTCAAGCGCGTGCGACGAAAGCAGTGGCAGCGAGACAACCCAGGGGTGAGCCATGTCTGATCGCATCCTGTTGGAGTACTTCATCGAGCGGGAGCGGGAGACGCTCCGCACGCTGCGTGAGTTCCAGAAGGCCTTCGAGGACGTCGAGGACAAGGCCGACGACTCCGAGAGGGAGGTTAAGCGGTTCAGCCGGACCACGCGGACGCTCTCTGGACGGGCGAAGCAGACCGGCCGGGCGCTTCGGGCCTATGGAGACGCCTTCAGCGGCGTCAACAGTCGGGCTGGTCGGGCAGTGCGCACCATAGGGCGGTTGACCACCGTGTTCTCAACGCTCGGTGCGTCGGCGTCGGCGTCCACGCTGGCGCTCGGTGGGGTTCTGGCCGGATTCGTCGCCGTTGGTGCAGGGGTGGCGGCTGCAGGCCGGGGGCTGGTGCAGATCAGCAAGGAGCTTCCAGAAACCCAGCAGGGCTTCCAGGCGGTGGGGGTCGCTGGAGAGCGGGCGGCAGTTGCGCTCGGCAAGGAGTTCGCGCCGCAGCTGCAGCAGGTGTTTCGATTCACCACAGCCGCCGCCCTGGCCGCAGAAGACTACAGCGGCGCCATCGCCCAGCTCATCAACCAGGTGCTGGGCTTCGGGTTGCTGGACAGCTTGTTCGGATCCCTTGAGGGGATCACGTTCATTCGACGGTATCTGGCTGAGGCTGATGAGCTGATCGGGCGCCAGGTCATTGTCCAGAAGAGGACGAAGGAGCAACGAGACGCTGAGCGGGAGCGAGAGCGCGCCCTTCGGGAACAGCGAACCGCCTTCGAGCAGCTCATCCAGGTCCAGCAGCAATCCCAGCAGCAACTGCTCAGCGACGAAGAGCGCATCGTCGACGCCTTCACTGCACGGCTGGAGCTCATCGACGAGCTGGAGGCCAAGAGCGGCAACGCAGCGCTGGCCACCCAGGCGCGGGCCGCCGCGGAGATGGCCTTCAACAAGCAGATGTTCGACTTCGAAAAGCAGCAGTCCGCAGAAGCAGCCCAGGCGCGCATCGACGCGGCAAACATGTCCTTCGATGCGGTAGGGTCCATCGCCCAGAACATCAACGATCTCATCGTTCAAGGAGGCGGTGAAGCGAGCATGGCGC
>JBCBLB010000399.1:0-9200 GCA_038520555.1 Myxococcota bacterium | reverse complement strand
CCCGTGAGCGTGTCCACCGCCGCCTCCGTGACGGCGACGTCTACGGCGTCCATGACGGTGAACAACCCCGCCGACAGCAGGCTGAAGATCCCCGAGAGCATGACCGCGACGAACAGGTTGCGGATCCGGGCGATGGTCAGGGCGATGACCACCAGAAACGTGAACAGGGTCACGTCCAACAGAAGCGTCATCGAAAACATCACTCTTCTCCCCGGGTCGGAGCAGGCGGCGCGTTGGGGTCGAGCACCGGGTTGAGCCCACAGCGCCACGCCGCGCGGGTGACCGCGTGGCTCGAGATCGGGCTGGTGATCAACAAGAAGGTCAGGACCGCAATCAGCTTGACCAGCACGAACGGGTCGGGCGCCTGGAACATCAGCCCGACCATCACCATCCCGGCGCCCATCGTGTCGGTGACCCCGACCGCGTGGCTGCGAGAGTAAAAGTCCGGCAGCCGGTTCAGGCCGATGCCGCCGATGACACAGAACAAGCTTCCGATGAGCAACAGCACCAGGCTGATCCCATCGAGGACAAGCGCCAGGCTCATTGCGGCACCTCGTCTTCCGGATCGGCCATGTTCGCGTATGCAGAGAACTTCAACACCGCGATCACGCCGATAAAGTTGATGAGCGCATAGACCAGGGCAAGGTCCAGAAACTCAGGGCGATTGGTCAAGAAACCATGAACCGCGATCAGCAGCACGGTCTTGGTGCCGAACATGTTCATCGCCAGAATCCGATCGAACCGGTTCGGCCCGAGCAGCGCGCGGGCCAACGCCAGCCCCATCGTCACCAGGATGGCGATGGATACCACCTCGAACATCAGCCGTCCCCCTCAAGCGCGCACACCTTCGCTGCCATGACGCCGCTGCGCAGATCCGCCACCCCATCCGCAGACAGGGCATGGACCAGGATGCTGTTGTCATCCAGCTCGATCGACACGGTGCCGGGCGTCAACGTGATCGAGTTCGCATAGATGACCCGCCCCAGCGCCGTCCGCTGTGGCGCCGGGATCCGAGTCACCGTCGGCGAAATCGGCATGCTCGGGGACAACACCCGGCGAGCCACGTCAAGGTTCGCCTTGATCACTTCGACCACGAGCCAGGGCAGGTAGATGATCGGACGGACCGGCCCCCACGAAAGCGGCTGCCCCTCGTCATCGACGATCCCCATCCGGTCGGACAAAAAGACCACCAGACCCACAGACAGCGCCCCGAGGCTGAGCACGAAGACGGTGTAGTGACCCGACCACAGCAACCAGACTACGGTCAGAACGATCAGGAGTCCGACGGTATGCGTCGTACTACGCTCCGCGTTTTTCGCCATAAATCTCCTCGCCATCCTGTGCGCGTTTCGATCCGTCGCGTATTGATCAGTCGGGCCTCACCCTGACAGATCGTCGACTGCCGGTGAATCCCATTAAAGGGCTTTTTACAAGTTCATCATACGCGTCGCAGCATACCCTAACCGACAACGCGGACGACGCTGCGTCCTCCGCCCCGGGGAACCACCTGAACTTGAACACCGATTCGCTCCGCCATTCCCGGAACATGCGAAATCAATCCGACCTGTCGGCCGCTCGCCTGCAACGCATCCAACGATGAGAGGGCGACGTCGAGGGTGTCCGGATCCAGCGTCCCGAACCCCTCATCGATAAACAGCGAGTTGATGCGGGTGTCTCGCGCAGACAACGTCGCCAGCCCAAGCGCCAACGCCAACGACACCAGAAAGCTCTCCCCCCCCGACAGGCTGTTGACGCTCCGCACCTCGTCGCCGTGATAGTGATCCACGATCTGAAGCAAAAGGTCCTCGCCTGGGACGCGCATCAACGAATACCGCCGAGACAGCCCCTGCAGATGCTGATTGGCCTGCACCAACAGGGCATCCAACGTCAAGCTCTGGGCGAACTGGCTGAACGTCTTTCCGGTCGCCGAGCCGATCAGCTTGTTCATCACTTCCCAGTGTTCCCACTGCGCACGCTGCTGATCCCGTTGGGCGATAAACGCTGCGGACTTCTTTCGGTTGGCCGCGTCCACATCCAGCTGTGCCTGTCTCTGATAAAGCGCCTGTTGACATCGCTCCAGCGACTCCCGGTTCTCTGCCAACGTCGTCGCGGCCTCCGTCGCACCCTGCGAGGGCGGATCGTCAGACTCATGCCGACGGCGCTGCCTCCGGCGCTCCTCAAGAACCGCAGCAGCCTGGCTCACCGCAGACTTCGCCGCCTGCAGCCGAGCCCGCTGCTCCACCACCCACGACGCAGGCCGTTGAAGACGTGTCGCGACGTCGTCCTCGGAGAGGCCGCGAGACGCGAGCGCGTCCGACAGCGCCGTCTTCGCCGCGCCCAGCTCCTCGCCCCGGCGTTGCAGCTCGGACACCGCGGATTCCTGCCGCGCCGTCAGCTCTGCCACCCGACGCCGGGTCTCTTCCCGAAGGGTCGCCGAAGCGTCTCGTCGGTGCTCTGCCTGGGACAGCGCCCCCCTCAACGATGCGCGCACCGCCTCCGTGTCCTGACCGCCGAGGAGGCGGCTTCGCGCCTCCTGACGGGCATCCAGCTGCTCTTTGCGCTCTAAGAACGTCGACTTCAACCGACGAGCGGTCGCGCTGCGCTCCTCCAGCCGAGACCGCGCCGCCTCAAATTCCGGGCGAAGCGCAGACAGCTGCTTCTCCGCCGCCAAAAGCCGCTCCTCAGCCTGCTGAACGCCGACCACCCGCGCTGCGCATTGCTCGACGAAGGCGGCAGGCTCGGCGCGAAGAGACGACGCCCACGATGGGCTCAGCGCAGCCATCGGGACCTGCAGCGCCGCCTCAGACTCAGCCCACCGGGCCCGCGCCCGCTCGATGACTTCGGTCAGCTGACGAAGAGACCGCTGCGCTGCAGCCTGCTCTTCGGTGGCCAGCTGCAGACGACGGGCCGCCTCATCCCGAGCCTCCGTCGCAGTCGATCGGGACCGCTCCGCCACATCCATCGCGTCCTGAAGCCGCGAGCGCTCCGTCAGCGACGCCTCAACCGACGCCAACGAAGACGCGATCTCTTCATGAAGGCCGACCAGAGCGTCATGTGAACCTTCCGGTGATGGCAGAGAGAGCCCCTCACTGGCGGACGCCCACTCCATACGCAGCTCCGCGCCACGCGCAGCCAGCCCGGTCGCGTCTTGATCGGCCTGTGAGGCTTCTCGTTTCAACCGCTCTGCATCTGTTCGGGCCTGCTGGGAACGGAGCGCGATGTCATTCTTCTGATCGCGCAGCTGCTGAACACGGTCGATCTGGCTCTGGAAGATCTGGGCCAGCGGTCGAGGCGCACCCGCCCAGGGATGCGTCGTCGAGCCACACAACGGACAGGGCTGCCCCGACTGGAGCAGCTCACGGCGCTCTGTCAGGACCTCATCCGCGCGAACCTGCTCCAAAAATCGCTCCGCCTCAGACAACATCCAGCCCACCTGCTTGAACTGCTCGTCCGCAGCGTCCGCGGTCATCGAGGCCGTCCTCTCCTGGTCGCGGGCGAGCTCGCCCGCCGCCGCCCGCTGTCCGCGCCGCTTCTCGACGTCGATGAGCTGCAGGCGGAGCCCCATCAACCGATCCGTCGTCTTCTGACGGGCGTATAACGCCCGTTGTTGGGCGTTCAATGCGTCCGCGCCAGGGTGCGCATCCAGCGCCGTCCGCGCTGCATCCACCGCCGCTCGAAGCGGCGCCACCGCCGCTTGTGCCACATCAAGCGCGGCTGCCGCTTCGTCACGGGCATGCTGGGTCGCCGCCGCCGCGGCGACCCGCTCCCCTTCCCTCGCCTGAGAGGTCTGCAACGTCGACAGCGCCGAAGCGCCGCGACGAAGCTCGACCTCCCACCGATCCCAACGCGACGCCAACGGACGGAGCGCCGAACGCTCCTCCAGCCAGCCGGTCTCCCGCTCGACGGACTGCTGAAGCTGTGTGATGGCCTGCGCGGAAGCCGCGACCGCACGCGATGCCCCCTCCAAAGAGGTCGCGGCTTCCCGGGAGGCACGCTCCGCCTTCACCAGCTCGCGGCCCAGAGAGGCGATCTCACCGTCCAGAGCGGTCGCCTTCGACAACACCGCGGCGAGAGACTCCTGGCGAGCGCGCTCCCGAGACAGCGCGGCGTCCGCCGCCGCCGACGCCGCCGACGCCTGCTCGGCCGACGCCTTCGCCTCGGCGAGCTGAGCGAGCAGCCGCTCCTGGGTGGCCTGGGCCTCTGCGTGAGCGGACGCGACGCGGTTCCGGCCCTCGACCAGCGGACGCAGCGCCTCAACCGACGCGATCGCAGACAGCTCGGTCTCCAGATCCGCGAGGTCGGAGACCGACGCCTGCGCGCGCGCCAGCGCACCCTCGGCGTCTCGCTCGACGGCGTGGAGCGCATCGAGCCGCTGATGCCAGCTCACTGCGCGCTCCGCCCGCTCCACCGACTCCTTCAACACACGCTCTTCTGCCCGGCCGCTCGACTGCGCGCGGTTGAGCGCGTCCAGGGCTTCATCGTCCAACAGCTCCAGAACCGACAGCTTCTCCTGGAGCTGCTCAAAGCTGCGCTTCTCGTCCCGCGCCCGCCGGAACGCGCGGATCGAGATCTCGCGGTAGACCTGGGTGCCGGTCATCCGCTCCAACAACGCGCTCCGCTCTTCCTCGCTGGCCTTCAAAAACGCGGCGAACTCGCCCTGTGGCAACAACACCGAGCGGCGAAACTGATCGAAGCCCAGCCCCAGCTGTTTCTCGATGATGCGCAGCGTTCTGGTCTTCTTGTCGCTGTCCAGCCGCCGATCCGTGGCGACGTCCCACACCTCCATCTTCGCCGACTGGAGGCGGCCGGTCACCTTCCGGCGGGCCCGCCGGACGCTCCACCGAGACCGATACACCCGATCGTCGACGCCCAGAAACTCGACCTCTGCGTACCCCTCGGTCGTCCCACGGCGGAGCACCGAGCGCGAATCGCTGCTGCCCACCTGACGCTTCTTGTCGTCCTCATCTCGGCCGATCACGCCCCGGCTGCGCTCGGACAGCCGCGGGGTCTGATCGAACAGCGCCAGACACATCGCGTCCAACAACGTGCTCTTGCCGCTGCCGGTCTGACCGGTGATGGCGAACAGCCCTGCACCGGACAGCGGCGGCTGACGAAGATCCACCGCGAAGGCGCCAGCCAGGCTGGCGAGGTTCTCTCCCCGAATCGCGAGGATCTTCACGCCCCCTCCTCAAGCACAGCGTTGAGCAGCTCATGGAACGACGCCAACAACGCAGGCGGCGGATCCCCCTCATGATCCCGCTGATACCGACGCACAAACACCTCCTCCGGGAGGATGTCCCGCAACCGCTCCATCGACAGCGTGTCCGCCAGCGCGTCCCCGTCTCCGAGGAACTGCGCCGTCAGCTTCACCAGCCGCGCAGCCTTGTCCGATACCGCCTCCTGAACCTGGCGGCGAAGGCCGGGCACGGGCTGATCCAGGCTCACCCGAACCTCCAGAAACGGCAGCGTCTCCTCCTCTTCATCACCGGTCCGATCCGGAAGATCCCCGATCAACGACAACACATCCTCGATCGAAGCCGGGTCGCCGTCGGGAAGGCGGATGAACGGCACCACCTGCGGCGCCCGATGCGAGCGCTGCGCCACGACCTGGCCATCCTCGATCTCCAATATCCGCACCTGATGCGGGTACTGCCCCTCTGCCATCGACAACGCAAGCGGGGCGCCGGCGTAGCGGACCGTCTCCCGACCCACCGATTGCGGCAGGTGCAGGTGCCCGAGGGCCACATACGTCAGCTCCTCCGGAAACACATCGGTGGGAAGCGCGTCCTGGTTGCCCCCCTGGATCTTGCGTTCAGAGCTCTCGCTCAAGATCGCGCCGGCCATCAGGCAATGGCCCGTCATGATCGCGGCCTGCCCAGGACGCCGGCACGCGCGCAGCTGAACAAGCACCTGCTGATACAGCGCCCGCATCCCGGTGACCAGACGCCCTTCAGCCGTGGTCGCTTCCGTCTTCACCCGCGGCAGATCGCCCGGCCGAAGAAACGGCACCGCCGCCACCCAGCCAGCGACCGCGCCTGTCGCATCATGAACCGGGATCAACAACTGCGCAAGATCAAGCTCACCATCGGCACCACGAGGCATCCCGCCAAGGATGTGGATGTTCATCGAGGTCAGGATCGGCCGCGGCGCGTCCAGACGGGCCGCCGAGTCATGGTTCCCGCCGATGACGATCACGTCGAGCGAGGGATATCGACGCCGAAGCGCTGCCAGAAACCCAAACCACCGCCCCGACGCCTGCGCCGAAGGGTTCGCCGAGTCGAAGACGTCGCCGGTCAGCAACAAGACATCGATCTGTTCCTGCCCAAGCAGCGCCATCAACCAGTCCAGGAAGACATCGTGCTCACGCCATCGATCCAGCTCGTGCAGCGTGTGGCCCAGATGCCAATCCGACGTATGCAAAACCCGCAACATCCAGCCTCCGCGATTCCGCGGCCGAAGTGTATCCGACCCCAGCCCGCTGCACACCAGTCACCGTGGAAGCAGACCATCGCTTCAGGGATCGGCTGGGAGGAAGCCGCCCCAATATCGTGGAGGGCCAGACAGGAGATGAACAACCTGGCTGGCCGTGGCCTCAGATGGAAGCCGCGCGCCACATGGGCCAGACAGTCCAGGAGAAAATTTGAACAATTCGCTCGGTCTGACTCCCCCAATTGCAAGACCTGGAACGACTTTTGCCGAGCTGAAACAAGGCGACGAACGTCAGAGCAGTGGTGAAATCTTGCCAGAACAAACCACCAAGGCGCTGATCTTGTGGCGAACCCAAGAGGTGTTATAAACCAACCACCCTTTCACGACTATCCATATCAATGATTAAAGCAGTTTTTTTTGCATCCTGCTGACCTTGCTGAAGTTCGCCGACGAATGTCGTCGAAAGCTGTCACTTGCCTTCATTTGTTGCCGTAAGTGCCTGAAATCACGTCGGCACGCTTCATGCATCACTGGAGGGTTTATATCTCAAGGATGTGTCGGTCACCGATGCTGTGAGCGTGAAGGGTTGACGCGTCAAGAGGGAGTAGGTGGGGTCTGATCTATTCTTCGACAGCCGGCCGTCTTGCCTTTGCTGCTGGCTCGATCCCAATCCCCTGAATGGAGAGCCCCTGATGAATCGTCTCATCCTCTTGTATGTCGTGTGTCCGCTGAGTGTCCTGGTCGTCGGCTGTTCGGTTCCGGACGATCCAGGTGATCCAGCTGAAGACATCGCAGACCCGGATATGAGGGATTCTGACCATGACGGTCTGTCAGACTTGTTGGAGAAAAGGCTGGGGACCGACCCCAACAACCCTGATACCGACAACGACGGGTTGAATGATGGAATCGAGCACAAAACATATGGAACCGATCCGCTGCGTGAGGATTCAGACGGTGACGGCGTCACCGACTACGCTGAAGTGAACGGCGACAGCGATCCACTGGATGACAGAGATTGGCCGAGCCCGGTGGGCATCAACCAGGTGACTTATTGCAACATCACTACGGAGCATAAATTTCCTCTTGCAGAAGCCGCGCACTTCCTCGATGATCTGGGAGGTCCACTTCCTGAGTATTACTACGATACTGATACACCTACAGAGTGCAGATGTCAGGTCGAGATAGATGACTTCTCAAGAGTGACCGGGATCTCTGTCTTCATTGAGTCAGAACACTTTGTAGAGACCGGTTGGGAGCTCAAAACGGCCGACACGTTCTACACAGAATATCCTTACCCATACCTCAATCCAGTCCCTCAGGGTGTCCACGTGGATGTGCCCTGGCACGGTGGCCTTTCCTACCAAAGCACTGAACTCGAAAATGCGGAGTATCCCGGAACCGCCCCTCAGGCTGACCTGAATACCTACCACTGGACAGCGTTTGGTCGAAACGCAATGGATGGTGACGAAGCCGCGCAGTCAATGGAGACGAACCTGACCGGCATATACGATATTTTCGTCACCGTGAAAAACCAGAAGGATCGATATATCAACCGCGACAACGTCACTGGCGGCATTTATAGTGGTGATGCGGATCGTTGCCGGAGGATGACCGATGAGTTGCGGTTTCGTGTCGATCTCAACATTGCACAGCTTCTCGAAGATGAAATCCTCATGACTTTCGATCCTAATCGCTTTCATGGTATCAGAGATATCAATGACAGAGCCAGCGAGTACAGCCGTTGTGAATCAGGTGTCCAGGGACTCTCACACCTCAGCCTGACCCGTGCCCAGAAAGGCTTGGATGCTGTTCCGGTGTTGCTCAATGGCTCCAATCACTACAGCGGTGCTGTCATTGGTGGGATCGAGGTGGTGAGTTGGCGGGGGGTTGACGAACTGACCATCACTGCCCCTGACGGAACGACCTACACCCTGACCCCAGACAACGAATACCTGCTCTTCGACAGCGCGTCTGCTTCGCTACCCCTGCAAGACGTGCAGTGGTCATCGACTTCTTCACTCGACGCTTTGATCCCGCTTGATCCAGTGATTGCGGTTCACCATGTCTGCCCGACAACGTCAGTGGAGATCGCCACCCCAAATCGGGCGGCCTACAAACTCACATGGGGGATGATCGATTCGGTGCTCCAGAGTGCATCGGGCGGAGCAGTCGACCTCGACATGGTCGGGCCGCGGAACCGCGACCCGTATGCCAACGCCTTCGCCATCCGACCACCGACCCAGGAAGAGCCTGAACTACGAATTGAATCCACCGGTCTCGGAACGCTGCTTGACATTCCGGCGGTGCCCGTTGGTGGTGACCGGTGGGCAGGTAGCTATGCGTACGGGTTACTCTCAGCAGAGGCAGAAGTCTGGGAGTTCAACGACCAACTGCATGCCACCATCGCACCCATCTCCATCCTCGGCATCCCCTTCAACACGATTTCGATCTCGCTCGAATCCTACTGAAGCGCCTCCTTCTGAAGCGATACCTCCAGAGGTCCACCATGCTTGCTCTCCGCCGTTTTCTGTGTGTTTCGGTCCTGCTTGGAATGGGGTGCAAGACCGACCGTGAATTGTATGATGACCGGTTGAAAGCACTCTCCGACCAGGACGGTGACGGCTACCGTCCAGAAGATGGCGACTGCAACGACAATGACCCGTCCATCCACCCTGGCATGGAGGAGGTATGCGGCGAGCCGAACCAAGCACCGGTGGATGAGAATTGTGATGGCCAAATCAACCTCGATGCCATCGACATTCAGGTTTGGT
>JBCBLB010000604.1:0-5950 GCA_038520555.1 Myxococcota bacterium | reverse complement strand
GCATCTGGCCATGCAGTGATTGTCCATGAGGTCCGCACCGTTGATGGGGTTCTCGACGATACGGACACCGACACCGATACGGACACCGACACCGACACGGACACCGATACGGACACCGATGCGGATCCGGCCTTCACGCTGCAGCTCCTTCACTTCGCGGACGTCGATGGCAACGAAGCGGTTGCCCTGGACAACGTCGACGAGTTCGCTGGCGTGGTCGATGGTCTCTCCAACGACACGACCTATGGCGATGTTTCGATCCTGGTCTCGTCGGGTGACAACCTGATCCCCGGGCCGCGGTGGTTCGCCGCTGAAGACGGCGCGGTCCGCTCCATCTCCGGCAGCAATGAGCCGGGCCACGCCGACCACTACATCATGAACGAGCTCGGCGTCGTCGCCTCGGCGCTCGGGAACCACGACCTCGACCAGGGCCCCGGTGAGTTCGCGGACGCCATCGCGAGCGAGACCTGGGACGGCCCCGACCGTACCGGAGGCACCGCGGATGATGTGACCTTCTCCGGCACCGCGTTCCCCTACCTCGCCGCAAACGTCGACTTCAGCGCGGAAGACGACCTCACCGTCGGGACCGCCGGTGACGACTGGGCGACCCTCGGCCAGGGTGTCGCTGCCAGCGCCACCGTGACCGTCGACGGCGAAGTCATCGGCCTGGTTGGCGTCTCGACCCCGCAGCTCCCCAACATCACCACCACCGGCGATCTGGTCATCAACGGCTCGGTCACCACCATCTCCGAGCTGGCCGACGCCATCCAGCCGACCATCGACGCGCTCGTCACCGCAAGCGTCGACAAGATCATCGTCCTGTCGCACCTCCAGCAGATCTCCTTCGAGAAGGCGCTGGCTGCAGAGCTGTCCGATGTCGACATCATCGTCGCTGGCGGCTCGAACACCCGGATGGGGGACGCGACCGACAGCCTGTACCCCGGCGACAGCGCCTTCGACGAAGACTACCCCTTCGAGACCACCAACGCCGACGGCGACCCCATCATGGTCGTCAACGTCGACGGTGACTTCAAGTACCTCGGCCGGCTGGTCGTCGGCTTCGACGAGGACGGCATCATCCTGCCCGACTCGGTGGACGAAGACGTCAGCGGCACCTATGCCTCGACCGCTGCCAACGTGACCGCGGTCGGCGGCACCGCCGACGCAGACGTTGTCGCGATGCGCGACACCCTGCGCACCGTCATCGACGGCCAGTACAACAACGTCATCGGCCACACCGACGTCTACCTCGAAGGACGCCGGAACAACGTCCGCACCGAAGAGACCAACCTCGGAAACCTCACCGCCGACGCCAACAAGTGGTACATCGAGAACTGCGATGAGCTGGACGCGGTCCTGTCGCTGAAGAACGGCGGCGGCATCCGCGCAGAGATCGGCGACGTCGTCGTCGATGGCGAGACGATCACGCTCAACCCGCCCTCCAACGTCGGCCTCACCGCTGCAGAGGGTGACGTCAGCGAAGGCCACCTCAGCGGCACCCTGCGCTTCGACAACGGCCTGGTCATCCTCGACGTCACCGGCAGCGAGCTGAAGATTCTCCTGGAGCACGCCGTGGCCGAGACCGCCGAAGGCGCCACCCCCGGCCAGTTCCCGCAGGTCGCTGGCATGTGGTTCGGCTTCGACCCCGATGGCACCGCGCAGACCCTCGACAGCGACGGCAACATCGCTACCTCGGGCACCCGGATCCAGGACCTCTACGTCGACTCCAACGCTGACGGCATCCTTGAGACCGCCATCGTCATCGGCGGCATCGAGCAGACCACCGCGGCAGATGCCACCTATCCGCTGGTCACCCTCAACTTCCTGGCCAACGGCGGCGACGACTATCCCTTCGCCCTGCTCACCAACCCCAACCGGCGCCAGGCCTACACCGACGTCGGCTTCGGTGACCCCGATGAGGGCGAAGAAGACGTCCCCGACTTCCCGATCCTGACCAACTGCGACCCCGGCAACCAGAGCACCTTCAGCGACACCGGCGGCGAGCAGGACGCCCTCGCGGAGTACTTCCTCGAGTTCTACCCCGACACCGCGACGCCCTTTGACATCGCAGAGACCGCCCCCGCCGACGACCGCCGGGTTCAGGACCTGAGCGTCATCAGCGACTTCGTCGAGCCTGAGATCCCCGCGACGCCGGCCGACGCGATGATCATCACCGGCGTCTTCGACGGCCCGCTCAGCGGCGGCACCCCCAAGGTCATCGAGCTGTATGTCAACGAGGACATCGCCAACCTGTCGGACTGTGGCGTCAGCTCCGCCAACAACGGCGGCGGCACGACCGCTGCGGATGGCCCGGAGCTGACCTTCCTGGGCGCTGCGACCGCCGGCGACTTCATCTATGTCGCCAGCGAGAGCACCAACTTCAACGCCTTCTTCGGCTTCGCCCCCGACTACGTCGACGGCGTGGCGAGCATCAACGGCGACGACGCCATCGAGCTGTACTGCAACGGCTCCATCATCGACGTCTTCGGTGACGTGGACACCGACGGCTCCGGTGAAGCATGGGAGTACCTCGACGGCTGGGCATACCGCAACAATGAGACCGGCCCCGATGGCACCTCCTTCACCATCGGAAGCTGGACGCTCAGCGGCATCAACGTGCTCGACGATGAGGAGACCAATGCAACCGCTGAGACGCCCTTCCCGATCGGCACCTTCGAGCCCTGATTCGGTCCGCCCATAGATTCACCGGCAGCCCGTGTGGCTGCCGGTTTTGTCTGGACGGTGTGGTGGTGGGAGTCGCGCGGCTCAGGGGCGCGGCCGCCGATACTGAGAGGGAGACATCGCGAAGGCGGCGCGGAAGGCCCGGCTGAAGTGTGCCGCGTCGCTAAACCCCCATCGAAACGCGATCTCTGAGATCGTGCTTCGGGGCTCCAGGAGCAGGTCGCGTCGGCATCGCTCCAGGCGCATCGACCAGATGAGCCGGCTGGCGCTCTGCCCGCCCTCGGCGAAGGCGCGATCGAGCTGACGCCGGGAGAGCCCCAGGGCACGCGCAGTGCTCTCCACGTTGAGATCGGGCTCGGACAGGTGCCGGGTGATGTGCGCCCGGGCACGGGCGACGATCCGCGCGGATGGCGAAGACGAAACCCCAGATTGCACGCTAATTGCTGCCATCAGCAGCTCAAGGGTGCTGCGGAGCGCGACCTGCTGGCTGGTGGCGTCGAGGCCTTCCGGCATCCCGGCCAGCGTTCGGAGCTGCGCCGACAGCAGCGCCCCACACCCCTGACGGGCGTCGAAGACCCGCCGCCACCGCGGGAGCGTCCGGAGCGTCGGCGCGATCAGTTTCGTGGGCAGCATCAGGGTAAGCTTGCGAAGACGCTCCGGAACCGCGAATCGGAGCGGACGCGTCGTGTCCCAGAGCGTGAACTGGCCGGCCTCAACGAAGGCGTCATGGTTCGGATGGGAGAGCTTCTCGCGGCCGTCGAGGATGAACAACACGCCAATCGACGCCTGGGTGGTCGAAGCGATCTCGCTGGCGCCCCGGCGACCGCGGCAGGGATCGCACTCAGCCCATATCACACTTGCATCGCCCATCGGCCGATGCTTCACTGCGCCATGGAACCGGCCCATGGGCTGGGCGGGCATGTCCCATGCTTCATGCGTCGCACGAACAGCGTCTCGCCAGTATCCATACTGGCGATTGGATGCGACATGTGCAGTTGTCAGAAGATCAGCCATCCCACTTGGTCTAGCATAAACCACGCCGCGCCTGGAAGTTTCTTGTTTGAAGGCACGGCGTCGTCGACGTTCAGGCGATGGCGGCGGCTTGTTCGGCTTCCGCCTGCTTGTCGGCGAAGAACTTCCAGTCCAGCATCATCGCGATCGACATGTCTTCGTTGACGAACGCGACCGGGCCGTGGTTGGTGAACAGCAGCTCGGTGTCTTCGAGGAAGACGGTCGACTCGTGGTAGACGCCGAGGGGCTCATAGCCATAATCCCCAGCCACGGCCTTGCCTGCGCGGTAGTCCATCACGCCCTTGAGCATCAGGTACTCTCCCGCGCCGTGGTGGAAGTGCGGCGGGAAGCCAGAGCCCTTGTCGCAGCGGAAGATGACGGTCCATACGCCCGTCTCTGCGCTGGTCCGCAGCACCTTGTACGAGATGCCTGCGCCAAATTCGATCCAGGGAAGTTTTGACGTTTGACGAAGAATATCCGGTGGGTTTTCAGTCATGTGAGGGGTCTCCAGTGTGACAGATCGTAGCCCTGCCACGGTACCGGCCTCCGTCGAAGAGATCTTGCCTCATTGAGACCCGATCCTTGACTGGTTCAGACATGGCTCTCTCCATGAAAATGGGAAGAGAAATCCAGGGTTCATTGAACGCGGCAGTGAGCAAAGGATAGACCGGTCTTGATGTCTATTCTCGTCCATCATCTCCGCATCGGTCGCAGCATCTTTACCGTCTGGCTCCTCGAAGAGCTGGGCGTAGCATATGACCTCAAGATCTATGTTCGCAACGCCCACGGCCGAGCGCCGCCCGAACTCAAGGACGCCCACCCGCTGGGGAAGTCACCGGTGATTGAGATCGACGGCTTCACCCTCGCAGAGTCCGGAGCCATCGCGTTATATCTGGCTGAGACCCGCGATCCGAACGGGCGGTTCACCCCGCCACCATCCGGTCCGGCCCGTGGGCGGTGGCTTCAGTGGCTACACTATCCCGAAGCCTCTGCATATACGCCGCTTCTCATCTCCCTTCTGTTGAAGCGTGAGCAGGAACCGAAGCCCGGGCTGGTCTCGATGTTCGCAGCCGGTGAGGTGGCGCTGCAGCTCGATCATATCGATGCCCAGCTGGGAGACGATGCGTTCATCCTTGGGGACTCCATGACGCTCCCCGACTTCGGGATGACCTATATGTTGAGCTTCGCTGAACGGTTGGGGCTTCTCCGCGATTATCCCCGCCTCAGGTCCTATGTGGAGCGCAACATGGCCCGCTCCGCGTTCCAACGGGCGCTCGCACGGACCGGCGGTTGAATACGCCGTGATGGCGATCGGGGCTGGATGGATATAAAACGATGGGAAAGAGGAGAGGGCATGATGTCTTATCGACGACGGTTTCTTGGGGTGTGTGTACTTGGCTTCGGGTTGGCCTGCGCGGGCTCTGGCGATCAGGAAGAGACCACGCCGCCTTCTGTGGAGCAGATCGTTGAGCCCCAACTGCGCGCGGATCTGTCGGCGCTGCGTGAACACATCGCGGTCCCTGCATCGGTGAGCGCTGCGAAGTGGACCATGCAGAGCAACCGCGCGGGGGGGCAGGAGCTGGTGGCGTTCTTCCCCGACGCAGACACGAGCGCGATGGGGATCGAGGTCTCCAGCACCGGCGCAGATGTCCCCGGCCCCGCGGGCCTGCTCCAGGTCATCGGGATCGACCCCGATGAGGACGGCGCGCTGGCGTCCTGCGCGCCGCTCCAACAAGACGGCTGGCAGTGTCAAGGCGCGACAGTGACCTTAAGCGGTGTCGTCGTTTATCTCACCCATCCCTGACCCACGCCTGATCACAAGAGGCCGTTGTAGAGTCCGACCAGACCGAACAACGTACGGATGCGGCCCCGATAGAAGCTCAATGACCGCCTCTCAATGCCGAGCATCGCGATGAACGGGCTCGGCATCTGTATGCTGTTGGGTTTATTGAAAAAACCGTTTAACCTGATCAACCAGCCAGTCGCGTACACCTGGAACGCGCGTCAACGCGAACACGGACGGAAACGGACCGTTCTCTTCTCGATCGTCAATGATTCGATGTGCCAGGAAGACCCCGATGAACGGAAGCGCTTCCAACTGTTGGGCAGTGGCAGTGTTCACATCCAACAACGTATCCGCCCCAGAGGGGGAAGTCGGCATTGTGTCCGTCGGCATTGTGTCCGTCGGCATTGTGTCCGTCGGCATTGTGTCCGTCGGCATTGTGTCCGTCGGCATTGTGTCCGTCGGTGATGCGGT
>JBCBLB010000888.1:0-3183 GCA_038520555.1 Myxococcota bacterium | reverse complement strand
TGTCTATGAAGGGGATACTTCCTATTGCTGCATGAATTTCCTATTTGATTATTGTATGTTTATCGACTCAGTCATCTACCCAACAGAGGAGAGGCTCTATGGCGGGCCGCGAGGGAGCGGAACAGCTCTCCACCAGATCACAGGTGAAGCGCGTTCAGTTCAACTTCAGCAGAGAGGCCTACGACACGGTCGTGAGTCTCCAGAACCGCCTTGGTCTTCGCACGAAGACCGAGCTGTTCCGGAGGGCCATCTCATTCATGATATTCATCGTCAAGGAGTACGACGAGGGCGGCAAGCTTATCGTCGAACGGAAAGACGGCACACAGGTTCAGGTCGCATTGGTGCTCTGACCTTTCTCCCTGGGGGCATGTTGATCATCGACAATCGAGAGATGTTCCATCACCGGCCTGCGTCGTGCAAGCGATGAACCTGCTCCGCCCCAAACCGATCGCGGAGACGTTCTTGCGCACCCTCCACGCGGAGGTGGCGCAGCTTCCCACGCCGCTCCAGCTCGTCGGTCTTCTGGCCAACGGCGATCGGCCCGCGCAGGTCTACGCCCGCTACACTCAGCAGGCAGCGGAGCGGGTGGGCGTCTCATTTGCGTTGCGGGAGCTTCCGCGGCTGAAACTCGAAGAGGAGATCCGGGTTGTCAACGCCGATCCGTCGATTCATGGCGTCATGATCTACTACCCGATCTTCAACGTGGCCCATGACAACTATCTCAAAGACCTTGTGGATCCCCAGAAGGACATTGAGGGGCTGACCTCATACTGGATCGATAAGCTTTATACGAACGATCGAACGGATGAGCACGGCAACAAAGCGATCCTCCCCTGTACGCCGCTGGCCATCGTCAAGCTGCTCGAGGCCGCCGGCGCGATGGATGAATCCGGCCACCTGACGGGTCAGACGATCACCGTCTTCAACCGCAGCGAGGTGGTGGGTCGTCCGCTGGCCAGCATGCTGGCCAACGACGGGGCGACGGTCTACTCGTTTGATGTCCACGGCCCATTGAAGCTCTCACCGGGGGGGGCCCTGTCAGAGACGGACATCACCCGGTCCGCGGCGCTGGCCGGGTCTCAGATCGTGATCACCGGGGTTCCATCTCGGCGCTTCGATCCGATCGATGCCCACGAGTTGGCCCCGGAGACGTTGTGTGTGAACTTCTCGACGATTCGGAACTTCACCCCGGCGGCCCGCGAAGCGGCGCGGCAGTTCATCCCGCGGGTCGGCCCGATGACGGTGGCCATCGTGCTCCGCAACGCGGTGCGGCTGTATCGCAGCTACCGCCTGTGAGGAAGCGGCCTACGCCGAGCGGCGATCCGATCGGGGAGAGGCACCGAACTTCCGTGAGTATTCGCGGCTGAACTGCGAAGGGCTCTCATAGCCCACCGCATAGGCCGCGGCGGAGACCGTGTGCTCGCCGTCCCGCAACAGCCGCCGGGCCTCGGTCAGGCGAAGGTCTTTCTGGTACTGCAGCGGGGTGGTGGCGGTGACGTCCTTGAAGTGGCGGTAGAAGGACGAGGCGCTCATCCCCACCGCATGAGCCAGCTCCGCCATTTCCAGTCGATGACGGTAGTTCTGGCGGAGCGCCTGGATGGCCTGGGCGATGCTGCTGGCGTGGCTGTCCCGGCGAAGCAGCTGACGAAGCATGCCGCCGCTGTCTGCCTTCAGCAGCCGATAGTGAAGCTCCCGCCGCACCAGCGGCGCCAACACCCGTGCATCGTCCGGGTCGTCGGCCAGGGCCGCATAGCGCGCGAAGACGTCGAGGGTTTCGGGCTGGACGGCCGCCGCTGAGAACGCCTGCCCCGGATGGGGTCCGAGGAGCCCCTCGCCGATGGTGTCATATAAGCTGCGCAGCTCGGAGAGGTCGAGGTGAACGACCATGCTGAGGAACGGCCGCTCCGGCGAGGCCTCCGCCACGCGTGCGACCACAGGCAGCGGATGGCTGACGATGATGCACTCCCCCGCGCAGACATGCACATCCTGGTTGCCGATGATGGTGTGTTTCGACCCCTGCAGAATCAGGCAGACCAGAGGCTCGTAGATCAACGCCTCAAACGTGTGAGGATGCGTCCGCTTCCCCACGGACAGCCCATCCACGATCGTCGGGTATGATTCATCAGCGGTCTCTTCTACGCATCGGATCAGCTCTTCAAGCATCGCCCACCTCTCGTTAAAGGAGGGGTAGCCTCTGCCATCGATGTTGTCTGTGATCGTCGCCAGGTTTGGAAGAACAGGCACATTGTTTGGAGAATGATGCATATCCGATTGGATACCTTCGAGGTGTCATCATCACAGAGAGGCACCCATGGATCAGACCATCAAAACCCTTCACCTTGACGACGTGATCGCGAACCACTCCCAGGATTTGACCGGCCGGGTGGCTGCCGTCACCGGCACCACCAGCGGGACCGGCTACGTCTGCGCCCGCGAGCTGGCCAGGCTGGGCGCCACGGTGATTTTGCTCAACCGCGAGAGCGGACGGGCGACGTCCTCGCTGGTGCGCTTGCAAGAGGAAGTCCCAGGCGGCAAATTCGATGCCGTCGTCTGCGACCTCCAGGACTTTGAGAGCGTCCGGCGCGCGGCCAGCGACATCGTCAGCCGGTACGACCAGATCGATATTCTCTGCAACAACGCCGGCGTCATGGCCCTGCCTGACCAGGCGACCAAAGACGGCTACGACGTCCAGATCCAGACCAACTGCATCTCGCACTTCCTGCTGACCCGCGAGCTGTTCCCCCTGATTCAGAAGAGCGACGACGGCCGGATCGTCAACCACACCTCGGGCGCGCGCCGGGGGCCGCCGCTTGAGGAGAAGTACTTCGGCAAGAACGGCGGAAACCTGGGCGGCGACGGGACCGAAGAAGAGAACGCCTCGTTCGGTGGGCCCCGCTGGCAGCGGTACCACCAGACCAAGCTCGCCAACTGCTGCTTCACCTACGCGCTGCAGCAGAAGATGGACGCCCGGGGCATCACCAACGTCAAGGCGCTGCTGGCCCACCCGGGCCTCGCCCGCACCCAGCTGCAGGTGACCACCTCGAACGTCGGCGGCATGGACCTCAACTCGCCGTTCATGACCCAGGCACAGTCCGCAGAAGACGGCGCGACCGGGATCATCCGCGCCTGCGCCGACCCGAAGGCCGCCGCCGGCGACTTCTATGGCCCCGAAGGCTGGACCGG
>JBCBLB010000593.1:0-6201 GCA_038520555.1 Myxococcota bacterium | reverse complement strand
GTGCCCGCTTCCGCGATGTCTTCGCCGGTGTCCGGGTCGACCAGCCGCGCCTCGGTCAGGGCGAGCAGGGTGCCCACTGAGCCCGCCCGATAATCGTTCTCCGGCACCACGTGGCTGACCGGCGACAGCTCGGTCATGCCGTAGCCCTGGGCGATGTTGCAGTCCAGCCGCTTCGCCGCCTGCTCTGCGATCTCGCCCCCCAGAGGCGCCGCGCCGCTGAAGATCTGCTTGACGCTGGAGAGATCATACTGGTCGATGATCGGATGCTTGGCCAGGGCGAGCACGATCGGCGGGACCAGATACAGCCGGGTGATCTGGTGCTTCTGCACCAGTTCAAGCATCTGGACCAGGTCAAACCGGGGCACGCACACCGTCGTCAGCCCCTTGCTCAGGGTGTAGTTCATCAGCACCTGCATGCCATAGATGTGGAAGAACGGCAGGACCGCATAGGCGACTTCGGTCTCATCCAGGCCCAGATGGGCGTCTGACTGGACGAGGTTGGCGACCAGGTTGAAGTGGGTCAACATGACCCCCTTCGGGAAACCCGTCGTGCCCGACGAGTACGGGAGAACGACCACGTCCTCGGCGTAGTTGCGGGCGACCTGCGCCGTCAGCGGCTCACCGAACAGGGTGGCGATGCTCGGCGCATCCCCCGGTCCGATCACATACACCGCCTCAATGCCCACTTTCTCGGCTGCTGCCCTGGCCACGTCCAAAAACAGGCCGATGGTCACGATGGCCTTCGCGTTGGAGTCCCGGAGCTGGTACGAGATCTCTTCTGCCCCATAGGTCGGGTTGAGCGTCGTGACCGTCGCCCCACAGTAGGCCAGGCCATGGAACATGACGGCATACTCGGGGAGGTTCGGCGCCATCAGCGCCCAGGTCGTGCCCGGCCCAACGCCCTTCGCCTTCAACCCGCCCGCCAACGCTTGGATTTGCCCCTTCAGCTGCCCGTAGGTCACCTCGCGACCGCTCGCCCCCTCAATAAACGCGGCCTTGTCGGCCAAACGGTCCGCATGTTGAAGGATATACTCGGTCACCGAGATGTTCGGGATCTCAGGGGCCGCGACGTCGCTGGTGTAGATGGTCATCCATTCCTCGCTGATTGACTGGAATTGTGAAGCAAAACCACAACAGAGCGTCGACGTCCCGGCGATCGGCAGTCGCGGGGATGTCTCACTCCGTGGCGATCGTATCTTTACCCAGAAATCGCCACCGTCCACCCAAAGATCCGCATCAGCCGCGATCATCTCTCCCTCCCAGGGCGCCCCATGACCGACGCAGACGCCGCAGACCTCGGGCGAGCCTTCCGCCGCGTCCGATACGACTTTCACGCTTCCTTTTTCGACGCGCTCTCCCAGAGACACCCCGCCGCGGCGCCCCTGGCTGGCGCGTTCGCGGACATCTGGACCCGCTGCCGACAGTGGGCCACCGAAGCTGACCTCAACGATCACAGCCCCACGCCAATGGGCAGGACCCCCGACGGCCTCGCCGATGAGATGCAGGGCTGGTCTGAAAACACCCAGGCCGCCATGCTCGCTGCGGTGAAGGCCGTCATCGCCGCCGAAGCCGATGGAGACCATCGACGCGGCCGAACACAGCTGAGCGCCCGGCTTCGGCGGACCCTCCCGCTGCTGGATGATCTGATCGATTCGGTATGATGTAACCCAGACGGAGGGCAGGATGTTTCTGGAGTTTTATGGCGCAGCGGGGCAGGTCACCGGCTCGCTGCATCGGCTGAACGTCAACCACAACGATGTCCTGTTGGAGTGTGGGCTGTTTCAGGGGCACCGGGTAGAAGCCCACCACCTCAACCGCGCTGCTCCGGATTGGGCGATCAAGGCGGAGTGTGTCGTCCTCAGCCACGCACACCTCGACCACAGCGGGAACCTGCCCTCCCTCACCCGGAAGGGCTTCAAAGGCAACATCTACTGCACCCCCGCCACCCGCGACCTCTGCAGCGTGATGCTCCGCGACTCCGCCATGATCCAGCAGCAGGACGCCCGATACCTCCAGAAGAAAGGCGACCGCGGAACCCCCGTCGAGCCCCTCTATGACGTCGAGGACGCACAGCAGGCCGTCAGCCAGATGGTCACCGTCTCGCCCCATCGGACCCTCACCATCGCCCGGGGCGTCGACCTCACGTTTCATGACGCCGGACACGTCCTCGGTTCCTCGCTCGTCCAGCTCGACCTCATGGAGCAGGGCAAGCGGTTCCGGCTGCTGTTCACCGGCGACCTCGGCCGCGCCGCGCTGCCCCTCCTCAAGAGCCCCGAAATCATCAGCGACGTCGATCTGCTGCTCATGGAGAGCACCTACGGCGACCGGCTCCACGGTGACTACAACAACATCGACGAACAGCTCGAAGCCATCGTCAACAAGACCATCGGCCGCGGCGGACGCGTCTACATCCCCACCTTCGCCCTGGAGCGCGCCCAGGAGGTCCTCTTCGTCCTGGAGCGGCTCCATGAAGAGGGGCGCCTCCCCGATGTCCCCATCTACATCGATAGCCCCCTGGCCATCGCCATTACAGAGATCTATAAGCTCCACCCCGAGAGCCTCGCCCCAACGATCCGCGACCGCATCGTCGAGCGGAATGACCCGTTCTCTCCGCCGGGGCTGAAGTATGTCTCCAACGTTCAACACTCCATCGCGCTACAGCGCAGCGGAGAACCCTGCATCGTCATCGCAGGCTCGGGCATGTGCGAAGGCGGGCGGATCGTCCACCACCTCCAGGGCGGGCTCGAAGATCGGCGAAACAGCGTCGTCATCGTCGGCTTCATGGCCCAGCATACCCTGGGGCGGCGGCTGGTCGAGCGCCGCGATCGGGTCCGCGTCCTCGGCGTCGAACGCGACGTCCTCGCCGAGGTCCACGTCCTCAACGGCCTGTCCGCCCACGCAGACAAAGATGACCTCATCGACTTCACCCGGGCGACCGCGAAGATCGGGAACGTTCGTCGGGTCGCTCTGATTCATGGCGAAGACGACGCCCGAGACGCTCTCGCCGAAGCCCTCCGAGAGATCGGCGTTCCCAGAGTGCTCACCCCACAGAAAGGCGACATCGAGCAGTTGTGAAGAGGACATCGCCCCGATCAGACGGGGAGAAGCATTCGCTTCTCCAGACCGGGGAGCGGAGTGTGTCGTCCTTTGAATGCATGATATGTCCTGTATACTGCATTGTTCGTGCCGTAGCGGTCAACGTCAGAGAAAGTGGGTATTCGAATCACATTCGCCTAATTGATGAGGGATTTTGTCGATGATCAGAGTTCGGTCTGAAGCTGACACACATCATCTCAATGAGCGGTCTCCTCCGCAACACAATGGGGACACCCATCACACCCTGACTTCTGGCAATACCGCGGGGCGCTCACCGGCGCTGATCGGCGTGCTTCATGAACAGCTGGGCAACCAACAATTACAGTCGGTCTTATCTGGACATGGAGAGCTGGAACCGATAACGCGCGGAGCGATGGCGATGGAGATCGCAGGGATCGGTCGGGATTCAGGCGAAGGGATCGGCGGCAATCAGGGAATGCTGGCGGCGATGCGTCGGGCGCGGTCTGCCGTGACTCCGCCAATGGACTTCGGCGTCCGGCATCCACGGTCGGGGCAAGTGCTACCGACCGATATCCGCGAGAGGATGGAGCGGGCCTTCGGACATGATTTCAGCGGTGTGCGAATTCACCTCGATGCACAGGCCGCGACAGACGCTGAACAGATGCATGCAAAGGCCTTTACAATCGGGCGGGAGATCTCCTTTGGAGCTGGCCAGTGGACCCCACAAACTCGGGAAGGTGAGCGACTGATCGCTCATGAGTTGACCCATGTGGTTCAGCATGACGAGGGCCGGATTCCCACACACCTCAAGGGGGTCTCCAAGCCGACTGATACCCATGAGCAAGAAGCCTACGCGAATGAGACGGTAATCCTCGATAGGTTAGATGCCCTCATTGAGGGACAGCTCACGCCAGACGCAAACGATACGCAGAGATCAGACCGCATCGACACACCGTTACCTTCCGTCACTGAGATGATGGACACGGAAGGCATTGATACAGCCAACAAGACCACGGCCATCACGCCCACCTCGGGAGCGAATACGATCTACCGAGAAGAGCTGGACAATACCGCGGAACAGGAGCAGACTTCTGCTGCGGATCCCATAGAGGCATACCAATCCGCCAACGCTTGCTTTCTGCCCCAAGCACAGCTCGACTTACTCAATCAGATTCACCAGCTCGGAGCTGAGGAATTCGCTGTACAGCAAGCCGGGGTCGAGCTGAGCGAAAATCGTGAAACTCGCGATACGACCCGACCAGTGTCCGGTGAAACCGACTTCCAGGGAATTCGAACCTCAGAGCAAAAGAACAGCCTGTCCCGATCAGGAGCGTCTGGACCGATTCAGGTACCTGGCACGAACGGCTTGGAGAGCCGTCCAGAAGATGAAGGCTTTCAGAAGAAAATCACGCTTACCTTCGATGATGGACCAGATGTTATCAATGGAACTACGGATAGAATACTTGACATTTTATTAATGTACAAAGAGGAGCGAAACCTTCCGATCCGTGCCACCTTCTTCATCGCATCTGAGCGGGTAACCGCACCTGAGAAGTATGGCCTCGGAGAAGACGCCAGGAACGAAGCGGAGCGCCTGCTGTCTCGCATACGCGATGAAGGACATATCGTCGCCAATCACGCTTATGAACATAAACTGGATGTAGAGCCCGCCAAGGCAGAGCCTGACATCTATCCGGACCATCAGACCTCTACAACAGATGCACGTGTGACTGAGGCTCTGATCAATGAATATCAAGATCCGTTCACTCCATCATACTTCCGCTTCCCAGGAGGTGCCGCAAACATGGGAAGCATCGCGAACCTTGAGGAGCAAGGCCTGGCCAGCGTTGGATGGAACATCGACTCACAAGATTACCGATATGATAATCCAGATACACCAAGGGACCCAGAGCGCTACCTTCAGTCACTGATCGAATCGCGGGATACAAACCAGGGCGGCATCGTCTTGATGCATGATGGATTTAGAGAGCCAGACATCGCAGAAGAGACCCAATTCCTAAAATCTCAACAAGCTCTTACAGAGGCCGATCGGGGCACCGCTGAGGCCGAACGCGCACAGGATCGCCAGGCACACGCAAGGACCCGTGGTCGGGGCTTTACTGCAGACAACCTTGAGGCATTCATCGAGAACAGCCTGGCAGCAGGCTACACCTTCGTTGGACTCGATGACCCAGATGCATTTCCCACAACCAATGCCTATGCGCGGGCTTGCGACCCGCTACCGTTCATTCGCCGCGATGTCTTCGCACAGATGACACAGATTCAAGATGCGATATGGACTCACAGTACCGAGGTCCAAGATACTCTCCTCCCACATCTCCTCGATGCCCTCCACGCTTCCGTGACCTTCTCGCTTGATACCTGGGAGGATGTCGACGGCTTCACCTCAGCAACCCTGGCATACCTGAACGCCTCGATGAGTTGTGAAGACACCCCACCCAACGATACGATACCAATCCCATAAGCCCAGACCGGGGACGCTTCTGCGCGGAGCCTCACGATGCATGCTCAAGCCAACCACTGCCTCCATATTCTGGCAACGATAACAACGATCATGGGCTGTGATCCACCCTCATCGCTCGAACGAGACAGCCTCACGCTCCGACAACAAGCATCCCAGACAATGGGTACCGAGGCGCTTGCGCGCCTGGATGCCTGCGACGCTGCCGGCGGTGCCTTGTTTATCGACCACCCAACCCTCACGACAGAAACCACCCGCCTCCTCTCGTCACATCCAGGCACCTGCCTGTATCTCACCGGACTGTCTTCATTAGACCTCGAAACTGCCGCTACGCTCGCCCGATGGAACGGAACGATGTTGTCACTCGATGGACTGACCACGCTCGATCCAACCGCTGCTGCCACGTTGCTGGCGTGGCCGGGGGAACACCTTTCGTTGAACGGACTGACCGCGGTGGATGTGCAGACGCTTTCATCACTCGGACAGTGGCGAGGGCGCCAGCTATCGCTACATCAGTTGGATTCACAACGCATGCTTGATGTCATCCAGAAACATTCCGTGTCTGTCCGTGAGAAAGCAATCGTCGAGATGTCCATCAATGAACAGTCACTTCTGGCGGCTTGTGAGTCCGAAAGCGACGCTCTATTTGTAGATCTTCCAGC
>JBCBLB010000080.1:0-20504 GCA_038520555.1 Myxococcota bacterium | reverse complement strand
CGACGCTTTTCCGAGAGCGGCGAGGTTCTTCTTCGCCGCAGCATCCAGTTTGGCCTTGGCTGCGGCCTTCGTGGCCTTCGCCATTTTCTTAGGATTGGTCTCGGTGACCTCATCGCAGATATCTCGGGCGATAGAGAGCAGGTAGTCCACTTCAGGGCGCCCGAGGACCGTGACCTGTCCGGTTCGAACTGTAATTTCTTCGCCATCTTCTTCTTTCTTCGCCTTCGCCTTTGCGCTCTCACCGAGGACCTTGACCATGACCGCCTGGGTGGCTTCCCTGGCAAGTACCGGATCGACCCCGCTCTCAGTCAAGGGCGAATAGATAAACCGTTCAAAGGTAAGTCGAGAGCGGATCGACATTTTCAACCCGATCTCAGATAGGGAATCGCGTCCTTCAAACCGGCGCCAGTGACGCTTCAGGCATTGAGAAGAAATTCTGGTTCGTGTCTTCCCGCCGAAGGGGATGCGTTTGGCAAACCCGGCGTCGTCGCGGTTTAAGAGCGCAGCTGGGTAACTGGTCAGGGTATGAATCTGTAGAAAGCGATGGGGCATGGTTATTTCTCCATTGAGTGG
The DNA here is from genome assembly GCA_038520555.1 of Myxococcota bacterium. Lineage (GTDB taxonomy): Bacteria > Myxococcota_A > UBA796 > UBA796 > UBA796 > JBCBLB01. The sequence goes on along the minus strand of JBCBLB010000080.1, from coordinate 19,931 downwards.
GCGTGAAAAAAGTAGTCGCGGGCGATCTGCCGCCGTATCGATTCCATGTACGGTCCCTCCTGATAAAGGAGGAGCATTAGGAACTCGGCGGCATCAGCGCGATGGCCTTTCGAGGCAATAAGCCCGGCGGCACGTCGAACTTCACCGTAGAGCTGTTCTCCCCTGGCCTGGATCAACCGAGTGAATCGAAGCTCACTGAAGTTCGCCTCAGCGAGCGGCTGTCCGAGCCCGGCGCCGGGCGTATGGAATTCATGAAGCAGTGCCAGGGCGTTGAGCGCAGCGGCCCATCGCCGTTCCTGCTTATCGCGTAGCGGCCCGCCTTTGACCATGTGTGGCCTGAGATATAACGCGACGATCTTCCAGAACGTTGTCGATGACGGGTCTTCAGGCCGCAGGCGGCGAAGCTCAGCCAACGCGGCGCCGGTCATATTGGGCAGCGCCTTGTGGATGGTATGCAGCGTCTTTCGACGCGGAGAGCGAGAATCGGTCACAAGGACACCTCTTCAACGTGTTGTAGGGGGAGATGCTTCTTTCGGCACGCGAAGAACATCAGCTCAGCCTTCGCGATCGCCCGTGGTTGTCGAGCAGCGGGAATCGGGACAGCGTTTAGAGCCCGCTCAAAGACGGCCCGGACGTGCTGCCGAACCTGTTTGATCCAGGCGCGCTGCGCAGCGCCTTCGTCTTCATTGAGCGCGCCAGACCATAAGTAGGGGAAAAAGTCTGCATCAATTGCGGCTTCCAGTTCGTTCAGCGCCGACTGATCGCGCCGGTCCTTCAGATTGAGCTTCGGCGGTCCTGCTTGCATCAGAACACACAGGGCTGGATGGAGGACCTTTCGACGCGCAGCATCAGCGACCGCGATCTGGAATTGGGACAGTTCAGCCAACCGTTCGCGCTCAGCCGGGCTGGCGAACATATCCTGGATGGCTCTCCGTGCTGGGATTCTACGCTCATGATAGCCACCCGTCCCGCCCTGACCGCGCGCAAGACACTGAAGCACAAATTCGGAATCATCCGGATCATCATCCCGCGGGCGCCCCGCGACGCCGAGCCGCCAGTCCGAGTTGAACAGGATCTCGTCGATTTTTGCATATGTGAATCCATTCTCTGACACGCTAAGGGCTTTGGCGTCCTTGTTCGAGATGGGCGTCCAGGGATCGCCCGTTACACCATTGAGCGCCTTGGCATCCAGCCGCGTCGCCTTCGTCGATGCCCGATGCATCCGCAAGGCGCCCTCTTGTTCGGTCACTCGTACCCGTCGCGCGATCTCGATGACATATGGATCACACTCCTGTAACGCGAGAGCGTCTTCTCCTTCCCAGGGAAGAAGCCACAATAAGCGATGGCCGCCCGCATCCTGGTACCCGTACTCATCGATGAGATCTGTTCGTGCGTCGAGCAGAACACGTACGTCTCGTTTCCAACGCGCACCCCACCCACCAGAAGATGGGGCGAGTGCGACGCATGGACGACTCCCATACCCACCATTCATCCTCATCACCTGCTGAATCCCCGGCCCCTCGTACCCTCCGAAGGTCTGCATCGTCATCAGAGCGAAGAACACATGTTCCGGGCGTGGGTCCCGAATCAGCATCCGCTTGACATCGTGATTCTTTGAGGTCACCAGCAGATCAAGCTCGTCCGGGTACGAAAACGACTTCTTGTAGCGCTTGAGGTTCTCCTCCGGGATTGGAGTCTGAAAGAACGCAGGTTTGGAGAGTTCATCGACGCACAAACACCACGCAGCCGGCTCTCCCTTCGACATCGCGAGCAACCATCTGCGCCACACCGTCTCTTCCGTAGGAAAGGTTGGCTCATTATTTTCAGATAGGATCATCGCAGCGAGTTGGACGAGGAAGGCGTGCAGCGGGTGCGTCTGATGAGGTCGCAGATGAGGAAACGAGAACACATCCTCAGCCTGCAGGGCGACCATCAACCCCGGGAGCGATCGACGCTGTTTGTTTCCAGTTTCATCGAGGAATGTCAGCAGGGGTTCATTCAAGAAATCGTGCTTCATTGTCATTCATCCTCCTTTAATTTTGCGAGCCCGAGCCGGGTGTACTGGTAACGAAACCTGACCAGGCGGAACGAAAACCCATTGGAGTCCTGCTCGATATCCTCAGGGTGTAGTTCATCCCCATCGGCCTGAGGCGCCATCCAGTGGGGGATATTCAGTTGCCGAATCGGCTGGCCGAGCGCACTGTGCACGGGGGCTTCAAAGTTCACGACACGGTCTCGTTCACCAAGTCGGGTGACCACGTCCCCATCCAGCTCCCGATCAAAGGTGGCAGCTGCGGTCCCAACGGCCTCATGCCAGGAGACGCTGCTTCGACTCGCGATGCCCTTGTGAGCGAAGAAGTGTCCGATCTGGCGTCGCCGATGTTTTACCCAGAGCGGCCCCATCCGCTCCGCAAGTGCTTGCAACGCATCGGGGTGGGTGGTGCACTCGACGCGTGCGCGGCTTTGCCGGGGAACCGAGATCAACGGATCGGCCTGCAACGCTTCCAATGTGGCCTGGAGCATACAGAGATCAGGATAAACGCTTCCAATCCCATGTTTCCCTGACACCTCACCGTTGTCTCGCAGCGCATCAGAGAGGGGCGCGTCTGGGGTTAAAATGATGGCCGTCGCCGCTTCGAAACCGTTCGGCCGAGGACGGCCGCTGCTCTGGTGTCGATGCAGCCGACCAAAGCGCTGGAGGAGAACATCCATCGGGCACAAATCGCTGAACATCATATCAGCATCCAGGTCAAGGCTCTGCTGAACAGTCTGTGTCGCGACAGCGACCATCCCACCCTGCTGAGCCCCTCTCATCGCCTGCTCGATCGCATCATCGAGCAGGACCCGATCTGGCCGCGCATACCGCGAGTGATGAGGTACAGCCACCCCACCAAGCCTCATCAGGAGGTGGCCCTGTCCCTGGAGAGTGGCGCGTTGCTCAAGGGCGCGTTGAGTCTCCAGACAGGCCCGAACGGTGTTGCGGATGATGAGCACGCGCGCCCCCCGCGCGGCGGCTTCGAGCGCACGTTGGGCGACCTGCGGATGGTCATCCTGCCAACTGCGCAGATGGATCTGGATGTCTTTACCGTTATCCGAGGAAACGGGGCGCATGGGAGCATCATCTGGGTCTTGAAAGAGAAGATGTCGGAGAGCGGGGTACGGGAATCGGCGTGATTCATCCAGGGTCGGTGCCGTTGGCGCGCCCTTCCTCTTGCCGGGCCACAGCAGGCGATGCTGGGTGGCAACACCCAACGTTGCCGACATCAACATCGCGAAGCCACCTGCGGCGCGGTGATGCGCCAGGACTTCTTCGAGCAGACGTGTCATATACGCATCAGAGGCGTGCACCTCATCGATGACCAGGAGGTGGCGCAGCAAGCAAGCCGCGCGGAGGTGCGCATGGTGAACCTTCAAGGTGCTCAACAGGACCTGGTCGATCGTCCCAACAACGATGGCGCCAGCGAGGTATCGTTTCGGATGCTCTGCCGCCCATCCCCGATACCGCCAGCGGGCATCATCGCTCCAGAGGACCCGGAAGTGCGGCAGGCGGACCCCCTGCTGATCATCGACCTGTAGGTATCCTGGAACCGCGAGCACAACCGGTGGACGCGACTCATCATCACAGAAGGCGCGTGCGACGGCTTTCTGGATGCGTCGGTGAATCTGCGTCGCTGCTGTCCGGGTTGGAAGCGCGAAGTACATTCCATCCACCTTCCCTTCCCGAAACAGATGCAGGTACCGAAGCAGGGCAGCCTCCGTCTTTCCCGCGCCGGTCTCTGCTTCCAGAATGAGCAGATCACCCCCATCGACGATGGGCAGCGAAGAGACCTGCTTTTGTGCGTCTCTGGGCGTGCCATATGAGGTAATCGTCTGGATTCCAAGGGTCTGGCCAAGCAGCTCCCCACGCGCCTCAGACATGTCCAGCCCCATCTTCCGAAGGCCAAGACGGGCTTGTTGTCTGGCAAATCCTTCTCGTGGACCGTCACCGGACTTCGTGTATCGGAAGAGTCGGGTGTCAGAACCCAACCAGTCTGCCAGCATGACCACACCAGCGAACACATGATGAAACGCTGGAATATTTGGAATCGGCGGTGCCTGCTCACGCGCAGCCGGGAAGACCTGTAGAAGTCGATGAGTAGCGTCATGCATTGCTTTAAGCGGATCCCGATCTTCCATCGGCTCCCACAGATAAGAACCAACCGGCTTATACTTCATATGAAGGAGCTTTCCATGATGACTGATGGCGGCGACAAGAAGCCGTAAGATACCATCACCCTTCGACCATGACCGCAGCGTTTGCATTTCAAGCGCTGCCCAGAGCTTCTCCTTCAGAGAGGGATTCTGATAGAAGTATAGAAGCTCTTGAACATGCCCCGCGCAGGGATCTTTACCGATCGCCTTGTTTTGAAATCCGTGATTAAACTTCCCAATGTCATGCAATGCTGCCACGACAGAGAGTCGAGCAACATGAGCGCTGCTCAATTCACAACCAGCAAGATAACTGAGACGTTGACCCAGTATTGTCCGCTCTAACAATGCCTCGCAACAGACGCCGACATCGATCATATGATCAACAAGTGGGTGCCATTGAAGGAGCTGCCCCTGGGTATCACGCTCAAGCTTCCCCCAAAAAACATTTGAATGTAGATGAGAACCAGACATCGTTGTCAAACTCCATTAAGTGCGAATTGAATATCACACCCGAACCAGGCCGAGACCATATGCTGCGCATGACATCGCCCGCCCAGGGCCTCAACCGTATGGGCATGGCGATACGGACGCCTCGGATCGCGACGACGCCTTTCCGATTGGAGACCGTTTATTTAGTGTTAGATGAACGTTTTTCGGGGTTGATGTGCGGCCCCGGTGTTGGCGCGCCCACGTCTACCAGGACGAGCGTGGTCGTTACCGTGATCGGTCGATTGTTGGCGTCGCGTTGTTTCTCTTGAAGAAAGAGCTGCATCGCTGCCTGTTCAGCGTTGGCATCTGTGACCGGAAAGACCAGGGCCGTGTCAATCGACTGTCCCGGGCCGACTTTGATCATCTCCCATGAATCGATTCCGCCATGATCCCGTGCCCACAACCCGCTGTTTCCCGGCGCTGCATAGGTCCATTCGCCGTCTACGGTCCAGAGCTTCATCTTGTAGCGCGGCTTTCGCGCCACCGGCGCATTGTTGGTGATGGTCATCGGCACCACCAGTCCCTTCATTCCGCGCTTGAATTTCGAGCGCTCGTCCCCGTTTTTGATCCACGGCAGGCGGTCTTCCCCCGTGGACAGCTCCGTCGGCTTTGTCACCATCGTGAATCCATCAAACTCAAAGGATTGCCCCTGGGCGACTGTCTGGCATGGCGCGCTCAGCTCACCGGAGAGGTATGCCCCCAGCGACGCCACCCGTTCGCTGACCTGAGGCCCCTCTTCAATGAGCAGAGGAGATTGTTCTGTGGTCCCCTCGACCAATCCGCCGCAGGCCAGCATCAATCCCGCAATGAACAACAGGGCTCCGATTCGTCTCTTCATTCTCAACCTCGGGTCAAAACTACCTCCCCAATATAGCTACCTTTCCAAGGAGGTGTGCCGTCTCACGCGTCGGCCACCATCACACGCTGCTGTGATGGGCTGTGCTGAACCGTGGATGGCCGCTGAGAGACCTTTTTGCCCTTGATAAGTCGTTGAGCCGATCTTCAAAACCTGAGGGAAGACGGTGGGAGGCGCTCCGATTCCCGGAGCCCTTCGTCAGAGCTTCGACGACAACTGTCGTCAGGATCGAGCGATCCTATCGTTCGAGATCATCTAAGTGTCTGATTTTACAGTGGCATGCAACTTGCTATCTGAAGTCGGCGTACGCCTGTTTCGGGAGCCGCTGATGTCCTCGCTGTCCTATCAGAGCGTGTCCATGAACTTGAGACACACCGCAATCACTGGAAAGAAATCCCTCGTCGCACTTCAAGACCATGGATGCGACAAGTCATGAATCGTTCGAAGAGGGTTCAGAAGGATAGCGATGTTGGTTCAGGGTTTGGGGAGCCGACATCCATTCAGGATATTTCTGTCGGCGGATTGTCTCAGCGTGTTCATGGGAACGCTGCAATCCAGGCGCGAATCCGCTCGCTCTCTGCCCGGGAGACCGCCGAAGAAGGCATCAACGGAGGTGGCGAGACGCTTCCATTCTTTGAGCAGATTCAAGGCAGCTTTGGCATGCACGATATCCGCGGCGTGCGCGCCCACACCGATCCATCGGCCTGTGATGCGCTCTCGGCGCTTGGGGTCGGAGGATTCGCCCTGGGCGAGGATGTTGCGCTCCAATCTTCCGATGACCTCCACACCACTGCACACGAAGCGGCGCATGTTGTCCAACAACAGGAGGGTGTGCAGTTCGCAGGAGGGACGGGAGAGGCTGGCGATGCATACGAGCGCCACGCGGACGCCGTGGCGGACGCGGTCGTCGCTGGAGAATCCGCTGAGGCGCTGCTGAGCGCAGGTCCTGGTGGGACCGGCGGAGGCCCTGGCGTGCAGTTCGATCGGGGCACGCCCGCCCCCCAGGAGTTTCATCCGGAGGTGGACTGCGATCCCGCGAAGGTGGTCACTCACCTGGGTGATGAGAACATCTCGTTTCGATACACGGTCTCGAACGCCGCCCAGGCGCCGCAGGGGACTGCGTTCACCATCGGCGGCGGGACCGACGACCACGCCGTCGCCACACCGGCTGCAGGCGATGAGATGACGTTGAGCGCCGAGGCGGTCGGTGTCGGGAGCGCGATGATGGAAGCCAGCCTGGCCTATCAGGTCCCCGGTGGGCCCAAGCTCGTCCAATGGCAGGCGGCGCAGTCGACGATCGAGGTCGCACCGTACACAGGAAGCCACACCATCAAGAAACAGGCCACCGACGGGCGCATCACCGAGGGGAAGGCGGCGACCGATCGGCTCGAGATGGGAGATGCTGTCCTCATCGACTGGCAGCTTGAGGATGTTCTTCCAGAGGGACTGGGGACGCATTCCTCCAGCATTATGGAGAGTCCTGTGCTGACCCTGGGAGAGGTGAGCGTCTCCGGCACTACGGTGACGCAGCGGTTGGTGGCGAGCGGGGTGGGGCGGTACACCGACACGATCCGGCTCGGTCTGGGCAATTACACCGAACAACAGCCGGAACTCAGCGTCGGGTTGGATTGCTCGGTGGAGCTGTCTCGGCAGGAATTCTTCAACCAACAGGCTATCGCACACCGCAACGTACACCAGCAGTACTCGACCTTGCAGGCCGGCACCGAGGAGCTGTGTCGCGCGTACTCTGATGCCTGGAGGTTTCACACCGACGCTCTGGAGGCCGCCGATCGCTCAGAGCGGCTGGTCAAAGAGATGCTCCTGACCGCAGCGCTTACGTTTGTCACAGGGGGCGTGGGCGGCGTCATCGGTGGATATATGAAGGAAAGCATCAAGGCCGGAAACTTCATCAATGACGCCGTGAAGGATCTCTCCAAGCTCGGCGTGAAGAGCGCCGGCGGCCTCATCGCTGTACCCTCTGGCGCTGCGTTCGGCGTCTTTCCAGATGAGCCCGCTCAGTGGGCATCGATGGCACGTCAACGGGTCTTCGAAGAGATGTCCCATGTCCTCGGCATCATCGGCGCATGGGACAAAGCCGTCTCGATCAACAGTATAAACCCTGACTTCTACCGTGATTTCGATCCCAACGTCGAAGTCGAGAAGGCGATGCAGCTTAACGGGCAGAGCCTGGAAGTGTTCGGAGCATCCTTAAAGGCGAGCGCCAGACAACAGGAAGAAGACTTCGAGCGCGGATTCTGGACGAACTGGCTGGAAGCGTTTGGCTGGACTACAGAATTCAATGTCTTCACCAAAATGTATATGGCAAATAACAACCTGGACTATGAAAAGATTAAGGAGCGATTTGTTATACTCAAGCTTGATCCGAAACCATACACTGATAAGTCGCTGGAGAACGCACGCACCACGGCTGAGGCGTTGAACGAGAAATACGGCCACCCGATCGGTGGAATCCCTATACCGATAATGTCGTATTGATGACGCATGCGCCACGTCAACGTTGAGGAGGGAGAACCGAGTGACGAAGAAGATCAAGCGCCTACTCCTCATTGTCGCGCTCGTGGTGATATCCGGGGCAGCGCTGTGGCAGATGCGGGCGCATGTCTTGCTCATCGCCTATGAGCAGTTCCATGTGCAGAGAGCCTACCGGATGTTGGTCAACCCATCATACCAAGTCAAGTACATCCTCTATCAACACATCGAAGACATGGGACGACGGCCGGTCGGCGATCGGCGCTCTGACCTTGTCGAGTACATCCTTCGGATTCGATATCAGGCAGTCTCCGATATAGGGGGGCCTCTCTATATCAAAGAACGGCGGCGCTATATCGCCGCGCCGGATCCCATGATGAGTGACGCCATCCTGAACGCATGGCGCAATGAGCCAGATGTGAATCAGAAAATCAGGATCAGGCGTTTTGTCTCTGAGGCAGACGCGCATATTCGTGCGGCATTCTATTGCGCAGTGTTCTCAGACTCGACGGGAGAGGTTCGAGATTACTTGCTTGATGACATTGGTGGTGAGATCTATAGTTTTCGAGTTGCCCCCACAGATTCCATATCTCCTCTGTTGCAGTGCATTGGACCTGGTTTTGACGTCATGCTTCGCGAATCCCCTCCGGATGAGATCGTGGAGGAATACCCGGAGCGATTCCCGATCTGGCAGCGACGCGCCGTGGAGATGCGCCGAGAGGTGGCGCAGATTCTGGACGCGAATCCTTAAATCTCTCCCATCATCGATGGGTCTGTCCCAAAGGGGTATTTTATGATTGGTTGATACAATCCCGCCTCGGAGTCTGACGTTGAAGGGGTATCGAAGAAGGGTGCACGGTGTTGGGCGCCCCTTCGCGTTCGGCGGGGGTGTTCAGGATGCTTTGGATGGTGCTTTTGAAGTTGATTATCGGTTCCATCCGGAGCATGGGCTGGCCATCGTCGGCGATGGATATGGTGCGGCGGTGGGTCTCGCGGATGCCTACTTTGATTCTGCGGATGTGGTCGACTTTGCGGTCCGCAATCTAACGATCGGTGAGAGTCAGACCGTCAAGGGTGATCTCCACCGGATCGCCGAGACGGTTCAGGCTGCGTTCGCTGAACGGAGCGAAGAAGCGGTGGTCGACCTTGGGATTCTCGCGATCGAGGACCGCACCTTTACCTGGACCGCGGTGGGGACGTGGATGCTCCTGGTGCGAAGGGCAGGCCGATGGTCGTGTGTCCATCCCGGGGACACCCTCGCCCACGCGCGCACCCTGCATGGGATGCCGACGACGGAGCTGGAACGCCGCATCACCATCTCTGGTATCCACTGCCACCATGGCCTGATGGGAAAAATCTATCAGCTTAACGGCGACATTCAGCCTGGAGACTGCATCGCCCTGGTGAGCAAGGGCGTGTGGGCGGGGCACCGGCTTCCAGACCTGCTGAACGTCTTTGGCCGCACCCCGAACGACGGCCGGGCCATCTTCGACGCCTGTATCGATGACTTTGATGCAGAACTCAGCCGCTCTCGTCATCCTGCGATGGCCTGGGTGCCGATGCCATAAGAATCGGAGCTGGGGGATACCCCGGCATCCCCTGGCCTCAAGACCGTTCCGGGGATGCGTCTGCGGCGGTTGGCGCGCTCCATGACGATGCAGTCACCGTCGAGCACATCGAGGTACGCCGGATCAGGCGGGGTTCGGTGGAGGCAACGCCATCGGCCTGCATGCTCCTCTGGCATGAGGGCATCCGCACAGCGTTTCCCATGCTGAGTGTGCCGTCGTGGGGTTACCCGTCGCTATCTGGGCCGTCTGCCTGTCTGGCCATCACCGCGTCCCATGCAGCGACATAGTTTGAGATGATGCCGCCATATTCGGCGGCTTTTCCGGGGCCATTGTACTGTCGCGCGAAGGCGACGTAGTCTTCATCGAGGAGCGCCTGACGTGCGGTCTCGTTGTTTTCGATGAATGAGAAGATGCCGCCGATGTTGCTCTCGGGGTTCTCCTGCATGTCCTCCAGCATTTCAACGGCGCTGTCATAGCCGAAGGCCTCATGCCAGTCCCGGCCCATCGTCTGCCCGGCGCCCATCGAGATGGCGCCTGCCGCCGCCTCTTCCGCGCCGTTGCCCAGAGACTGCGCGAATTCCAGGACCTGCCACTCCATGTCCTGGCTGGCGTGGACGTCCTGCCAGGAGTCCTCCGCGTTCTCCCGCCATTCGTGGCCCAGCCAGACCTCTCTACGGCCGTCCCCGTCCCGGTCGTTGGTGTTGTAGCGGAAGTGTTGGGCGTAGACTTCGCGATTGGCGCGCCCCCAGTCGCTGTAAAAGCGATGGTTCTCGAAGCGGATGATCATCCGGCCGTCGGCGTTGTAGCCGCGCCCACCGGACTCGGCCATCATCGTCGCCGCGGCCTGACCCGCCGTGATGCCCAGCCGGGTGGCTTCGGACTCCAGCAGCGCCCCCTTCTCGTTGTACAGCTCTGCCATCCGCCGCTGGGTCCCACTCAGCCCCGTCAGATCCAACGCCGCATCTGGCACCCACGCGTCGTTGATGTCCTTGTTGCTCGTCAGGTTGCCCATCGACGTCCAGCCCAGCTCCTCGCCCCCTTCCACCGTCTCCACACGGGCGTACCCGGTGTATCGCCCCGCCACCCAGGCGGTCTCGCGCAGATAGACCCGTGTCTCCAGCGGGATGGTCTCACCGGTGCTGGCGAAGCCTGGCGGCCCTTCGCGGAGGTAAGACCGCCCATCGGTGACGATTGCGTAATGTTCCACCGGCTCCAGCTCAACATCTTCTTCTTGTTCGGGCTCCGGTTGTTCCTGCTCTGGCTCCTGTTCCCGCTCCTGCTCCGGCTCCTGCCCGCCGCCGATGGTAGGGATGTTGTCGCGCAGCCAGTCGCTCACCCCGACGGCGAACTCCTGCACATCCTCCAGGAGCTCATCCGCGCTTTCGCTGACGTCTTCGACCGTCTCCTGCCACCAGACACCCCAGCCACCCGCTTCCTGGGCTTCTTCTTCGATCACCTCGTGCGCGACGGCCTGTGGGGCGGCGCCGCCGCTTGAGGGAAGCTCCTGACCGGTGGCGTCGCGATACTGTTGACTGATGACGTCATGGACCGGATCCCCAGGCGCATAGGTGTTGCCCACGCCGCGCCCATCCGGGCTGGCGACGCATGTCCAGGAGCCGTCCTGGCCCATCTGCCAGACATAGCCGCCGCCGCCCGTAAACCGCCGCTGCTGGAGCGTCTCCTGAGCAGAGGTGTTGCTGCCAAAATCCTGACCGCCCGGCGTGGGCGATTCAGGCTCAACGTCCGGGCCGCCCTGTTCGACCGCGGAACGAAGAAAATCCAGCACAAATGACATCACACACTCCTCTCAACCGATTCCCTTGACGCTCGAAACAGTCTCGACCCCTTCGATGGGGTACACTTCCCTACCGGTCAAAACAGTACCACTACGGCACCCCTTGTACTCTATCGCTTCCCTGTCTTGGAGGACCAATGCGCTTCACCCTGGGTCTCCTGCTCTCCATCGCCCTGGCTTGCGGCGGACTGCCCCCCCCCTCCCAACCAGAGCCCCAACCAGAGCCCGCAGCGTTGACCGGCTTCCCCGACCATCCGGACACGCCGTTCGTGGTGATGGAGGATGTCGGCGACCTGGTCACCGGTGACGACTGGTTGGCGGGCGCAGTGCGCGGGCCGTTCGGCACGAGAGATGACTGCTTGTTGGCGATCTACAATGACAGCGCCAAAAACGACTTCTATGCTGCCCTTCAGTGTGGTGACGCCGAGTGGCGGTCCGGGCCGTTGGCAGAGTGGTCCAGCTTCGAGCTGGAGGAGCTGCTCATGAAGGACGTCAATGGGGATGGCTACGCAGAGGCGGTGGTGATGGCCTCCTGGATGACCGGCATCGGCCCGGACGGTTCCATTCCGTTCCTCTATACGTCGGTGTTGACCTGGACGGGTGAGGAGATGCAGCGCCTTGAAGCGCTGGAGCAGACGTTGGAGGACAAACCCACCGTAACCGCGGTCAAGGCCAGCCTCCCCTGACCCCAGATCGCATCAGAGGACACCCGAAAGAGGCAGACCCGATGTGAGACGTCGATCCCAGCGGCCTCCTGCTTCAACAGGTCAGACCGATCAACGCACAGATTCAGATGGGAGAACCCCCTGGGTTTGAGTCGGACTTGGAGCGGCGACGTTTATGCGATGGGCCTGGAATGCAGGCAACCAAACCGTTGAGCCAGGGTGAACAAAATAGGATATTATGTCTAAAAATTGAAAAAACTTAATTTTAAGTAATCCTGAGTATTGGTTACTTAAAATTCAGTCACTTTGTTGAATAAAAATTAAGTGGTAGGAAGCATCCGACCAGATGTCCGCAGTCATCGAGTGGGTTGGGCATGAACGGTTGAGAATGAAGGAGAGAGGCGGGTTGGTGGGGTGATTTGCATTGGAGGGGGGGGAGGATAGGTCTCCGAATCCGCTGAAGGCGCGTTCAGGTGACAAGGGCTGTCAGCAGACGTGCATCACCACTTCTCTTTGAGCGATACCTCTCCCCCCATGACGACTGATCACATCCGCGTTCGCGGCGCCCGAGAGCACAACCTCAAGGACGTCTCCGTCGATCTTCCTCGCGAGAGTCTGGTGGTGATCACCGGCCTTTCGGGATCGGGGAAGAGCAGCCTCGCCTTCGACACCATCTATCAGGAAGGCCAGCGTCGGTTCATGGAGTCGCTGTCGTCCTATGCGCGCCAGTTTCTGGGGCAGATGTCCCGGCCGCGGGTCGACCAGGTCGAAGGGCTCTCACCGACGCTGTGCATCGATCAGAAGACCGTCAACCGCAACCCGCGCTCGACAGTGGGCACGATCACCGAGATCCTCGACCACCTGCGGCTGTTGATGGCCCGGCTGGGGACCGCCCGCTGCCCGACGTGCTTCGATCCGATCCATGAGCTGTCTCCTGGCCAGATCGCCGATCTGTTGCTTCGCGAGGCGCCGGGGAAGCGACTGATCGTGCTCGCTCCGATTGTCCAGGATCGGAAGGGAGAGTATCGCAAAGAGCTGGCCGAATCGCTGGCCCAGGGTTTCTTGCGGGCACGGATCGATGGGGAGATGCGGTCGCTGGAAGATGAGATCGTGCTCGCCCGCTATGAGAAGCACACCATCGAGTTGGTGATGGATCGGCTGAAGCTTCGCGCGGAGAGCCGTCCGCGTCTGGTGGAGGCGATCGAGTCCGGGTTGAAGCGCGCAGACGGCGTGATCACGGTCCTGATCGAGGATGAACATCGTGTGTTTTCGTCGAAGCGGGCGTGCCCGAAGCATGGGATCTCGCTTCCGGAGATGGAGCCGCGGCTGTTCTCGTTCAACGCCCCTCAGGGGATGTGTGAGGTGTGCCTGGGGATCGGCTGGCTCGAAGACTTCGACCTGGAGTTGCTGATCGACCCGGAGTCGAACGCGCTGAAGGCGCTGCGGGTGCTCCAACAGGACGATCGGCTCCCGTTCTCGATCCTGTCCCACGATGTGATCCGCACCGTCTGTAAGAAGCTGAAGATCAGCCTGCGCAAGAAGTGGAAGAGCCTGTCTGCGAAGGAGCAGGATCTGCTGCTGCACGGGGCCGATGTCGAGTTTACGGTGAAGAAGGAGCGCAGCTCAGGCCGAAAATCGACCTCGACGCGGACCTGGAAGGGATTTCTCTCCTATGTCCGGCACGTCTGGCACTTTACCAGCTTGAAGCGGCTGTCTCCCTATCGCCGTCGGCTGGTGTGCCCGGCGTGTGGCGGTCAACGCCTCAACGATATCGCCCTCGCGGTGGACTTTCGGGGGGAGAACATCGCCTCACTGAGCGGGATGACGATCGAGCAGTCGATGGCGTTCTTCTCCGCGGTGTCGTTGACCGATGCGGAGTCCCCGATCGGAGCGCCGCTGCTGCGGGAGATCCAGGGGCGGCTTCGGTTTCTGGAGCAGGTCGGCCTGGGGTACCTGTCGCTGAACCGCTCGGCGCGGACGTTGTCTGGTGGGGAGTCGCAGCGGATCCGGCTGGCCAGCCAGGTCGGCGCAGGGCTGCAGGGGGTGACCTATGTGCTCGATGAGCCGAGCATCGGCCTCCACGGTCGGGATCAGGAGCGGCTTCTGGACGCGCTGGAGGCCCTGCGGGACAAGGGGAACACGGTCCTGGTCGTCGAGCACGACGCCTCGACGATGGCGCGGGCGGACTACCTGGTCGAGGTGGGCCCTGGCGCGGGGATGGAAGGCGGGACCATCATCGCGGCGGGGCCACCGCGTCGGTTCATGCGAACGAAGGCGCTGACGGCCCGCTACCTGCGGGGCGAGGAGCGGATCCCGGTTCCCGAGGTGCGGCGGCCGGGCAGCGGGAAGCAGCTCATCGTCCGGGGCGCCTCCGCGCACAACCTCAAAGGCGTCACCCTGAAGCTTCCCTTGAACACATTAACGGTTGTGACGGGTGTTTCAGGGAGCGGCAAGTCGACCTTGATCACGCATGTGCTGGCCCGGGCGCTGGCGCGGCGGCTTCACAAGGCGACCGCGCAGCCGGGGACGCACCGCCGGATCGACGGGATCAAGCACATCGACAAGCTGGTCGAGATCGATCAGCAGCCGATCGGGCGGACGCCGCGGAGCAACCCGGCGACGTATACGAAGGTGTGGGGTCATATCCGGGCGCTGTTTGCGCAGACGACAGAGTCTCGGCGGCGGGGCTACACCAAGAGCCGGTTCTCGTTCAACGTCCAGCCGGACAAGGGCGGGGGTCGCTGTGAGGAGTGCGGCGGCGCGGGGGTCAAGACCATCGAGATGCAGTTCCTCGCCGACGTCCAGGTGCCCTGCGAGTCCTGTGGTGGCAAGCGGTTCAATACGGAGACGTTGGAGATCCGGTTCAAGGGGAAGACGATCGCCGACGTCCTGGCGATGACCGTGGCTGAGGCGGCGGTGTTCTTCGAGAACCAGCCGAAGATCTCGCGGGTTCTGCAGACGTTGCTCGGGGTGGGCCTGGGCTATATCCAGCTCGGGCAGCCTTCGACGACGTTGTCAGGGGGGGAGGCGCAGCGGATCAAGCTGGCCAGCGAGCTGCACCGGCCCTCGACGGGGAAGACGCTGTATATCCTGGATGAGCCGACGACGGGGCTGCACATCGCGGACGTCCGTCGGCTGCTGAAGGCGCTCAACGCCCTGGTCGACGCGGGCAACTCGGTCGTGATCATCGAGCACAACACCGACGTGATCAAGACGGCGGACCACATCATCGACCTCGGGCCGGAGGGCGGCGAGCGGGGCGGGACCATCGTGGGCACCGGCGCGCCGCAGGAGATCGCGGAGATGGACACCCCGACGGGCCGTCTGCTGCGGGAGGTGTTCGAGCAGGAGGCGAAGCCGCCGTCGACGACCAGTGAGCCGATCGTGCCGTTCCTGTCGAAGAAGCGGCAGCGCC
Source organism: Myxococcota bacterium (assembly GCA_038520555.1). Lineage (GTDB taxonomy): Bacteria > Myxococcota_A > UBA796 > UBA796 > UBA796 > JBCBLB01. The sequence goes on along the minus strand of JBCBLB010000080.1, from coordinate 4,462 downwards.
AGCCGCGTCCAGAGGACATCCAGCTCCGCGGCGTGCAGACCCACAACCTCCAGTCGGTCGACGTGGACATCCCCCGCGGCAAGATGACCGTGATCACGGGGCCGTCTGGGAGCGGAAAGACCTCGCTGGCGTTCGACACGCTGTTCGCCGAGGGGCAGCGTCGGTACGTGGAGAGCCTGTCCACCTATGCCCGTCGGTTTCTGGGGCGTCTGGATCGGGCGCCGCTGGAGAGCGCCGAGGGCCTGGCGCCGGCGATCGCGATCGATCAGCGAAACACCGGCCACAACCCGCGGTCGACGGTGGCGACGGTGACGGAGATCTACGACACCCTTCGGCTGCTGTATGCCCGGGTGGGCCGGCGCCACTGCCCACACTGCGCGACACCGCTGAAGTCGATGTCTCCGAGCGTCGGGGCGCGGTTGTTGCAAAAAACGGCGCCGGGGGTGGGCTGGCTCCTGGCCGACTTCGACGGCGAGATGCTGGCCGGCGAGCTGATGCGAGACGGGTTCACCCGGATCCTGCGGGACGGCAGAGAAGAGGAGCTGGAGGACCCGGAGGCGCTGCTGTCCGGGGTCTCGCTGGTGGTCGACCGGCTGAACCCTGTGCGGGTGAGCCGGACACGGCTGGCGGAGTCGATCGCCAACGCCTACGCGTACGGCGGCGACCGGGCGCGGTTTTTGCCCCGAAAGGGCGGGGCGGAGATCCGGCTGACCCGCGCGCCAGAGTGCCCCGAGCACGGCCCGATTCAGCCCGATGAGCTGACACCGCGGCACTTCTCGTTCAACTCCCACCTGGGCGCCTGCGAGACCTGCGGCGGGTTGGGGCGGGTGGAAGCCCTGGATCCGACCCTGATCTTCTCCGATCCGCAGTATGGGTTCCTCGACGCGCTGGACAGCCGGGTGGCGTCGATGCTCAACCGCTCAGAGATGCGATCGGCGCTGATCGTGGCGTTGTTTGAGGCGCTGGGCGTGGATCTGGAGACCCCGGTGTCGTCGTGGTCTCGCAAGATCCGACGGGCGATCCTTCGGGGCATCCCCGAAAAGCTCGACATCCGCTATGAGCGGGTCTGGGGCAAGTCCCGGACGGTCATTGAGGATCGGGTCCCATGGACCGGGCTCATCCCGATGATCGAAGGATGGGGCGGCCGGTACCAGTGGCTCCGCCGGGAGAGCGCGTGCACCACCTGCGACGGCGGCCGGCTTCGCCCGGAGCTGCTGGCCGTGACCATCGGCGATGTCCAGCAGAGCCCGGACGATCCGCCGGGGCTGTCGATCTCGGACAGCTGCGCGCTGACGGTCGAAGAGGCGCTGGCGTTCTGGCAGTCGGTCACCCTGAACACCGAGGAGTCCGCGATCGCCGAGCAGGCCATCGATGAGCTGCGCAGCCGGCTGACGTTCTTGCGGGATGTGGGGCTGGGGTATCTGTCGCTGGACCGATCGGCGGAGACGCTGTCGGGCGGGGAGTCGCAGCGGATCCGGCTGGCGACCCAGCTGGGCAGCCAGCTGACGGGCACGATCTATGTCCTCGATGAGCCGACCATCGGCCTCCACCAGCGAGACACCGCGCGGCTGATGAACACCCTGGAGGGGCTGCGAGACCTGGGCAACACCCTGGTCGTCGTCGAGCACGACCCTGAGGTGATGCAGCGGGCGGATCGGCTGATCGACATGGGGCCGGGCGCCGGCGAGCACGGCGGCACCGTCATGGCCACCGGCACCCCGGATGAGATCGCGGAAGACCCGGGCAGCCTGACCGGAGCGTATCTGTCCGGCCGACGGGCCATCCCGATGCCCACAACGCGACGCACGCCAGAGAGCTGGGTGAAGACGCAGCCCTCGACGGTGCACAACCTCAAGGACCTCTCGGTGCGGTTCCCGCGCCGCTGCCTCACCGTGGTCACCGGCGTCTCCGGCAGCGGCAAGTCAACGCTGGTGATGGACGTCCTCGCGCCACAGATCCGCAAAGAGATGAAGGCCGCCGCCGCGAAGGCCAAGGCCGATCGCAAGCAGGACAAGCAGGACAAGCAGGGCAAGCAGGGCAAGAAGAAGAAGGCCGCCGCAGGCGCTCTGCCGAAGAAGCTGGTCGTGGTCGATCAGCGGCCCATCGGGCGGACGCCGCGGAGCACCCCGGCGAGCTACTGCGACCTGCTGACGCCGATCCGGAGCCTGTTCGCCCAGACGCCGCTGGCCCGGCAGCGGGGCTACAAGCCGGGGCGGTTCTCGTTCAACGTGGCGGCGGGGCGGTGTTCCCACTGCGAAGGCCGCGGCGCGATCCTCGTCGAGATGCACTTCCTCAGCGACGTCTGGATGCCCTGTGAGCACTGCGGCGGGCGCCGCTTTAACCGCGAGACCCTCGAAATCCGCTACAAGGGCCACACCATCGCCGACGTCCTGGAGATGCCCGCTGAGGACGCCCTGGGCGTCTTCAAAAACCACCGAAAGCTCTCCAAGAACCTTCAGGCCCTCGTCGACGTCGGGTTGGGGTACCTGCGGCTGGGCCAGCCGGCCAACACCCTCTCCGGCGGTGAAGCCCAGCGGCTTAAGCTTGCCAAGGAGCTGGCCATCGGGAAGCGGGCCCCAGAGACCTGCTTCTTGCTCGATGAGCCCACCACCGGGCTGCACTTCTCCGACGTCGAGAAGCTGATGACGGTCCTGCACACCCTGGTCGACCAGAAGCATATGGTCGTCTTGATCGAGCACCACCTCGACGTGATCCGCAACGCCGACCACATCATCGACCTCGGGCCCGAGGGCGGGGAGCAGGGCGGACGGCTCGTCGACGCCGGCACGCCAGAGGAGCTGGCCCAAAACGCGCCAGAGACAGGGAGCTGGACCGGGCGCGCCCTGCGAAACGTCGGCGGATGACCATCCCCTGCCGGATGAAGCGCTGGAGCTGACGTGCGCGCCCGATGAGCAGGCGCGCTGGGTGATGTCAGCGGTTCTGCGTTGGGGATCGCTCAGGCGACGATGCGGAAGCGACCCGGGACCGGGGTGCCCAGCTGTCGGGCGAGGATCTGCTGAAACCGGGACAGGCAGTGGTTCTCCGCATCCGCTCGGGTGAGCAGCCGGTGGAGGAAATGGATGGGCAGGGCCACGAACGCCCGGTCTTCGCTGATCACGGCGACGCCTTCGAGGCCGTTGTCCAGGGTGAGGTACCGCCACTGCCAGCCAGCGACGCGACACAGCTCATCGCCCCAGACGACGCCGAGCTGGGTGGCGAGGTCGGCGGCGGACAGGTCCGGCCCCCGGCCCGCACGCACCTCTTCGATGAGAAGCTGCATCGCCGCGATGAGGAAGTGCGGATCGGACTGCTCACCCACCGGAAGCAGCCCGAGGGCCGCGCTGAACAGCTGATTCAGCTCCCCTTCCTCTTCGGCGGAGAGCGGGCGCGCTACGGGCAAGAGATGCTCAGGTTGAACGGCGCGCCTTCTTCCGCGCCGTCCACGACGAGCAGGTACCGCCGGGGCTCTTCGTCCCACAGCTCGATGCGGCCCGCGCTGCCCGCGTTATCACACTGGCGGACGCTGCTGTCTGCGCTGGGGCAGGAGCCAGGATCTTCTGCCGACATCAAGAACAGGTTGGCGCCGCCGCAGGGCTCGGTGAGGGTGATGGTGACGACCGAGCTGTCGCCGGGGTGGGTGAAGGAATAGACGCGCTCGGGGCCGACGAAGTCGCTGTCGCCAACGACGGCGCAGAACATCCCATTGTAGTCGGCGCCAGAGAGCCGGGTGTCCCCCCCCGTCGTGGTGCCTTCAACCCGGTCGCCACACGCCAGCGCCTCTGTCACACACGCAGGCCCCTGGTTGTCAACAGGGGTCCGTTCGACCTCGCAGTCCGGGTCGAGGTCGTCATCGGCGTCGCCTGCATCGCCGTTGAGACCAGGGCAGAACGGAGTGTTGCCGTTCTCATCCTGGATAACCAGGACGTCACACCCGATAAGGAACAACAGCCCAAAGACGCGACCGCCGATCATGGGCAGATGACCTCAATCTGGAAGTTATAGGCATCCCCATCGACCGAGTCTGCGATGAGGAGGTAATCCCGATCGGTGCTGTCGAAGAGGTTCATCAATCCACTCGAGGCCCGGGTGATCTCACAGACCTGTGAGCTCTCACTGGGGCAGGCGCCGCTGCCAGGGTCATAGAGGGCGGTCAGGCTCACCTGACCGCAGGGATCGGTCACCTGGAACTGAACCGTCCCATTGCCAGGGTGCTCGAACGAGAACACCCGCTCGGGCCCAGACCAATCGGTCGAATACGCACCCAAACACTGCCAGGCGGTGTAGCTGTCGACGTCGAAGTCCGTCGTCCCCCCCTCCAGCGTAAAGTCGAGGATGTCCCCGCACCGAAGGACATCCGAAGCGCACTCGTCGGGGTCAGAAGAGACAGCAGGCAGCGATGCATCGCAGTCGACATCCGGGTCCGTATCCGTATCCGTATCCGTATCCGTGTCCGTGTCCGTGT
>JBCBLB010000782.1:0-4236 GCA_038520555.1 Myxococcota bacterium | reverse complement strand
GGACGGGATCGTGTTTGTCGCTGACTCGGATCCGGGGCGGGAGTTCGCGAACCAGTACTCCCTACTCACGCTTCAAGAGAACCTGAAGCGCCAGGGCAAACGTCTGGCGGATCTTCCGCTGGTCTTCCAATGGAACAAGCGCGACGTCGCGAACCCGATCCCGGTGTCTGCCCTGCAGAGCTCGCTGAACCCGACCGGGGCACCGAGCATCGAAGCGATCGCTTCGCGGGGGGTGGGGGTCTGGCAGACCAAGCGTCTCATTCTCCAGCAGACGCTGCTTCACCTTCGCGCCCAACAACAGCGGCAGCGCCCCGTCTACCCTACGGCCCGCCGAGAGGTGGGGTGAGCCGCTCACCGGCCGATGAACCAATCACCAAAAACCAAGGTTCATCAACCAATACCTCAATCCTCACCCGTTCTCCCGGGTCAGCGGTCACAATACTCCCTGTGGCATGAGAACATCTGGGGAGCGGTGCATGGTTGGGCGAGCGGGGGCAGGGCTGCTTGGGGTTGTCCTCTCCGGTTGCGGCCAGAGCGCGCCCGAACCGACCACGACGACGCAGCCTCCCCCGATCCTCACCGACCGGTACCCGGAGCTGGTGGTCACCCCACACGGGCTGGATGTCGTGACTTTCGGCACCAGACGGATCGGAACACGACAGCAACAGGTCGTCTTTGTCGAGAACCGGGGCGGTCTCCCGATGGGCATCTTCACCCTCGACCTCCAGCAGAAAGGGACCCCCGACAGCTTCACCGTCGGCCCATTTCCGGATGACGTCGACGGTCTGCGATGGGTGAGTGTCGCCGAGCATGGCGCGATCCCGGTCCTCGACCCCGGCAGCGCGGTGCCCATCACGATCACGTTTGCGCCCGCCCAGGAAGGCGACCTGTTCGCCGCGTTAGAGGTCCGGACCGCACGGGAGCCCATCGGCCAGCCCACCTTCTTCGGCGATCCGCGCAACCCCAAGTCGGTCACCATCCTCCAGGGGTGGGGCGCTCACGAACACGACGCATTCCGGCTCAGCGCCGCACGGCTCAACTTCGGCTCGGTGGCTCCTCTCGAGATCAGCGAGCAAACCCTCACCATAGAAAACGTCAGCGACGGCCCCCTCACCCTCGACGTTGAGTTGAATGCAGACGACTGCGACCGTTCGTTCCAGCTGGATCTGGATGCGTTTTACGAAGGACCGCTGGCGCCTGGGGAGCACACACCGCTCACCGTCCGGTTTGCACCCGCCACGCCCCTCCCGGCATCGTGCACGGTGACAGTGTCCTCAGCCGCGCAGGTTGCGGATGTCTTGATCCTTGGCAACATCGGGGCCGGGCGCTTGAACCGTTCTCCCGTGGTGGAGATCCAGGAACCGTCGACGGGAGCGGTGTTCGCCCCGAATGGCGTCGTGCGGGTCTCCGTGTTGATGAGCGATCCGGACCAGCCGGCGTCGTCGCTGGGGTGTCGGGTTCGCGCGCAGCGACAGCGACGAACGGTGGCGTACTGTGCTCCGCCCGATGACCGGGGGCTTGTCACCGTCGAGATCCCCGGATCCGCGTTCGCCGTCGGCCCGGAGTCGCTTTGGGTTGAGGTGACGGATGAGGGTGGGCGAACGGCCCGGGCGTCGGTCCCGGTTCGGATCGGCGAGCGTGCCCTGATGGACGCTGACGGAGACGGGTTCGACCGAACGCTGCCGGGCAGCACTCAGCCGCTGGACTGCGACGACCAGAACCCAGCCGTCTACCCCGACGCCGTCGAGCAGGCCGACGGCCTGGACAACGACTGCGACGAGATGATCGACGAGGACACCGATCTCTTTGACGATGACCGTGACGGCTTCAGCGAGGAGGAAGGCGACTGCGACGATGTAGACGACAGCGTCTACCCTGACGCCGAAGAGATCCCCGACGCCCGCGACAATGACTGTGACGGCATCGTCGACGAGCGGACCCCGCGCTTCGATGATGACCTGGACGGCTTCAGCGAGGAGGAGGGCGACTGCGACGACCAGAGCCCGGACGCCCACCCAGGGGGCCGTGAGATCTGCGACGTTGAGATGATCGATGAGGACTGTGACGGCGCGATCAACCGCGCCGACCCAGAGGGCTGCGCGGCGATCCTCGGATCGAAGCCGCGGGTCATCGGCGGCTGCATCCTCGATGACCGTGCCCTGAACGCAGGGGAGACCACAACGGCGACGATGTTCGTCTATGATGCCGACACGCCGGCAGCTGATCTGCGCTTCGATTGGGTGGTCTCCCCAGAGGCCGAGGTGACCGTACACAACCCGACCGCGGCCCTCACCGCGGTGACGTGGGATTTGGACCTGGCGGTGCCCGATGGCACACGGAGCCGCAGCTTTCTGGTGTATGCCCTGGTCTTCGACGGGCCGCTGGAGGATGAGCCAGGCCAGGACTGGTGCTCCGATGAGATCGACGTTTATGGGGCCGGTACGCCGCTGGAGCTGGAGCGTCCGCGGCTGTAGGGCGGGCTGTAGGGCGGGGCTACTCGCCGCGCGCGAGGCGCTGGGCGAGGTAGAGGCGGGCGTCGCGGGGGATGGGCAGCGCGAGGATGCGGTGCTGTGCGGCTTCGACGTCGTACGGCACCCGACGGAACTCGACGCTGTCACCGTCGTAGATCATATAGGAGGCTTCGGGACGGCCGTCGCGGGGCTGGCCGACGCTGCCGGGGTTGATGATCACGGGCACGTCACGGAGCCCATCGATGACCATCGGCTGGTTGGGGACGAAGAAGACGGTGGTGGGGCCGATGAAGGAGAAGAGCCGGTCCCACCCGCGGCCCTTGAGCACCGCGCGCTGGTCGTAGGGCAGGAGGATGGCGGGGACGTGGGTGTGCCCACAGAAGCAGTGGAGGGCCATACGGGCGTCGAGCATCTGGCGAAGCCGCTGGTCGAGCTGATCGTTGAACGCCAGGAAGTAGCTGGGGTGTCCAGGCCAGACGTACTCGGCGACGGGCTCACGGGGGGAGCCATGGACCAGCTGCACGCCGTCACGCAGGGCGATGGCGGCGTTGGGGAAGGTGGCCCCCTCGCTGAGCTTGTTCCAGAGGAGGCTTTGGTTGAGGGTCCGGGCGGTCCACTCCAAACCCGCTTCAGCGGCGCCGACCATGCCCGGGTCGCTTTTGCCCAGCGAAAGGACGGCGGCTTCGTGGTTGCCGAAGATGAGGGAGTCCGCGACAGAGATGACCAGCTCGATACACTCGCGTGGGGCACCGCCATAATTGACCGTGTCGCCCAGCACCACCAGCCGGTCGATCCGTTGCTCGTCCATGTCCCGTAGGACAGCTTCAAAGGCGTCGATGTTGGCGTGGATGTCTGAGATCACCGCCCAACGCTCGGTCATCCGGTCCTCCGCTGCCGAGCCGCGCGACGAACGGCCTTCGTCGCACCTGACTCCGCAAGGGTTGCCAGCAGATCGTCTGACAACCCCGACACCTCTAACAACGCCTGATGGAGGTCGGGATCATTGCTTGCCAAAGCGTCACGGAGCACCGCCTCGTCCGCCTCATCCTGGCGCAGGGTGCGCAGCAGCGACTGCTTATGAAGCTCGCGCTGGAGGCCAGCATCCTGGTACAGCGGACTCATCGACAGCACCTGAAGCCGCCACCGGTCGAGCCCCGCGCACCGGGCCAGCCGCCGGAGCATATCGGTCCGCGTCGCCCCCGCGGGCTCTGCACCCGCGAGCGCCAACAAGGCAGAGATGTCGAGGCCAGGTTGGCTGAGCTGGCGTTTGAACAGGCTCAACCGCAAACGCGACGGATCGACGATCTCACCGGAGCGCAAGCGCTGCTTCTCCTCTTCGGAGAGCATCGTCTGCCAGCCCGGTCCGAAACCCAGAGATGTGAGGAGGGGTTCGTGGTTGCCCGTCATAGGGTGTTGAGGGTGACACGGAGCCAGGCATGAATCAAGTCACCGATAGAGAAAAAACAGTTGACGGTTTTCGCAGATAGGCATAAGTAGTGGTCATGAAGAAACTGTTCCCCGGCACCCGATTTATCAAGGCCGCGTCACCCATGTGGGTGGGCAGGTAGCAGCTTCCCCGTAGGAATACGGTGATTCGCTGAGCCTCGTCCTCCACATCGGAGGACGGGGCTCAATACGTTGATGTTACCGTCATCGGTGGCATTTTCTGTCTCCTTTGGTTCACTTCCGAACAAAGGGAACGGATACGTCTGTCTCTCAACAGAAACTTCTCTCAACAGAACCCACCATGGGCCGGTAGCTCAGT
>JBCBLB010000919.1:0-2965 GCA_038520555.1 Myxococcota bacterium | reverse complement strand
GTTCTTGTCAACGCCTTCACCGAATTCGCAGACCTCTGGCTCAAAGAACTGGACCACTGCGACGAAGTCTGGCCCGGGCTCTGGATCGAGCGGGTAGTCTGTACGGGCGACACCACGACGTGCCAGCTCTCCTTCGAAGAAGGCCTGCATCCGCTCTGGATCGGTGGAAGGGAAGCCATATCCATCCCGATCAAAGCCGTTATTGTCCGCCGCATCAAAGAAGCCAAGCAGACTGGAGTCAACCCAGCCGGCGGACTGTGCCAGACCGCTTTCAAACATTGAATCTGTCCAGATACCCCCGCTCTCAACAAACCAATTGGAGGGTCCCTGCGGTGCGGTTTCTGTAGAGTGGCAACAAATACACCCACAGGACTCGACCTGCGTGGTCACCCAGGCCAGCTCCGTCCAGAAGTCCGGATCGTCCCAGACGGGATCGTCTGGTGGCGTCTCAAAGCCCGATGCGTCGAGGGGGTAATAGCCGCGCTGACTGCGAACATCATCGCAAGAGGCATAGTCGCTGAATCGACGCCCCTCTTCGGTACAACCAGAGATGTTGTTGTAGGTACATACCGTACCATCGGGCCCCTGCCCGGCCGGCTCACCCGCGAGGGGTTGTAGACAGGTCAGCTCAATATCAACGAATGCGCCGTCCGCCTCACCCTGATCATAGTCTTGATCGACAGCGTCAGCGCACTCATTGAGCCCGGCGAAGGTGCCGCGGGCAAACACCTCACAGATGCGTTCTGTCTGGGCACAATCGCTGCCATCATCCGGCTCCAGGATCTGTTGATAGACTTGACCAGAGGTGGTTTGTTGTACACAACGTCCTTTGGCAGCCGACCTGTCACAGGACTCCGCCACGACAAACCGGTTGTCGTCGTGTGAACGACACCAATCCCGAGCCTGCCCTTCGCTCCAGTCCAGACCAAGATACTCTTCGCATTGCTCGCTATCCGAGAACGCGGTCTGGTAGTAACAACTACCGATCACTTCATCGGGGACATCGGCGGATGGCCGCTCGCCACAACCTGATGCCCATACGGACAGCGCCACGACGGCGCTGCAAAATGGAAATGTACGCATCCTCAGTCTCCTCTGGTGGGTGAGGAAGTGATTGTCGGCAGCCTCATTACCCTCCACCGACTGAGGGATAATATCACCGCCCTGTGCGCGCGCGAATAAAATTCCTCAAATGAGGGAAAAAATGACCCGGTGCCCGATCTCCGTTACGTTGAAGGTCACGATGGCACGGACCAAAGGCTCGCGAAACACCAACTACGAAGCACGGCGGGCAGAGCTGGCGGCCCGTGCGTTGCCTGCCTTCCTCAAGACGGGGGGACATCCTGCGTCTTTCCGCTCACTGGCGCGGGACATCGGCGTCGATGCCTCGACGCTTCGCCACTACTTCGGTGATTACGACGGGCTGTTTCAAGCCGCCTTCCAACACCTGGAGCAGGGCAGCCGGGTCTTTCGGGAACCGTTCAACACCTTCGCAAAGCTTCCCCCGGAACAGGGCCTCCGAGATGCGCTGATGTCGGTCCTCACCGGCTGGAAGAATGGGATGGATCACCTGTTTAACGTCGCGCTGATCGGTGGATTGGGCAATAAAGTCCGTGGGCCGGCGGTGGTAGAGTACCTGCTTGAGCCCTCACTCAGCGCCTTCGACGACTTGTTGAGCGCCTATGCCGAACAAGGCGTTTTCCATGTGCGCGACCCCCGCGCGTCCAGCCTGATGGCCCTCACCCCGCTCTATTTTCTACTGCTTCACCAACACGGGCTGTCTGGCGAGGCGCGATATCCGTCAGACATCGAAGACTATCTCGATCAACACATTCACTTGATCCTCCGGGCACACCAACCCAACACAAACAACGACCAACGATGATTTGTGTGGTCTTCAACAGCCCGACGCCACCGCAGGCCAGGCAGAACAACGCGAATGTGATGATCTCGGCTGGGGAGCCACTCATTCATCGGTGTACACTGCCTGTATCAGGAGGATCCGATGCATCACCTCTTCTGGTTTCTCATCTTCCATGCGCTCTTTGGGTCGCTCGTCGCACATGCTCAGGCGGAAGAGGTCGAGTCCGAAGATGCGTTGTTCGCCTATGAGCCGCCTCTGCTCCGGCTCGGGCCCGCGTTGGTGATGCGGTGGCCGATGAACCTGTACGGTGGCGGCGTCGTCGCGCATCTCTATGTCCCGCACCTGCTCTATGGTCGGGCGACGGTGAGCGTCGGGCCCATCTTCGGCCCAGATGAGGTTCGCGCCGACGTGTTCGCGGACGTCAGCGTCGGTGTCCTGGTGTCGTGGCGTGGGATGACCCGGGTGTCGCAGGTCATCGGGGGAGGCTACAACTACATGGACCTCGCCCTGCACCGGGTGCCAAGCCGAGAGATGCTCATCGCCGAAGCCGGCGTCGCGACCGGCTCGTTGCTGTTCAACGACACCTCCCTCCCCGGAGATGAGTACTTCGGCCAGATCGGCCACCAACGCGTCTTCTACCCCTACGTCGGGATGCGGTATCAGGTCCACGGCGACGCACAGATCCCGCCGATGGACGGGCGGCCGACGGCGCGCGTTCAGAAGATCGAGAGCATCTTCGCCCAGCTGATGGTCGCGCCCCTCGGCGTGCCCCAGGAGGAGACCGTCACATGGGACTACGACGAGCCCATCATCCGGCGTTCATGGGGGGTTCGTGCCGGTGTGGAGCTACATCGGTATACGTTCCCCATGGAGATTGAGATCGGCTGGGCCCCCACCCCGGTCTTCGTCTGGGCAGGCCTGACCCTTCGCTGGGACGCCATTCGATCGGGCGCGGTGCCGATGAAGGCCCGACCTCCACGACGCTGACGCCTCGAACAGCGTGGATAGTGCCCTGGCATGGGGGCTCTTCAACACAAAAGAGCGACCCGTGATGGGGCCGCTCGATGCGTTTCCGTATCGGTCCTGGGACGATGAGCCGCG
>JBCBLB010000330.1:0-10578 GCA_038520555.1 Myxococcota bacterium | reverse complement strand
GGACGGGGTGTTCTCCATCAGCTTGCCGTAGACCGGGTGATGCTTGAAGCCGATGGTGATGAGGTCATTGGGGTACTGGGTCTGCGCGTTTTCGGGATCGGAGAACCCGTCGAACTCGACCTTGCCGCCCTTCGGAGAGACCACGTCCACCGTATGGCCGGCCTCGACAAAGTCAAAGAAGGGACGGGTTCTCCGATCCCGAAAACGCGCAGACCCAGTACCCCAATGACCTCATCACCATCGGCTTCAAGCATCACCCGGTCTACGGCAAGCTGATGGAGAACACCCCGTCCATCGCCGATGTCAACGTCAGTGACTACGACGCCGTCTGCGTCGCCGGCGGCGGCGGCCCGCTGATCAACTTCAAGGACGACATACAGCTCCATGCGCTCATCGCAGACTTCTATGAGCAGGGCAAGGTCGTCGGCCTCATCTGCCATGGCACCTGCCTGCTGCTCTGGACCCGCCTCAGCGACGGCACCCTGCTCGCCGACGGCAAGACCTGGACCGGCTACCCCGACAGCGAAGAAGCGATGAACGATCAGGCCCTGGGGATCAAGGTCAACCCCTACACCATCGAGACCGAAGCCAAGAAGAACCCGAACACGAACTTCGTGTCTGCGGAGCCCCTCATGCCCTTCGCCGTCCGCGACGGGCGGGTGATCACCGGTCAGCAGCAGCACAGCTCCGGGCTCTTCTCAGCGCTCGTGATCGAAGCGCTGGCCGAGGCCTGATCCGACGGCAGCTGCGCTATCTGAGCGGTTGCCACGTTGTGCGCCCTGCTTGTTGGCGCGCTTGGCAAGCCGTTTGGCGTAACGGGCGCGTGTCACGCTGCTGTACTGTCTCGATACGCTGCTCAACGCCCCTCACCTTCGGAGCACCTGTGCTGTCGCTGATGCTGTTCACCTCTCTGGCTGCCGCCCAGACCGCAGACGCCGATGCCAATGCTGACCCCGATCCCCCGGAGCCGAAGCTCACCTACCAGGTCAGCGCTAGCGGGAGTTGGATCTCAGGCAACCTTCGGCAGGTTCAGCTCAACGCCAACGGTACGCTCCGCTACACCGACGGTGTCTTTGGGAACGCCCTGTATTTCAACGGCTACCGCATCTGGACAGGGTTCACTCCCGACGCGGAGCTGACCCAGATCGGCGATGACGTATCGGTGACCGATCTGCCTTACTACTATATTGGGGAGAAGGTCTCCATCATCGGCTTCGCCCACTACAACCACAGCCAGCTCCACCAGATCGACAACCGCTGGATGGGCGGCGCCATCCTCGGGCACTCCCCGTTCCGAGAGAAGACCCGTGAGATGCACAATGGCCTGGGCGCCTTCTATGAGCGAACGTCCTACCCCAGCGACGCGTTCAACCGGGACGTCTCACAGAGCGGCAACGTCCGCGCCATCGCCCGCATCGGTGCGCTCAGCAGCGGACGGTGCCAGCGCCCGAAGACACGGATGACCCTCAACTATATGGGATGGTTTCACATCAACCCCGTCGAACCGGAAGACTTCCGCGGTCACCTGCAAGCCACCGCCGCCTTCCATGTCATCGGCCCGCTGTCCATCCGCTTCAACGTCAATGTCACCTACAACAACGTCGTGGTCGAAAACGTGCAGACCTATGACACCCAGACCGTCTTTGGCATCCAGTTCGACCCGCCGCCCGACGACTGAACACGCGGACCTGAACCACTGGATACCCAGGCTATCCTCTGTCTATGTCCCTCTCACCGCCGAGTCTCCCGACGCTGTCCGTACACCTCGCTCGACGCGGTGATGTGGACTTCTGGCGACCGTACATCGTCGACATCTTCGACCGCCACGGCCTGGGCGAGCCCGGAAACCTCTCGGCCGGGTTCAACCCCACCCACCCGACCTTCCTCGCCCAGGACGTGGTCATCAAGCTGTTCGGCGGCGCCCCCTTCTGGAAACAGAGCCACCTCGCCGAGCAGATCGCACAACAACGGGTCTCCGATGTGTCCGGGCTGAAGGTCCCCCGCCTCGTCGCCCGGGGCAACCTCTGCGAAGGCGACACACCATGGCCATACCTCATCACCACCCGCGTCGAGGGCGGGTTCTGGGATCCAGACGCGATGTCGCCAGGCGACAACCTCACCATCGCTGAGGCGCTGGGGCGGCAGCTCCATCTCATCCATCAGCTCGACCAGGATGGAATCGTCCACGCCGAGGACTGGGGAGGCCCCGAGCCGATCGCGGCCCTCCAGGACAGCGGCTTCCCCCAACACCTCCTCGAACAGGTCGACGGCTTCCTTGAACGACTCGATGCGCCCGGGGCCGCCTTCCTCCACGGCGACCTGGTCGCCAACCACATCTTCGTGAGAGACGGTAAACTGGCGGGGATCATCGACTGGGGGGACGCGATGATCGCCGATCCGCATGCCGAGATCGCCAAGCTCCACTTCCACACCTTCGGAGCCGATCGGCGTCTGCTCCGACAGTTTCTGGAAGGCTACGGCTGGCCGGTCGGAGACGACTTCCCCCAGAAGGTGTTGGGATGCGCGATTCGGCGACAGCAGGTCGGCCTCGCACAACACCACAGCTTCGACATCTTCAATCGGCTCCCCGCGCTGCTGCCCCTGGGGGAGATCGACACGATCGATGCGCTGGCGGAGCGGCTGTTCGGCGACCTGCTGGACCAAGCATCCCGCGGCGGCGCCCATCATAACCGAAACAGGCTGTAACAAAGATTCTTCAAAGACTTTGCGCGCCTGAACCGCCCGAACGCCAATCCTCACCATCGCGTGAGCCGATGTTACAGGCTCATTTTCGAAGCCTTCCACCAGTCTGGATGGATGACAGCCGACCCACGATCACCGACGGTCACACGAAATCAGTGATCGTGATCGCTGTGATCGTGATCGTGGCTGTCCTGCTCTGGGGAGGGGATGAGCCAGAGCGTGTCGACAGAGGCGCTGATCTCGACGTGCCAGACGCCAGGTTCGAAGTCGATGGCCCAGATCTCACCCAGGTCATCCGGGCAGGCTTCGTTCTGTTCTCCGGTCGGGGAGAGTTCCTGCTCTACACCATCGAAGAAGATCCGCCGAACCGCACCCGGCTCGCTGATGTGCAGCTCTGCGGAGGTCTGCGCGTCGACCTGGGCCCAGACCCAGCCCTGCTTATCGAGCAGGGTGACCTCATGGGCATGATCTGCGATGTGGAACTGTGCGAGCTGATCGTCATCCATCTGGGCGCTGGCGTCGACGAAGTGGATGCTCCCATCCATCAAGTCACAGAGCGCCTGATCGGCCTCTCGCTCTTCTGAAGAGTCACAGGCAAGCAGAAGCATGGCCAGAAGCATGGGTGTCCCCTTCACAGATGTTGAATCAAATCTGGCCGACCAGACGCCGACCGTCCAGCCCTCGTGGACTCTGTGCCTGGAACGCGCATCCTGCCCATGGCAAACAGTTTATCAATCAGGCCAGGGGAAGGGGTGGGGGAGCTGCGCCCACTGATCCGGGTTCGCGCGCTCCGCCTCGGTGAGCAGGCAATCATCGAAGGCGCTGCGCAGGGCCTGCTCGTCAAGGTCGACGCCGATGATCACGATCTCCTGTCTGCGGTCCCCGTACTGCGGGTGCCACATGGACTCCAGGCTCTTGAAGAACGCCGGATCGTCCGGGCGCCGCTCTGGAGGCACGGCCGCCCACCAGTACCCCGCGACGCCGGTCTCTCGGGTGGCGCCCGCGAGCTGGAACGCTGCGGTGTGGTTCGGTCGGGACGCCACCCAGAACCAGCCCTTGGCGCGCACCACGCCCGGCCAGGGGGATCGCAGCCAGTCGTTCAGTCGCTCGGGGTGGAACGGATGTCGCGCGCGGTAGACAAAGCTTGAGATCCCGTAGGCTTCGGTCTCCGGGGTGTGCGTGCCGCGCAGCTCCTGGATCCACGATGGCCGCTGTTCAGCCTCTTCCATGTCGAACAGGCCGGTGCCAAGCACCGAAGCCAGCGGCACACGCCCCCGCTCGCTCCGCACCAGCTGCGCGTCCGGGTTGATCGCCCGGATGGTGGCTTCGACCCGATGAAGCGCGTCCTCGCTGACCAGATCGGTCTTGTTGACGATCACGACATCGGCGAACTCGACCTGCTCGGTGTGCAGGGTGGCGAGGGTGCGCTTGTCCTCCTCAGAGACCGCGAGGCCCTGAGACTCCAGCGAGGTGCCCTTTGCCAGCTCTGCGGGGAAGGCCTGCGCATCGACCACGGTGACCATGGTGTCGAGCCGCGCCAGTGAAGAGAGGGTGCTGCCATCCTCCGCCTCGAAGGTGAAGGTCTGGGCGACGGGGAGCGGCTCGCTGATGCCGGTGGACTCGATCAGCAGGTAGTCAAACCGCCCCTCACGCGCCAGCCGCGCCACCTCAGCCAGCAGATCTTCGCGAAGCGTGCAGCAGATGCACCCGTTGCTCATCTCAACGAGCTGTTCTTCGGTCCGTGAGAGGGCCGCGTCGCCGTCCCGGACCAACGCCGCGTCGATGTTGACCTCACTCATGTCATTGACGATGACCGCGACCCGAAGCCCCTCACGGTTTGAGAGCACATGATTGAGCAGGGTCGTCTTCCCCGCACCAAGGAAGCCGGAGAGCACGGTTACGGGAAGGGGGGCCGTCATGAGAACTCCACCTCAGCTCAAAAACTGAGGCTCCATAATATCGCAACTGAATTGCAATAGCGATTGAGGATGGAAAATAAACCGCTGACGCAAAGCGTCCCTGATGGCTGCCCGCGTACGACGTCGAAACCGGTCAAACCTTGAAGCAGGAGACCCGATCCCCTTTGACGGCGACGACGTTGGCCCAGACGGCCTGAACCATCGTTGGCAACGAACGCATATCGGAGAACACGATCGCGCCGGCTGCGACCAGGGGATCCTGGTTGTGGCCGCCCGGGGCGAAGCCCAGCACCGGCATCCCCGCCTGCCGCGCCGCCCTGGCTCCGGCGCTGCTGTCCTCAATCACGATGCAGTTTGTGTCTCGTACGCCCATCTGCGTGGCTGCGAGCCGGAACAGGGCCGGATCCGGCTTCCCCCATTCGACCTGGTCGGCAGAAAACCGCTGCTCTGCGGGGAAGAAGCGATCCAGGCCGGTGACCGTCAGGCTCAGATCGATCTGAGCCGGCGACGATGAAGAGGCCAGACAGCGTCGGTTCGGCAAAGATGTCAGAGCCCCCTCGATGTGGGGGATGGGCTGCAGATCTGTGCGAAGCCGAGCGAGCGTTTCCGACTGTAGGGCGTCGAGGAAGTCGTCGGACAGGTCCACGCCGTGGTAGCTCTTCACCAACTGGACGCAGTCATCCAGTCGGCGGCCCCGGAACCGCTCCGTGGCCTGCTCTGGCGTCATCGGAACCCCGATCCGGGCCAGGTGCTCGGAGAAGACGGTGTTTGCGATCATCTGGGAATCTACGAGCACCCCACCCAACCCAAAGATCAACGTGGGCTCAGACGCACTTTGCTTCTGCGATGTAAAAATCAGCGTGGGCTCAGACATCATCCCTCCTGCTCACAGAACCGTGGTTGCGGTGAGTTGCCCATAGCGTATCGCAACGAAAGTCTACGTGAGGCGATACACTCGGCCAGACCTCACCAGGAGGAACGGTCATGGGAACCCTATTCGCTGCGCTTATTCTCACGTTGTCGGGGGAGTCGGCTGCGCAGGACGACGCAGATCAGCAGCCGGGCTTCAACACCCCCACCTTCAAGGGCCTTCAATGGCGCTCCATCGGGCCGGCCTTTATGTCGGGGCGGATCGCGGATATTGCGATTCATCCGGAGCGTTCAAGCACCTGGTTTGTGGCCGTCGGCTCCGGTGGTGTCTGGAAGACCGAGAACCGTGGCACGACCTGGACGCCCATCTTTGAAAACGAGGCGTCCTACTCCATCGGTGCGATCACGATCGATCCGAACAACCCCGATGTGATCTGGGTGGGGTCGGGGGAGAACGTCTCTGGCCGCCACGTCGGCTATGGTTCGGGGGTCTACCGCAGCCGGGACGGCGGTCACAGCTGGGAGAACCTTGGCCTTGCGGATTCTGAACACATCGGGATGATCCGGGTCGATCCCCGAGACTCGGACATCGTTTTCGTCGCCGCTCAGGGGCCGCTGTGGTCTGGAGGCGGTGACCGCGGGCTCTACAAGACCACAGATGGCGGCGAGACCTGGCGGAAGGTGCTCGGCGAAGGGCTCGGGAACGACGACGATGACGACGATTATACGGGCGTCTCCGAGGTTCATCTCGACCCACGCGATCCCGACGTCCTGTATGCGGTCTCTTGGCAGCGCCTGCGCAGCGTCGCTGCGTTGATGGACGGGGGCCCGGGCACCGGCATCCACAAATCGGTCGACGGCGGCGAGACCTGGCGCAAGCTTACCGCCGGCCTCCCCGAGGACATCATGGGCAAGACGGGGCTGGCCATCTCGCCGATGGATCCCGACGTGGTCTATGCGACCATCGAGCTCGCCAACCGTGAAGGCGGCTTCTGGCGCTCTGCGGACGGTGGTGAGACCTGGGAGAAGAAGAACGACTACCTCTCCGGCGGCACGGGCCCCCATTACTACCAGGAGCTGTTCGCGAGCCCGCACGCCTTCGATCGGGTCTACCAGATGGACGTTCGGCTTCATATGACCGACGACGGCGGCGAGCACTTTGAGAAGGTGCCTGGAAAGACGCGCCACTCCGATCACCACGCGCTGGCCTTCGACCCCCACGACCCCGACTACCTGCTCACGGGCACGGATGGGGGCATCTACGAGAGCTACGACGGGGGGGAGAGCTGGCGCTATGTCGCGAATCTGCCCATCACCCAGTATTACAAGGTCACCGTCGACTACGATACGCCATTCTACAATATCTATGGCGGGACGCAGGACAACAACTCGCAGGGGGGCCCGAGCCGCACGGTTCGTGCCCATGGCATCACCAACGCGGACTGGTTCGTGACGTTGTTTGGCGATGGGCATCAGTCCGCCGCGGACCCGACCAACCCCGATATCCTCTATGCCGAGTGGCAGCAGGGGAACCTCGTGCGCTACGACCGGCGCACGGGAGAACAGGTCTACATCCGTCCACAGGCCGCAGAGGGAGAGCCGCCCGATCGCTACAACTGGGACGCCCCCGTTCTCATCAGCCCCCACGATCCTCAGACGATCTTCTTCGCCTCGCAGCGGGTCTGGCGCAGCGACGATCGCGGCGACAGCTGGCGGGCGATCTCGGGCGATCTGACCCGCAACGAACGGCGCGTCGATGCGCCGCTGATGGGCCGCACCTGGAGCGTCGACGCGCCGTGGGACCTCTACGCGATGTCGGAGTACAACACCGTCGTCAACATCTCACAGTCTCCCATCGACGAGGACGTCATCTATGCGGGTACGGACGACGGGTTGATTCAAGTCACCGAGGACGGCGGCCAGACCTGGCGGCGCATTGCGCGGCTGCCTCGCGTCGGTGAGCGCTACTTCGTCAACGACATCAAGGCCGATCAGTTCGACGCAGACACGGTCTATGTGGTCGTCGACGATCACAAAAACGGGGACTTTACGCCGTATATCTACAAGAGCACCAACCGCGGCCGGCGCTGGACGAGCATCAGCAGCAACCTTCCCGAGCGCCACATCCTCTGGCGGGTCGTGCAGGACCACGTCAACCCCGGCCTCCTGTTCGTGGGCTCCGAGTTCGGGGTGTTCTTCACCGTCGACGGTGGTGAACGCTGGACCAAGCTCAAGGGCGGCGCCCCCAACATCCCGTTCCGCGATCTGGCGATCCAGAAACGGGAGAACGACCTCGTGGGCGCAACCTTCGGGCGCAGCTTCTATGTGCTCGACGATTATACGCCGCTGCGGCAGGTCACCGCCGACATGCTGGAGAGCGGCAGCGTGCTGTTCCCGGTCCGCGATGCGCGCTGGTATGTGCCCCGTCGGGATCTGGGTTGTTCCGATCCCGGCTGCCAGGCTTCCCAGGGGGATGCGTTCTGGGTTGCGAAGAACCCCGATTTTGGTGCGACGTTCACCTATTACCTCGCCGAGGACCTGCAGACGGCGAAGGACGCACGTCGAGAGGCTGAGAAAGAACGCGAAGAGAACAATGAGGATGTCGGCTTCCCACCCGTTGACACGATCCTGGATGAGCAACGTGAGGATGCACCTGCCATCGTGTTTACGGTGAAGAACGCAGCCGGGGACATCATCCGTCACGTAGCGGGGCCGGCCAACGCAGGGTTTCACCGTGTGGCCTGGGACCTTCGATACCCTGCGCTGGATGCCTGGACGCCTGCAGAACGGGAAGCCGACTTTGAGCCGGGCCTCGGCGTCATGGTTGCCCCGGGCAGCTACACCGTCTCGATGGCCAGACGCGTCGACGGCGTGCTGACCGACCTGGGACAGCAGCAGCCCGTTGAAGTGGTCTCGATCCGACCAGAGCCCACGTTGCCCGGTTCCGGTCAGGCGGATCGCATCATCTTCGAGCAGCAGCTCGCGGAACTCAGACGCGCTGCCGATGGTACCGGACAGTCCATCGCGCGCATGCTCGAAGAGCTGAGCGCGGTGACAATGGTCCTCAGGCGTGCACGCGCCGATGGCGCGCTGTACGCCCAGGCGGTCGCGCTGCAAGATCGCCTGATGGATGAAAAAGAGCGGCTTTCATCCAATAAAATGCGTAATATTTACCATGACTGGGAGCAAATGACCGTCAACAATCGCCTCTGGCATGCTGGCTTCGCACCGAACACCAACGTGTATGGGCCGACGCCGGCGCAGCAGGAGTCCTACCGCATCGCGCGCGCGCAGTATGATGACGTCATCGGCATGTTGGGGGCGATCGAGACGGACTATGCGTCGCTCAAGGCGGCCATGGACGAGGCGCGTATGCCCTGGACACCGGGGCGTTAGGCTTGCAGGGCGTTTATGGTGGGAGAGGGGTGGACCGGGGGGGCGGAAGTGTATAGGGGGTGGGTGAGGGAATGAGCCCTCATCTCCACACCCTATGCCCCCAGGTCGCGGCCGTCTCTCGTGGTGACGCCACCCGCCTGGGATGAGGCAAATCAAGCCATGAGCAACGACGACGCCCCCTACGACTTTCAGCCCCGCGAGCTGAGTGTGGCCGATACGGTGCGACACTCGACCGCACACCTGCTGGCCAGCGCAATCGAGAAGCTGTACCCTGGTACGAAGTTTGGCATCGGGCCACACATCGACAACGGCTTCTATTACGACATGGAGATCCCCGAGACCATCTCGGACGATGATCTGCCAGTGATCGAAGCGGAGATGCGCAAAATCGCCAAGAAGGCTGGACGGTTCGAGCAGTTCACCCTGCCGCGTGAGGAAGCGCTGGCGTGGGCGGATTCGCACGGTCAGACCTATAAGCGTGAGCTTATCGAAGGCTTCGACGACGAAGTCATCTCATTCTACAAGCACGGCGAGTTCACCGACATGTGCGCGGGGCCGCACGTCAACTATGCCAAGAAGCTCAAGCACTTCCGGCTCACCAAGGTCGCCGGCGCGTACTGGCGTGGGGACGAGAAGCGCCCGATGCTGACGCGCATTTATGGGGTCTCCTTCCCAACGAAGGACGAGCTTGAGGCGCACCTGCACATGCTGGAGGAGGCCAGAAAGCGTGACCACCGCCGTTTGGGCAAGGATCTGGAGCTGTTCCGGATCACTGGCGAATACGGCGGTGGGCTGGTGCTGTGGATGCCCAACGGGGCGTTCATCCGCCGTCAGATCGAGGACTTCTGGCGGCAGTCTCACCTGGACGCGGGCTATGAGCTTCTGTTCTCGCCGCACATCGCGCCGCGCACCCTGTGGGATCGGTCGGGGCACACGACGCATTACACCGACTCGATGTACAGCCCGATCGCGGTGGAAGACGAGCAGTATCAGCTCAAGCCGATGAACTGCCCGTTTCACATCGGGGTGTACAACAGCCGGCGGCGCTCGTACCGCGAGCTGCCGATCCGCTATGCAGAGCTTGGCACGGTCTATCGCTACGAGCGTTCGGGCACCCTCCATGGGTTGATGCGGGTCCGGGGCTTCACCCAGGATGACGCGCACCTGTTCTGTACGCCCGAGTCGCTGGAGGAAGAGCTCAGGGGCTGTTTGGACATCGCGCAGCTGATGTACCGCACGTTCGGCTTCCCAGACTACAAGGTGGAGCTGTCGGTCCGGGATCCGGCGAACAAGGACAAGTATCTGGGCAGCGATGAGATCTGGGACCTCTCTGAGACGACGCTGGCCAAGGTGCTCGATGAGCGGGGCATCGCCTATCAGCGCGAAGAGGGCGAGGCGGCCTTCTATGGCCCGAAGATCGATGTGAAGGTCGTCGACGCGATCGGCCGAACCTGGCAGTTGACGACGATCCAGCTCGACTTCAACCAGCCCAACCGGTTCGATCTGGACTACACCGGCGCGGACAACACCACGCACCGGCCGATCATGATCCACCGGGCGTTGCTGGGCAGCATCGAGCGGTTCTTCGGGATCCTCATCGAGCACTATGCGGGCAATTTCCCGGTCTGGTTGGCGCCAGAGCAGGTGCGTGTCCTTCCCCTGAGCGAGAAGTTCGTCGACTACGCCGGTG
>JBCBLB010000549.1:0-6771 GCA_038520555.1 Myxococcota bacterium | reverse complement strand
GTCTTCGTCTTCGTCTTCGTCTTCGTCTTCGTCTTCGTCTTCGTCTTCGTCTTCGTCTGAGTCTGAGTCGCTGTCGGAGTCGCTGTCGGAGTCGCTGTCGGAGTCGCTGTCGGAGTCATCATCTCCGTCGTCTTCGGCCTCGAGTTCTTCTTCTTCGAGGATCTCTTCGTCTTCTGGCTCGTGGGTCTGGTCGGGCATATCGCTTCCTCGATGCGCTCCCGCCTTGGGGGAGCTCGGTTTTATGGTAGTGTCGGTCGCCAGTCCTAACCTCCTCGGAGGAAACCCTCACTCTGGAGTCCAAACCGTCCAATGAAGAAACTACGCTGGACCCTCGCGTTGCTGGTTATCCTCGGGCTCGCCTGTGGTGGAAATGACGGCGAGGAGACGCCGACCCCTCCGGAGCCGATCAACACCGACCCGCCTCCCCCACCGCCTCCCCCACCGCCGCCGGTCCCTGAAGATCCGACGCCAGATGCAGATGCGGATGCGGATGCGGATGCGGATGCGGATGCGGATGCGGATGCGGATGCGAACAACACGGCCGAAAACACAGACACCGATGAGACTCAGGATGAACCCCAGATCGAGCGGACGACTCTGAAGACGACGGTTCGCGTTCGAACCGGAGAGCGCCGGAACATTCGCCCCAAGGGGGAAGAGCAGCTCAACGCCCGCGCCAAGCAGCTCGGCTACACCAAGGTCAGCAACATCAAGATCGGTGATGTCCGCTGCACCGATAAGAACTGCACGGCGACAGTAACGGCGATCGCGTCTCGTGAGGTCAAGGCCGCTCCTGAGGACGGCGCCCCCGAGTAAGTTCAGATGCCGGCGTGAAACGCGTCGAGCAGGTTCGCATACACCATCTCAAGACCATTGGACGTGATCCCGCTGTTGGTCACGCCGATGCGGTTCTCCGCTGTGGTGGACCGTACACCGCCTCAGCAGCGTCGGGTGGTTCGGGCTACACCGGAGAGGATGCCGCAACAACGTCTGCCGATCGCCCAGCCGCAACCCCCGCTCGCCGCCCGGATGCGTCCTCGCACCTTGGACGAATACATCGGCCAGGAGCACATCATCGGCCCCGGACGGCTGCTGCGTCGGGCGATCGAAGCCGATCAGCTCAGCTCATTGTTGTTCTACGGGCCGCCGGGGACTGGCAAGACCACGCTCGCCCGGGTCATCGCCAACCGCACCCGAGCACGATTCATCGCCATCAACGCGGTGTTGGCGGGCGTCAAGGACATCCGTCAGGCAGTGAGCGAGGCCCGGAGCCGCCGCCAGGATCTGGGACACCGCACCGTGTTGTTCGTCGACGAGGTGCACCGCTTCAACAAGGCGCAGCAGGACGCGCTGCTGCCCTGGGTCGAGGACGGCACCCTGATCCTCATCGGCGCGACGACCGAGAACCCCTATTTTGAGGTCAACCGGGCTCTCGTGAGCCGCAGCCGGGTGTTTCAGCTCCAGTCCCTCGGTGAGGATCACTTGCGCGCGGTGTTGAACGCGGCGCTCCGCGATCGGGAGCGGGGCTACGGCGATCGGCCGGTGAGCCTCCTTCCAGTGGCCGCGGATCACCTGGTCAACGTGGCCAACGGCGACGCGCGGGCAGCGCTGAACGCCCTGGAGCTGGCCGTGGAGACCACCCCACCCCAGGACGGCGTCATCATCATCGACCTCGCCGTCGCCGAGGAGAGCATCCAGCGACGGGCGGTGCTCTATGACAAAGAAGGGGACGCGCACTTTGACACCGTGAGCGCCTTCATCAAGAGCGTTCGTGGCAGCGATCCAGACGCAGCGCTGTACTGGCTGGCCCGGATGGTCTACGCCGGAGAAGACCCGCGGTTTATCCTGCGGCGGCTGGTGATCCTGGCCGCTGAAGACGTCGGGCTGGCCGATCCCAACGCGATCGCTGTGGTGATGGGATGCGCAGAGGCCTTCGATCGGATCGGGATGCCAGAGGGCCGCTATATGCTGTCCCAGGCGACGCTTTATCTGGCGAACACGAAGAAATCGAACTCCACGATGGCCTTCTTCGACGCCCTGGACGCGGTCACCAAAGAGCGCGCCGGCGAGGTCCCGACCCACCTCAAGGACGGCACCCGGGACAGCGAGGCGTTCGGCCACGGCAAGGGGTACCTGTATCCACACGCCTACCGGGATCACTGGGTGGCACAGCAGTATCTGCCGGACAGCCTCCGCGGTCGGATGTTCTATCAGCCAGGCGATCAAGGCTGGGAGGGGGAGGTGGCCCCGACGCTGGCCCGCCGACGCGAGGCACAGCTGGCCGCGATGGTCGAGGGCGTCGGCCTCGCCCCGGTCGAACGGCTGACGAGCGGCCCTGAGGATCGCCGACTGGATCGATGGGTTCAGCGGACGGTGGGCCAGGTGAGCGAGCGGCTGAGCACGATCCGGGAGACGGTGTTTGTCCGCGCAGCGCTTCAACGCCACCACCTGATCTTAGATGTCGAACCAGGCACAGGATTATTGACGTTCGAGGCGCTCCGTCAAGTCCCGGAGGGCGGCGTCTGGGCCTGGACGGCGCGGCCGGATCACGCCGCGGCGCTGACGAGCCTCGTCGAGCGTCTCCCCCCGCTTCAGCGACCGACCATCGTGGCAGGCACCCTGGAGACGGGCGCGGTGCGCTTCGATCGCATCATCGGCCGAGACGTGCTGGTCCGGTCGGCAGATGCAGCGGAGACCTTGCGACAATTGATCGCGGTGCTGCTTCCAGAGGGTCGCATCGTGTTCGCCGAGTCACTGGCCCGCTGGACGCCACGCCTGAGCGCAGCGGTGCGCCGCCTGGACGAGGACATCCGATCCCGCTGGTCCGCTTCCGAGGAAGCGGTCTATACCGATGACGACGATCCGCTGACCCGTTGGACAGAGAAGAACCTGACGTCCACATTGGAGGATGCGGGGCTGACCGTGAGCGCAGCGCGACAGGAGACGCGGACGACGCTGTTTGTGAGCGAGGCGATCATCGAGCGATGGTTTGCGGAGCGGCCGGACAGCTATGCCAACCGCCTGGGGCTCGCCCCAGCGGATCTGACCGCTGTGGAAGCGGCGGTGCGGCGTGAGTTGTTGGAGCAGCGCGTGTCCTGGCGGACGGTGACGATCCATCTCTCTGGTGTTGCGTAATTGAATTACAGAAATCCGGTGAGATTTTTCTGTCGCCACTGAGGACGACGCTGATCGGCTGTGGGTCAGTAGATTGGGCTTTGATCCTGTAGGAGGCTTGTGTCGATTGTGTGGCGAACCCGTGGAGAGTAGAGTAATAGGCTTACGCCTTTTGGTGAGAGGAGAAATCATGAGTGGGCTGGACTTGAACGCCATCTGGGATCAGATGCGTTCAGAGATGAAGAAGCATGGCATCGACGTTGAAGTGTCTGGTCTGGGAAAAGCCGACAGCAAGACGTCGGGGCGCCCCAAGAGCAAGGTGAAGGTGGTGGTGGTCTCACCCAATCTTCAAGACAGCGTGGAAGAGCTGGGACAGACAACCCGGGATCAGGTCGTAATGGTCCGCGTCGACGAAGAGACGTCTCAAGCGTTGGACGACTGGGTCAACACGGGTGCGGTAAAGAGCCGCTCAGAAGCGGCGGCCCTGTTCATCAAGGAGGGGCTGCACGTCCGACAGCGAGAGCTGGATCAGCTCCGCGAGGCACTTCGGGAGGTGGAGACCGCTCGGGCACGACTTCGGGAAAAAGC
This sequence comes from Myxococcota bacterium, assembly GCA_038520555.1. GTDB lineage: Bacteria > Myxococcota_A > UBA796 > UBA796 > UBA796 > JBCBLB01. Next base: position 3,069 of record JBCBLB010000549.1, on the reverse strand, counting down.
GCGCGAGGTGTTCGGCCGCGAGCCAGACGCTGCGACCTGAACGTTACTGCAGGCTGAGCCGCTTGCCCTCATCGAAAGAGAACGGCACGGCTCCGAAGGGAGTATCCACGGTCAGTTCTGCGTTAAACTGGGCATTGACCTGGCCTTTGCTCTTGAGGAGGTCGATCAGCCCGCTGCCGACTTCCGTGAGCGAGAAGGTGATGGGCACGGTGACGGTCTCCTGTCCATCGCCATCGATCGATCCCAGCTGAGCGACGTCACCGGTGGCCACGCGTCGGTTGTTGAGCTTGAAGCCATAGCCGACGTTCTTCAGTCCGATCGCCGCGCCGCCACGGTTGGTGACGTTGAGATCCAGGGCGAGGGTGGCCCGGTTCTGAAGCAGCGCGAGTTCGTCGACGCGGAGCGCGGAGACCTGCACCTTCGGCGCACGGATGACTGGCATCTTCCCTTCCGCGTTGTAGGGCAGCTCCACGACACCGAGCGGCGTGTTGAAGCCCATGTCGCCGCGCACTGCGAAGCCCAGCTCGTCCTTGCCGCGCGTGTTGTCCAGCAACTCCGGAATGTCTGTGAAGACCACAGAGAGCGGGATCTTCAGCTCTGCCGCCCCTTCCCCGGGGACATTGAAGCCCTTGTCCCGGTCGCCGGCGGTCAGCCGCTGCCCTTCCAGAGAGAGGGTATAGGCGAACGAGGCGAGCCCCAGGTCGATGGGGTTGGGGTTGTTGACATCGAAGACGAGGGTGGTGTCGACTTTGTTGAAGTTGATGTCTCGCAGGTCGAGCCGATTGAACTTCACGTTCGGCTTATAGGCTTCGAGCGCGTTGCCCAGGTTCCCAAGCTTGGAACATCCCATCATCAGTAGCAGCAAGGAGATGTGCATCGATCCATCCTGTTGAGGTTCGTCAGCCCGACAATAGCCCCAGCCGGTGTACCGCGTCGATGAAGAAGCCAGCAGCGAAGAACCACATCATCAGCCCAAGGCCGCGCATGATCCAGACGTACGCGCGGCTGGACAGCAGAGGGCGGGCCCAATCGACGAACAGCGCCATCCCGAGCTTGGTGCCGCACAGCACACCAAAGAAGCCGAGCAAAAACGACACCACCGACAGCCCGCCCTGCTCATAGGCGCGCGCGACGAGTGGTCCGCCGACGGCGCCCCAGAACAGATACGGATGCGGATTGAGAAGGTTGGTCAACACCGCCTTCACCACACCCCCAGCCGGCGCAGAGACCGCATCGACCTCAACCGGCCCCGCTCGGAATGACTCCAGGCCCAGCCAGACCAGAAACCCGGACCCGACGAAGCCGATGACTGCGAAGGCGACATCGGACCCGGCGAACCAGGAGGCAGCGAACGCGCTGAGCAGCAGCAGCGGTCCATCGGTAATCACAGGAGCAAGGCTGACCTTCGCCCCTTCATGGGCACCATACTGGAGGGTCTGTGAGAAGACCAGCGCGGTGAGCGGACCAGGCGCCAACCCGCCGGCCAGCCCGAGGCCTGCACCGGTCGCAAGTGAGAGAAGCGGTTCCATACCGGTCTGAATAATCTTGTTTTCGAAGTGTGATGAGGCCCGCTTCAAGATAGGTTGACACTGTCAACTGTGAGAGGGTGTGATGATGTTCTGGCTCTTGTCTTCGTTGGGGTTCGCGAGCAGCGGTCTTGACGTGGTGATCACCGGCCTTCACAGCGCGCAGGGTCGGGTGGGGTGCTCAGCGTTCGCAGACGAATCGGGCTGGCCGGGCGATCCGACCGCCGCGAAGGCCGCGATGCTGGTCGACATCCGCGGCGATCGGGCGGTGTGTCGGTTCACCGAGCTGCCCGCCGGCCGATATGCGATCGCTGTCATGCATGATGAAAACAACAATCAAAAGCTCGACACCAACACCTTCGGCTTTCCCGCTGAAGGGTATGGCTTCAGTCGGGACGCGCCGATCCGGTTCGGCCCGCCGAGCTTTGATTCGGCAGCGGTCGACTATGCAGGCGATGATGCTCAGATCACGGTTCGCATCCGATACTGAGCCTGTTGTCGCTGCGCACCACAAACGAGGCCGACGCACCGTAGTCCGGCCCCATGGGGGTGCAGCTCATCAACAGAAGGGCAATCCTCAGCTGTATGATGAAATCTGGGTGGTCTTCAGGCGACCGCCTGGGTCACCATTCTCGGCGGACGCGAAGCGTCGGAGGCGATCATCGCGAACAACCCATCCCCCCTGCGAGAGCAGCGGATCCTGTTGGCCGCCGTGGTGGCGGCCCTGCTGGGCGGCGCTGGAGCGGTCGGCGCCGAGGTCGTGTTCACCCGAAAGCTGGCGTTGCTGTTTGGTGTCACCGCCCCCGCAGCGGCCACCGTGGTCGCCGTCTATATGGCCGGCATGGCGCTCGGCTCCGCATGGGGCGGGCGGCTGGCCGACCGGCTGGGCGCGAAGGTCGTCACCCTCTATGTCGGCGCAGAGCTGTTCGGCGCCGCATGGGCCGCCAGCTTCCCATGGCTGTTCGACCTCGCCGATGCCGCAACCCTGGCGGTGCCTCTGGAGCAGACGCTGCTGTTTTGCGGCATGGCCACGGGCCTGCTTGTCGGCCCGGCAGCGATCGCATCCGGTGCCACCTTCCCCGCGCTCACCCGACTCGCCGGGCAGGAACGCTGGATCCGACTGCTCTACGCCGCCAACGCCGGCGGCGCCGCGTTGGGTGGGCTGGTCGCCGGGATCTGGCTGCCCGGCGCGTTGGGCCTCACCGGAACGCTCTGGCTGGCCGCTGCGCTGATGCTCTCTGCCGGGGGCATCGTCGCCATCATCTCCAGGATCCAGGACCGCGCCGCCCCTGACGCGCCCGCCGTCCGCCCCGCCCCCACCGATCCGGTCGGCGTAGGATGGGCACTCGCCGCCTATGCGGCCATCGGCGGCCTGGGCATGGGCGCAGAGATCGGCTGGACCCGCCTGATGGAGCAGACCGGCCCCAACCCCGGCGCCCTGTGCTTCCCCGTCGTCCTCTCCGCCTACCTTGTCGGGCTGGCCATCGGCGGCACCCTGCTGTCGGAGCCCCTGCGAGCCCTGGGCGAGCGGCGGGCGCTCGGG
>JBCBLB010000359.1:0-9877 GCA_038520555.1 Myxococcota bacterium | reverse complement strand
TGGCCGCAGTTCGATGAGTTGCTGATGCGGGTGCTTCGGGATCCGCCGGGTACGCTCAATGAAACCGATGTGGCGGAACAGGCCGAGCGTGCTGGAGAGATCGCGCTGTCGTTGTGCTTCCGGGCCCGCGCCGCAGCGGCATGGGGGCTGGCCGGAGCGCAGTGGCGCGCGCTCGAACGCGGCGATCGCCTGCAACGGCTGATTGACCGCGCCTCAGAGCTGAGCCCGAGCCCCTGATCAGGCCGGGGTAATGTCGATGACCCAGGAACCGCCGGTCTGCTGGCGATGCCATCGCCACGCCCCCCCGATCATCTGACGCAGGGCGTCTGGATCTTGAGAGGTGATGATGGTGAGGGGAAGGATCCCCGCCTCCAACACTTCCTGGATGGTTCGGAGGGGATTGCTCAGATCCCGCACATCAAGAATGGCCAATGCTTTGCTGCTGCCCACATCTGCCCCCGGGCGTTCACGCTCCATCAGGAGACCAGGATAATATATACACAGAGTATTCTTGGAGAAAAGCCTTCTTTTCGAAACCTGACCTGTGCTGTTTGCCACTCTTTGATGAGTAAGGCGCCACACCCATCGGGCAAGGGCCGAAGATAGATGATTCGCGAAGAGAGATTATTCCATCCACAGGCAAACAGATTGCATGTTCTCTACACTATCAAGATGACGATCTCTCATTTGTATCGGGAGTACATCCATGCCCATTGCTGCTCGGTTCGGTCTGATCCTCAGCCTTCTCTCTCTCTCCACCGCCGCCCAGGGGGCGCTGCCAGCGGACCAGCCTGGCCTGTCGGAGTGGTGGCTGGCTGCTGGCCAGATTCGGTTGGGAGAAACGGTTTATTCCATCGGCGAACAGTCGCTGGTCTTCGAAGATGGGGTCTGCTCTTTCAGCCTCGAAGAGGGTGCGCTGATCCCGGTGTTTTCGGGTCGCGCTCCGGTTTCAGAGCGGATGATCGGGTTCGCCTGGGTGGGATCGGGCGATAGCGCACTCCGCTTCCCTGATCGGGGAGACGCCTGGCGGTTCGCGAACCATATGACGGGGCGTGTCGGTCTGGAGGCGGATGACGTTTCCGCGGTTGCGGACGGCGCCGATTACCAAACGGTCATCGACCGGGGGCTGATCCTCTCAGCAGACCCGGAGGTGTTGTCGCTGTTGGTCGGGCTGCAGCCCATCGGCTCCGGCTCTCTGGTTCAACCGGGCGTGGATGGCTACGATGAGGTGTTCGTGGTCAACGAGCGCAAGGGTGCGGGTCGGGTCAGGCGCATCGCGACCAACATGTTGGCCACCCGGCTCCACGCGCTCGAACAGTCGGGCCTGCATCCGCAGGCGATGATCCGACAGGATCGGCTGTTGCATGAAGAGCTGAGCGTAGACGGTGGCCTGCTCCGTGCGGTGGCGGACTTCCGCACCGACACTCCGATGCGCGTGGCGTCGAATGAGGGCGCGGTTGTTGGCAGCAACAACTTCGATCGCTGGATGACCTGCTACCGGGACGGGGTCGACGCACAGAACACCGGCTATCGGTCGATGGCGTTCGCGCATGGTGTTGATCATGCGCAGCGCCGGCACTTCATGCGGCTGAGCGGCGAGCAGTCGGCGCCAGCGGGTACACCGGAGCGGCCGGCGCCGGCGCCGGTCTCCGCGGAGACCCGGATCGCCTTCGACACCAACCGCCGCGAGCTGGAGCAGGACGCTACCGTCCAGACGGCGATGACCATCCGCGCAGAGGGCGGGCCGCTCCAACACCTGACGCTGCGGATGCCGGTGGGTGCTGCGCGGCTGGGGTCCTGGGAGCTGCGTTCGCTGACCTTGTCCGATGGCACGCCGATCCGATGGGTCGGCCTCACCGCCGGGTTGTCTGCGATTCAGACCTCTGGGGTGTTGAGCCAGGTTCAGGATGGCGCCAGCGAGCGGACCATCGATCCCGCGACTTCCGGCAACCTCGCCAGCGGCGGGGTCAACATGGGCATGATCAGCGCGACGAACACGACCAGCGACGGTGGCAGTGCCGTCCGGAATTCGAACGACTCGCTCCGTGGTGACGTGGCCTCGCTCAGCGGCACCATCAGCCCCAACCCTGCCTTGTCGGAGCAGCTGGCCTTCGCCCAGACGCCGTACCGCTATGAGGTCCTCGCGGTGCTTCCTGAGCCGATCCCGGCCGGCCAGACCGTGACCGTTGAGATGGAGTGGTCGGCCAGCTACCGCTACGCCTGGTTCAGCATGATGGAGCAGTTCTACATCGAAATCGATGAAGATATGGAGACGCCGGTCAGTCGCGCGCTCTATCGGCCGCTGGGGGCGACGACCGGCGCCCAACCGTTGCTGCCGGAGATGCTCCCGTCGACGCCGGACACCTGGTCGTTCACCACGACGGCCGGCGCCAGCCAGGGCCTTGTGCGGCCCCGGGGGGTGGTCAGCTCCGGCGATACGACAGAAGACTACTATGATGCACGCACCCACTGGCGGTGGATGACCTCCGAAGGTCAGGCCCGCCAGCCCGTCGTGGCGGTCGGTCGGTGGAAAGAGATCAGCGATCCGCCGGCGGCCGACCTCCCTGGTGTCGAGGTGCGCTCGCTGTCTCGGAAGATGAAGGGGTCAGACAAGCAGTTCCCGCCGGAGGTTCGGCGCATTGCCCGGTTTTATCAGGACCTCCTCCCGGTCCTTCCCGATGAGGCGCTTGAGGTGTTCCAGACCCGCACCCAGCTGCCGCTCGACATCCTCACCCTGAACAGCACCCCGTCGATGTCCGGCATGATCGAGATGCGGACGGTGATGGCGAGCACGATTCTGGTAAGCGGTGAAGTATACGACGAGTATCCGCACTTCTCGCGGATGCAGCTCGCCCAGCAGGTCGCCAGCCAGATCTGGGGGCAGTCGATCCAACCCGCCACGGCCCGGGACGCCTGGATGATGGACGCGCTCAGCGGCGCCTATGCGGCGCTGTATCTCTACGCTGCCCTGGGGGAAGACGCGTACGAGGAGCACATCGCGGCCATTCAGCGCCGCCTGGAGAACCCGGTCGAATATAGCGCCACGGCGACCATGCCGTTGCCGTGGAAGAAGTCGGACGTGGGCCGGCCGATGGGCATCACCGAGCCGCTGTTCTCCGACGTTCCTCAGGGCATCCGGGCCGACTATGGGACCTATGTTCTGATGGAGATCCTCCGCCCGCAGCTCGGCGACCCGATCTTCTGGGGGGCCCTCGGTGGTCTGGCCAGCGCTCGGATGGGCACGTCGGTCCGCACCGAAGACCTTCAGAAGGCCTTCGAGGCTGCGAGCGGACAGGATCTCAGCGACTTCTTCGACTATTGGATCCATGGGGCGAAGCTCCCGGAGCTCTCGGTGTCGTATGCAACCAGCGGCAAGGGCGTCGTCGGCTGCGTCACCACGGATGCCGCGTTCGGTCGACTGATGGTCCCGGTTCAGGTCGGCGATGAACGCCTGACTGTGCCGGTGGTCAACGGCGTCGGTCGCTTCTCGGCGGACGTGTCCGGGCGCGCCAGGGTTCAGGTTGATCCCGATAACCAGCTGCCGGCCACGCGTCGGATCGCCAACCGCAGCGCCACGCCCGCTTGCGGCGATGGTCTCACCGACGCCAACCGCTGATCCCCGGAGAGGGGAGACGTGACCACGCCCGCCATCTTGGCGGGCGTGACCGTTCAGGTGGATTCCTTGTCGGAAAGTACGGCCTGAGGCATCGAAGAACCGCTTATCGTCGTCACGCTCGAAGCGGGGTGCTCGAAGTTGAGGTACTGTATCGCTTCGGGCAGTGAGTCTGTCGCGGAGTCTTCTTCCTCTGGCCACGATATCGGCTGATGCATCCCCTTCATCCCACCCTGCTCTCGGACGCTGGCGAGGACATCTTCGGTGTCTGCACCGCCGGCGGGGTGCTGTTGATGGACGACTGCAGCCACAGCGGGCTGGTCGTGGAGCGTCATGGGACCCGCCTGCGACTGGCGGATGTGTTCCGTGGACAGCTTCCGGATGAAGACGGTCTCTTCGATCACCGTCTCTCTGCGGATGGTGCGCTGTTGGTCGCGTGGTCTGCAGGAGGAGACACCGGCCGACACTGGGTGGCCGTCGTCGATGCGGCCTCCGGAGAGACCCTGCATCTGGTTTCGATCGTGGCGACCGGGGTGCACTGCGTCGCGGCGGTTTCCCATCGTCACCAGACCCTCATGGTGATCGGGGATGATGAGGTCTGCTGGTGGGATTTGCGAAATATCTCTGTGGAGCCGGTCTTCCGGGAGCCCGCCCGAACCTGTGATGAGCGCCTCTGGACGCACCCATCGGGACGGTTCTTGCTTGGCAACGCGGGAATCCATGGATGGATCGCGTTTGATCTGGTCGCGCGCCGAACCTGGGGCTTCCTCCCTGGCAGCAAGACCATCCAACAGATCGGTTTCGGGGAGAATGGGCGGCACCTCCTCACCATCGCGACCCAATCGCGCGACGCGCCCGAGCCCGCCGTGGTGCGGCGGCTCGACCTGGGCACCGGGCAGTGGCTGCCCGCGCCGATCCCATTGGCGCTGCCGCCGGGCGTCTCGCCAGAACACCATCCCTTGATGATCGCGTATCGGTCTTGTTTCTCTCCAGATGGGCGGTGGTTGGCCTCGACCGTCTCCCGCGCTGCGGGATGGTCGGCTGCCATCTGGGACACACGCACCGGGGATGTGGCCGCGTTGTTCCCACTCCCTGAACCCGGAGAGTATGCGCCGGTGGTTCTCTTTGCGGAATCGTACCTCTTCATCCATGGAGAACGGTTAGAGCGAGTCGCGTTGGAGAAGACCCCCTTCGTATCTACAATTGTGACCAGTGAGCCGCCAACGTCGCTCCGCTCTCACCAGATGCTATTGCCCAACCATCCGCGACAGCGGCCGGTCAGCCCGAAGGTCATCGCCCAGGTCGCGCGCCTCGGGGGCGTCTGGCCAGCGGGGGCAGATGGTCGGTGGACGCTCGATGACTACCTCGCCGTGGGATGGCCGCAGAAGCGGACCTATCACGGCAAAATCCACGATCATGATCTATGGATGGTGGAGCTGATGGATGCAGGTCCGCTGTCCGAGGAGGCGGTGGTGAGCCGGTTCCTTCCCTTCATCTGTGTGGGCATCATGGACGGTGGCAACTACGCCTTGTTGATCAATCTGGAGGGGCATGTCCGCGAGCCCGGAGATCCGCTCGTGTTCCTGTTCGACCATCACGATGCAGACGACGTCCGGGGCCCGCGGCAGCTCGCCCCGCTCTCAGAGGTGCTTGCGATCCTGAAGGCAGAACGCACCCCCTGACGCAGGCCGCGTTCACTCGTCGACGGTGATCAGGTCGCCGTCGGAGTCGACGCTCTCGTGGCATTCGTAGCAGCCGCTCTCTTCCCCGGCGAGCTGGACGTCGCCCGCGGCGCTGTATCGTGCCCAGAAGACGTCGTTGTGGTCCGCCGAGAAGCCGTCGATGACCTTGTAGATGGTGATGTTGCTGAGCGAGGTGCCGGCTTCGTCGGAGTAGGTCTCCTTGACGCCGATGTCGCCATCGCTCAAGGGGCTGTCCGCGCTGATCGAAGCGAGGGCAGAGTCGTTGAACCAGACCTGAACGAAGTCGGTGTGCACGCTGGTGCCGGCGCGAATGCCTTCAAACCCGGTGAACTGTCCCCAGCTTTCATAGCCGTCGATCTCGCTCCAGATCGCTTCTGCAGTGGCCTGATCTTCTGCGCTGATGCCGGAGCCATCGTCGCCGGTTTCCTTGGAGCTGTCATCACACCCCACCAACAGTGCCACACTCAGCCAGATTGAACGCATGAGTCCCTCCTTTTCGCGCAGAATCTGCGCTCGTCTGGCTTTAGTTTATCCGCAGATTTCAATATAGCAAGTTCGAGATTCTGGGCTACCTGACTTCTCTTTCCGCGAATTATGGCTGTTGTTCGATATAACCATCTGACTGTCGTCTCAACAAAACCAAGCTAAAATGCTTTCTATCCGCCCACCGGTGCCGGATAGCCGATCAGTTTGCGGGTGGACTCATCGCCATGGCGAGCCCACCACGGAAGGCGACCTGAAGGTTGAGCGCCTCCTCAGAGAGGAAGACCTCCTGAACGGAGACGTCTTGAAGCTTCGCGGACAGGGTGCCCCCCTTGACGTCAACAGCGTTGAGTTGTTGGTTGGCCTCGGCCATCTTCTCCGTGATGGGCTCGCGGAACGAGAACACCAGCAGCTCCTCCAGCTGCGACCGCAGCAGGTCTCGGATCGTCTCAGCGTTGGCGCCCACCGCGGCCAGCTCCCAGGAATCCAACGTGTAGTCGAAGTCCGTGATACGGATCTCCTGTTTTTCTTTGTCTAACGTTGGCTTTCCTTGAACCCAGAGGGTGCCCTCCGTGTCCCAGAGCGCGCTCGTCGCTGCATATGAGAGCCCCACCGCGACGGAGGTTCCTGAGGGATACAGCTCGGCGCCGGTCAGGGTAAAGGTTCCGGCCTCTGCGCCGGAGACCTCTATCGGCCAGCGCTGCCCCGCGGCTGCCGTGCTCGCCTCAGCGGACAAGGCGTCCCACCCCACCGCCACGTCCAACAAGAGGCTGAGCCCCTCGGTGTTGGCGGGCGGCCGGGTGCGGTTCGGGAGCGGACGCGGCGAGGCGGGCGGCGCGGTTTCGCTGAGGACAGTCTGCACCTTTCCCACCATCCCGGCGTTCAACGAGAGGGCCTCTCCATGGGCGGTCGGGTCACTGATGAAGAGGGCGCGGGGCTCGATGGCCAGCCACACCGGCGCCGGCGCCGGGATCTCCCTGGGCGTGCTCAGCTCGGACCATGCCTGACCGATCTTCTCGGACAGATCGTCGGTCTCCCGGATCTTGTCTTCGACCGCCTTCGCGATCTCCGGGAGCTTCTCCGCCAACGTTTCATCCACGGCCCTGGTGACGTCGACGTTGATCGGTCCCAACGAGAGGTTCGGGCGCTCGACCCAGTTGTATGTGGCGTTTGCGGTGGGTTCCATCGCCCAGTCTTCGGAGATCTGGACGACCAGGTCGATGGCGAGGTCCAGCTGTGCTTCGACGGTGGCGGTCAGCGGCTGAGGCTTGGGGGGTAGCGCCGGCCTGGTCGGCCTGGGCGGCGGTGGGGGGAGCAGGCCGCTGCTCCCAGGACGCGGTGGGCGCGGCGGCAGACGCACTCTGCCGCGTTTGGGCTCGGCCTCAGAATCAGAGGCTTCGGTTCCGGGCGCTGGCGCTTCCACCTCGGCCTGGGCGGCACCGGTCGGGGCGCCGGTCCGGTGGATGGTCGCGAGGATGTCGAGCGGCACAGTGACGCCGATGTGGCCCGCATCCGTCCCGGCCATCTGAAGATCTCCTCGCCGGGAGACCTTCAGATCGAGCGTGACGTTCTTCTGGATCTCCTGGCTGTCTTCCACCATTACGATGGGGAGGTCGCTGTTGATGCCCTCGCGGACGGCGGCGAGGGACATCGTGATGGGCACGTTGATGACGGAGTCCCCGATGGTGGGCGTGGGCGCCTGCTGGGTGACGTACCGACGAGGCGCCGTCTCTACGGGGTCGGTTGTGCTGAAGCATCCAACCAGAAGGATCGTCGGGAGTGCTCTCATGGCATGCCTCCATGGGGTGGCCCAACCCCAGAACGGAGCGGGTCGGTCATGTACCGGGTGAAGACCGATTAGCATGGTTAGCAGGTCTATTTGGTGTTCACCGTCGGACACCGACTGTCCGGTTTCAGACCACTCCTCAAAGCTGCGCTGCAGAGCGCGCGTTGGCGTTGGCGGAGAGAGAAGATCTCGCCAGCCGCATGGCCGCCGACGCGGGCGCGCATCAGACCCTCTCGCTTCTGGCGAGGCTGTCGCCATCTGCCGCACGCGCGATCTTTGCGGATCACCTCAGCTGTGCGGATCGGGAGACCGCCGCCTCTCCGTCGCTTGCGATTGTCGAGGGGTATCTTGGAAAATATGATGAGGCGCTCGCGCGTCTTCGCGCGTGTCGACGTCACCCGGCGACGTTCACCGCCCACACGCGCCTGCTCAGCCTGGTTCCAGACCGCGACTTCGAGGCGGTTGCGCAGACGCTTGCCGGGTATGTGGAGACCATGGACGAGCAGGGTCCGGTGTGGGGCCACCACGCCCGAGGCCTCGCAGAGATGCTGCGGGGTCACGATGCTGCGGGGTCACGATGCTGCGGGGCGGAAGACGTTGGCGGCGGCGCGTCGTCTGCTCAAGGATCTCTCACCGCACACCCGCAGCCAGGCGGTCTCCTACCTCGCCAGGCAGGAGATTGTGTTTGGCTTCCCAGAAGAGGCCATCACGACGTCGAAGAAGACGGGGCGCCGGGACACACGAAAGAGAATCGGCCATGAAGCGGCGGTGTGTTTCGCGCGTCAGGGGGATCTGATAAAAACGCCCGCCAGGATGGCGGGCGCTGGGGGATCGGTGCATGAAATCAGGCGTTGATGCGGGCCTGTAGCAGGGCGATCTGGTTCTCGACGGTTGCGCGCTCGGGGGTTCCGGGGGCGGTGGACTTGAGGTCGGCCCACGCCTGATTGAGTTCGGCCTTTGCGGCGTTACGGTCGATGCTGTCGGGGGTTTCGAAGAGGTCGACGAGGAGGGTGACCTGTCCTTCGCCGACTTCAGCGACGCCGCGGCCGACCAGAAACCGTCGCTGCGCGCCGCCGGTGTGGATGGTCACCACCCCCGGTCGGGCCAGCGTCAGGAGGGACGCGTGGCTGGGGAGCACCCCGAACTCACCGGCGAAGCCGGGGATCTGAACTTCATCGGCGGTGTCGTTGAAGGCCAGCTGAGAGGGGGTGACGATGGTGATCTGAACGCTCATCAGCTGGCGTCCTTGATCATCTTTTCGGCCTTGGCGACCGCGTCATCGATGGTGCCGACCATATAGAAGGCCTGCTCGGGCAGGTTGTCGTGCTTGCCGTCGAGGATCTCCTTGAAGGAGCGGACGGTGTCGTCCTTCTTGACGTACAGGCCGGGGGAGCCGGTGAACTGCTCGGCGACGAAGAAGGGCTGGCTGAGGAACTTCTCGATCTTCCGCGCGCGGGCGACGGTCAGCTTGTCATCATCGGACAGCTCGTCCATGCCGAGGATGGCGATGATGTCCTGGAGGTCTTTGTAGCGCTGCAGGACGCGCTGGACTTCGCGGGCGACGGCGTAGTGTTCGTCACCGACGACGGCGGGCTCCAGGATCCGCGAGCTGGAGTCGAGCGGGTCGACGGCGGGGTAGATGCCCTTCGCGGAGATGGCGCGGTTGAGGACGGTGGTCGCGTCGAGGTGGGCGAAGGTGGTCGCGGGGGCGGGGTCGGTGAGGTCATCTGCGGGGACGTAGACGGCCTGAACCGAGGTGATGGACCCCTTGTTGGTGGTGGTGATTCGTTCCTGCAGGGTGCCCATCTCGGTGCCGAGGGTGGGCTGATAGCCGACCGCGGAGGGGATCCGGCCGAGGAGTGCGGAGACTTCGGAGCCGGCCTGGGTGAACCGGAAGATGTTGTCGACGAACAGGAGCACGTCCTGGCCTTCCTCATCGCGGAACTGCTCGGCGATGGTCAGGGCGGACAGGGCGACGCGGGCGCGTGCGCCGGGGGGCTCGTTCATCTGGCCGAAGACCAGGGCCACCTTGGACTTGTCGGGGTCGACGATGGGCAGGTTGTTGTCGCCGAAGACGATGTGGTCGTGTTCGTCCTTCTCTGCCTCGATGACGCCCGCTTCCATCATCTCGAACCAGAGGTCGTTGCCTTCGCGGGTCCGCTCGCCGACGCCGGCGAAGACCGAGAAGCCCCCGTGCTGAATGCCGACGTTGTTGATGAGCTCCTGGATGAGGACCGTCTTGCCGACGCCGGCGCCGCCGAACAGGCCGATCTTCCCGCCGCGGGAGTAGGG
>JBCBLB010000082.1:0-20273 GCA_038520555.1 Myxococcota bacterium | reverse complement strand
GCGCTCCTCGATCAGCCGCTGCCGCAACAGGCTCAGCTCTTCACGCTCAACCGAGTCCAACCGAGCGTCCGTGCGCCCAGCGATCTCTTCCACCGTAGCCAGTCGGGACCACAGCCCGATGACCTGTCCGAAGATCGCGTCCCGTTCGGGCGTGTTGGTCCGTGACCAGTAGGTGTTCAGTTGCCGGTGAAGCTCATTGTAGTCCCGGGCGAGCAGCTCCCACTGTTCGGCGTTCTCATCGTTGACCGCCCGGGGAACGCTGCGCATCACCCGGCTCTGGACCGACTCCGACTGGAGCTGCTGGAGCCGCTCGCTGGCCGCCTCAAGCTCTGCTTCCACGTCGGCGAGCAGCTGACGGGCCACCTGCGCCTCGTCCGAGGGCAGGCTGGTGCTCTTCAGCTGGTTGCGGAGCGCGGTCGCTTCGGCCCGAAGATCCGCAGTGACCTGCTGAACCTGGAACGCGACCGACTGGACCTCTCGCACCTGATCAAGGTGCGCCTCATACCGATCGACGCCCGCGCTCTCCGAGCCCTGCAGATCCTCAGCGGTGCCCTTCAGCAGAAGGTACCGCTCCCGCAATTCCCGAATCTCCGGGCGGTACCGCTCCGGAGCCGCTTGGAGGAGATAGGCCAGCTCGAGCCCGACGACGTCTGCACGAAGCGACAGCGACTGCTCCCGGACCCGCTGTAAGCCCGTGCGGCCCCGTGAGAAGGTCCCGATCGAACCGGTCGACCCGGCCAGCGCGAGCTCAACCTCTTCGATGAGCGACTGTGTGTCGGTCAAATCCTGGCGCTGCTGGGCCAGCTGCGCGTTCACCTCAACCGCGCGGGCGACCTCAGGCCCTTCGATCAGCATCTCGACGGCGTAGGATGGCAACGCCAGCGAATCATCGAACGCTTCGTCCTCGCTCATCTGGGCGAAGATGCGGGCCGCGGACTCCCGCTCTCCTTCGAGCCTGGCGAGCTGTTCGCGGACCGGGGTGTAGTCATCCACCACCGTCTCATACGATACGAGCGCCTTCTCGAAGGTCTCCTCCTTCATATGGAGGTGGCCCTGTGTGAGCTGGAGCTGCATCGTATACCGATGCTCAGGGAAGGCGATGAGGAAGATCTCGATCGCCTGGAGGGCGTCGGCCCAGCTCTCCTGCTTGATATAGGTCCAGGCCAGCTCATAGAGCTGGTCGGCGAAATAGGGCGAAGTGCTGTCGAGGTTCTGATAATACTCGATGGATTTGTCGTACCGACCAACCTCGTAGTACAGACGCCCCAGCGCGAGCCATGCGAGCTCCTGAACCTCACGGGTGGCCGCCGTGTTCGGCGTCGCCTCCGCAGACTTCGTAAACTCTGCGATGGCCGCGTCGAAGTCCCCCTGCGCCGAGAGGATGGTGCCCATGAAGTACCGCGCCCGGGAGTAGTACGGGCTGTCGGGCGCGATCTCGGTGAACATCCCCTTGGCGCGGGCGTAGCCCTCAGCACCACGGCGGTAGAAGCTCTTGCCAACGGTGTACTTGATCTGGTCGTTGGGTTCGACGATGCCAGAGAGCACATACTGTCGATAGAGCGCCTGGAAGGCATCGTTATCTCGCTGAATGCCATAGACTTCCAGCTGGCGGCGGACGGCGTCGACGAAGAACGGGTGCTGCGGGCCGGTGTCGACGATGTGCTGGTAGGCGTCCAGGGCGGACGCGTAGTTGCCCATCTCGAACAGGCACTCGGAGAGGTACCACTCCGAGTCCAGATCCAGCGCTTCGCTGACCAACGCTTCCGACTCCACGAGCGCGAAGAAGGTCGACGCCGCAGCCTCATACTCACCGACGAGGTAGGTGTAGACCGCATCCTCATAGCGCTGGCGGGCCTCCGCGGCGCCGATGAGGCCGCGGCGTTGGGTGAAGTCCAGCGACAGCCGCTCGACCTGCTCTTCGACCTCTTGAAGCTCAAAGTCGACGTTGGACAGGTCTTCGTTGAAGTCCCGTGCGGCGAAGGCGGAGAGGCCAGCGGGGAGGCTGGCGAGCAGCAGCGCCAGCAGCGCCGCCGGTCGGCGGCTACTCGTTTTCATTGGTCTTCAAGCACCGGGTCTCGAAGTTGACGTTGGGCCGCTCGGTGAACGAACGGCCGATGCCTTTGCGCTCGTTGGCGATGACCCGCACCTGACAGGCCTTGCCCTCCTCTGCGCTGAAGACATAGGACGACTGAACGTTGAAGGTGTAGTTTTTGACGTAGCTGAACACGCCGAAGCCGTTCCCCCGAAGCTTCATGTTCACCGTGAGGTTGTGATTGCCCGGCGGAAGCGCGGCGTCGAAGACCTTGAACTCACGCTGCTCATCGAGCACACCGGTCGGATCCGACTTGGCGAACTGGCCCCGACCGTCGAGGAAGTAGGCGACGGATTCCAGGGTGTAGCCGCTGCCCAGCTTGTTGACATGCCAGATGGTCGCCGAGGACCCCTGAGAGCTGCCCTGAACCACGATCTCTTTGAGAAGCTGAAGCGTCGCCTTGGATCGGAAGACCTGCTCTTTAAGAGAGCTGACCTCTTCTTCGATGCTCAACAGCTCCTGGTTGAAATCGCTGGCCTCCCCATCATCGCGAGAGGTCGGGGTCGAGGCGTCCTCAACCGCGGTGGCGGAGCGGCTCTCATCTTGCGCGTAGCTGATCGCGCTCACCGCCAGCAGCGCAACGCCGGGCATGCTGAGCAGAGCGTTCCGGAGAAGTCGATCGATTCTCATCACCATATGCTCCCAGAGACGGAGGCTCCCGATCGAGTGCTGCAACACCGGAGGGAGAATTTTCTGCCAGATAAAGAATAGTGGTCGCGATGGCTTAATTCGGTCGAGGTTACCACCAACTTCATCAACAATTTTTTCTCCCCCCGAACATCAGCGCTCTTATTGTAAGGGGTTCGACCGGAAACCGCCGCCGGATCCCGCTTTCTCTGCACATACGTCCAACCGCATCACGGCGAAGATTCTGCGGTCCCGTCGTTTGGAAGCTCGATGATCGCCTTCGCGAACCGATCCTGTAGGTTGCGCACCGGACGCGAAGACCGCTTGAAGTCGTTGACCAGAAACGCGAACGCATACCGCTGGCCGTCCCCCCCGTCGATATAGCCGGCGAGACAATAAACGCCGTTGACGCTCCCGGTCTTCCCCCGGACCCGGGCGATATGCGCATCGTCCCGCAGCCGCCGCCGCAGGGTGCCATCGGTACCAGCGACCGAGAGGCTGGCCAGAAACTCGGATGAAAGCTTCGGATTGGCCGCCATATCGAGCAACACCGCCGTGATATGGGTCGGCCGCATCCGCAGTTGTCGGGACAATCCCGATCCATTGACCAGGTTGAATTCTTCTTCGGGGATGCCCAGTGAGGTCAGATAGGTCCGCACGACCGCCAACCCCTTCTCCGAGGTCCCCGGCAACCCCCGCGCTTCTGCGCCGACCGCTTTCAAGACGTGCTCAGCGATGATGTTGCTCGACGTCTTGTTCATGGTGGTCAGCAGAATCTGTAGCGGCTCAGACCGGTCGCTGACCAGCGTGACGAGCCCCTCCTTCGGCGCCTTCCCCAACAGGTTGCGCCCCTTGACCCGGATCCCCTCCGCCTGGAGCATCTTCCGGAACACATCGGCGAAGTGCAGGGCGGGGTCGGGCATGGTCCGGTAGTACCGCCAGGGGACGGCCTCATCGACGGGAATAGACCCTTCCATCGTGAAGGTGACCGAGCCCCTCTCCCAGTCAACCTCACGCTCGATGGTCATCCAGGGACGAGATCCTTCCGCCCCGGTCACCACCTTCTCCGCGTCAATCTCAACCAGCTCGGTGGGGGTCTCCAGCTGCACCCGGGCGGGTTCTCCGGCCACAGGCCCGGCGGCGACGACCAGACAGGTGGTGTTGTAGTTGACGCTCAGCGCGCTGACCGGTGCAAAATAGGCCGGCCCATTGACGAGGTCGGTCTTCTTTCGCCACCCGGCGATGAGCGTCTGGTCGTCGAAGTGCGTGGCGTCAAAGATCAGATCGCCTTCGATGGTGTTGACGCCGGCGAGGCGCAAATCGCGAGCCATCCGCCACATGTCTTCCACCACGAAGGTCGGGTCGCCCCCGCCCCAGACGTAGACATCCCCTTCCAGCCCGCCGTCCGCGTTGAGGACCGTCTCTTCATCCCGAAGCACCGCGGTGCTGAAGCGATAGGCCGGCCCGAGTGTTTGAAACGCCACGGCGGCGGTGATGATTTTCATCACCGAGGCGGGGACGTAGTCTTCATCTGCACCATAGGCATAGGCTTCTTCGCCGGTTTCGGTGTTGACCAGCTGGATTCCAACCCGTGCGTTCTGAAACAGCCGATCGGATTGGAGCGGATCGAGGACGTCCGAGAGGGGGAAGTAGGGGACTGCAGCATCCACCGCCGGCGGTGCGTCTTGCGCAACGGCCGGTGGCGTCAAGCAACAGAACAGGGCGGTCAGGCTGAGCAGCGTTCGCGGCATAGTCAGACAGTTCCGGGAGGAAGTCATCCGGCGAGGAGACCGGGCACGACTCTGAAACGCCGTGGGAAGCTTGAGGCTTCCAAAGAAGAGGAGGGTTGTGAAAAGTGTAGCACTCCCCTGCAAGCGTCGCTTGAAGTTGGGCGAATTCACTGAAGCGTGCCAATTAGAGTTGTGGGGCCCTCCTGGAGGTCATCAATGAGCCGCGGTCTACCCTTGTCCATCTTGATGTTGTTGGTGTTGTCTTCTCCTCAGGCGCGCGCCTGGGATCCGGTCAGCGAGCGGCCTGGGTTGCCCATCGTCTCGACCGCCGGCGAAGACGGCGCGATGAGCTTATGGCGCAACCCGGCGAACCTGGCCTTTGACCAGGATCCGTCGTATGGCATCCTGTACTCCCAGACGATCGATGAGACCGGCGACGCAGGGGTCGCCGCGGCGCGAAACCTGGGACCCATCGGCATCGGCGGCGCCTATCGGAGCAGCCCCGCCGGCGAGGGCTGGTGGACCGTCAGCAGCGGCTTCGGCCTGAAGCTCGGAGAGCACCTCTCCGTCGGCACCCACCTCGGCTGGCAGATCCCAGAAGGTCCGGAGAACAACTTCGTCACCTGGGACCTCGGCCTGGGCTGGCGGCCGTTCAGCTGGATGGGGATGTCCGTCATCGCCCAGAACATCGGCGATCCGGCCCCTGACCTCGCTTCGATCAACGACTTCGACGGCCAGGTTGAAGAGAAGTATGGCGGGGGCATCGTCCTCCGCCCCATCGGAAACAAGCTGCTGATCGGCGCAGATTACCTGTTCACCGATCTGTTCTCCAACGATGACAGCACGACGCCCAGCCCCGACGGCCTGCTCGAAGGATCGGTGCGGCTGTCGCCTGTGGATGGGCTGGTCCTCCGGGCCTATATCAACGATGAGCTGACCGTCGGCGGCGGCCTGGAGGTCTTCTTCGGCCGCCACGGAGTCGGCGCGAACGCACAGAGCCCCATCGATGACGCGGATGGTTCTCCCCGGGCGCTGCTGTATGCGACCTCCAGCCAGAACGGGGAGCGGCTGTTTGGGAGCGGGCGGCGGGTCGCGGGTTTCGTCATCGATGAGGTGTACCCCTACCAGCCACAGACCGGCTTGTTGGGCTCTCGCTCCGGTGAGAGCTATATGAGCCTGCTCAACCGCATCAAAAAAGCCAGCACCGACCCCGGCGTCCGCGGCATCTTTATCCATCTGGAGCAGACCCCGTTCTCGGTCGCGCAGATCCAGGAACTTCGCAGCCTGCTCCAGGACGCCCGGAGCCAGGGCAAGAAGGTCGTGGTCTACCTGGACCGCTCGACGTCAAACGGCGCCTACCTCCTCGCGTCCGCCGCAGATCGGGTCCTCTTACACCCCGCCGCCAGCCTCAACCTCGTCGGCCTGTCTGCAGAGCTGCGGTTTTTGGCCGGCACCTTCGATCTGGTTGGGATCGGGGCGCAGTATGTCAAGCGCGCCGAGTACAAGTCGGCGCCGGAGCAGTACACCCGCACCCACGCCTCTTCCGCCAGCCGGGAGCAGATCAACGCCCTGCTCGATCAGACCTTCGACAAGATGGTCGAAGACATCGCCGACAGCCGCAGCCGCACGGTCGAGCAGATCGCCCGGATGATCGATGAAGGGCCGTTCACCGGCCAGGAAGCCCTCGACCAGGGCCTCGTCGACGCGTTGGTGTACCCCGACCAGATCGAGGAGCAGCTCAAGGCGCTCCATCCCCGAAACCCCAACCTCGACCTTCGATATGGCCTAGAGGGGCAGATGCAGGGCTGGCGCGCGCCCAATGAGATCGCCGTCATCTACGTCGACGGCGTCATCGTCACCGGAAAGTCCCGCTCGAGCGGAGGGCTGCTGAGTCCCGGGCGGCAGGCCGGCTCAGAGACCATCGTCCGACAGCTCACCCAAGCGCGCCGGGACCCCTCGGTCAAGGCCGTCGTGATGCGGGTCGACAGCCCCGGCGGCTCGGCGTTCGCTTCGGATGAGATCTGGAGAGCGGTGGAGCGACTGAAGCGGCGGGACAAACCCGTCGTCGTCAGCATGGGCGGCACCGCGGCCTCTGGCGGGTACTACGTCGCCGCAGGAGCGACCGCGATCTATGCGGAGCCTGGGACCGTGACGGGGAGCATCGGTGTCTACTCTGGAAAGTTCAACGTCGAGGGGCTGTATGAGAAGCTCGGCGTCTCGGTCGAGCAGTATACCCGCGGCCGAAACGCGGCCATGTACTCTCTGTCTCGGCCGCTCGATGAGAATGAATACGCCGCGATGGATCGGATGGTGGCGGACACTTACCGCCAATTCACCGAGAAGGTCCGCCAGGGACGTCGGATGAGCGAAGAAGAAGTCGAGGCGGTCGCCCGAGGCCGGGTCTGGACCGGCACCGCGGCGAAGGAGAACGGCCTGGTCGACGAGCTGGGCGGCTTCCCGGAGGCGGTGTCTCGCGCGCGGCAGGAGGCGGGGATCCGTCCCCGGGCAGAGGTCGCGCTGATCACCTACAACCAGCGCGGCTCGACCGCCGGCGAGCTCACCCGCTCCACAGTGCAGGCGATGTTGGGGCTCGAATCCGGAGACGCCTCCGCGCTGCTTCCCCCGGAGGTCGCCCTCATCCACCAGTGGCACCAGCTCTCCTCGGAGCCGGTCTGGGCGGTGATGCCCTACACGCTGGAGCTGCGTTGAGCGGCCCACAGCCCAGGGTCCTCGTCGTCGATGACGACCGGGCAGTTCGATCGATGCTCAAGGTCAACCTGAGCAAGGCGGGCTATGCGATACGGCTGGTGCCCTCGGCAGAAGATGCGCTCAACGCCCTCGCCGATCGGGAGTTCGATCTGGTCCTCACCGACGTCAAGATGCCTGGACAGAGCGGGATGGAGCTCCTCAACCTCGTCAAAGACCAGGCGCCGGAGACCCGGGTGGTCCTGATGACCGGCCATGGCTCCGTCGAGGACGCCGTCACCGCGATGAAACGGGGCGCCAGCGACTACATCATCAAGCCCGTCTCCAAGAAGGAGCTGCTCGTCGTCCTGGAGCGGGCGCTCCGTGAGAAAGCGCTCCTCGCCGAGGTCAAGCAGCTCCGCGCTGAAGTCAACGAGCGGTTCGGCTTCGACAACATCGTGGGCGCGACCCCGGCGATGCAACAGGTCTTCGAGCTGATCGGCGCCGTCGCCGACTCCTCTGCCCTGGTGCTGCTCACCGGTCCGACAGGAACGGGCAAGGAGCTCCTCGCCCACGCCATTCACTATCGATCGCCCCGACGGGACAAGCCCTTCATCGCCATCAACTGCGCCGCGCTGCCGGAGAGCCTCCTGGAGAGCGAGCTGTTCGGCCATGAGAAAGGCGCGTTCACCGGCGCCATCCGACAACACCGCGGAAAGTTCGAGCAAGCCGGTGGGGGCTCACTGCTCCTCGATGAGATCGGGGAGATCCCGCTCGCTACCCAGGTCAAGCTCTTGCGGGTGCTGGAGAGCGGGGAGCTGCAGCGGGTCGGCGGCTCGGAGACGATTCGGGTCAACGTCCGGGTCATCGCCGCCACCAACCGCGATCTCCGCAAAGAGGTCAAGCAGGGCAACTTCCGCGGGGATCTGTACTACCGGCTCAACGTCTTCCACATCCCCGTCCCCCCTCTCGCCGATCGTCGCGACGACATCCCGCTGCTCGTCCAACACTTCATCACCAAATACAACGAGCGGCACGAGCGGACCGTCGACCGCGTCACGCCGGCGACGATGCGCCGGCTGATGGGACACCCCTGGCCGGGCAACATCCGCGAGCTGGAGCACGTCATCGAACGCGCGGTCATCCTGTGCAGAAACCGCGAGATCGACGACGTCCATCTGCCAGAGACGGAGACCGAAGAGGCCATCAACCGCGGGCTGCTCCCTCCCGGGCAGACCTTGCCAGACGCCATCGCACAGGTTGAGCGAAAGATCATCGTCGAGGCCCTCAAGCTCGAGAAGGGCGTCCAGGCCAGGGCCGCACGACGCCTTGGACTCTCCCGTTCGAATCTGAACTACCGGATCCAGAAGCTGGGCATCCTGGTCAAAGACATCGTCTATGACTGACCGACGTCACTCGATGTAGATGGCCCGAAGCTGATCGCAGACCGTCTCATCCGCCTGCATCGTGTTGAGCGCCGAGAGGGTCTCATCACATTGCTCCAGCGCGTCCTCGATCTCGCGGGACTCCAGATCGGCTTGCACACGAGACCACCGGGTCCGACACGAGCTTCGGAACGTCGAGTAGTTGGTGGCGTCCAGATCGTCCCAGGTTGATGGCCATTCACTGAGGCAGTCCCGAATGGCGTCAGAGGTCTGAGTGCACAGCTGGTCACAGGTGTCAGATTGACACCCGGTGAACAATACGCTGGACAACACGCTGAACAGAATAAAAGTGGCCAGGGACGGAATCGAACCGCCGACACGGGGATTTTCAATCCCCTGCTCTACCGACTGAGCTACCTGGCCAGTCATAAAGGCTCTTAACTGCGCGAACTGCATCTCGCGAGCGGTGCATTTGTACCCAGCCGGGGGTAAGCTGTCAAAGGCCTGTCGCAAAAAAAACGCTCACCGATGCCCATTCAAGCGATCTCCTTTGATTTTGATGGCACCCTGGTCCAGCCCGGATGGCGAACGCTTCGCATGCTCCCCGCGGTCCTTCGAAGACGTGGGGCGCTTTTGCATATCCAATCCGCAATCGAGCGGCTGCGGCTCTCCCCTCGGCGTCATCCAGACATCCACCGCGCCATCATCGTCGAGGCGGCAAAGCACAGCCATCTCGCTCCTGCTGTGCTCCAGGAAGCCTTGGAAGACGACCTCGACCGCGCATTTCCACGAGCGATTCGGGACGCCCCCTCCCCTGCTCCGATCGATGCCCTCATCAAACGGTGCGATGAGATCGGCATCCCTCGGGTCATCGTGAGCGACCACCCCGCCATCGAGAAGCTGCGCCTCCGGGGTGGGCCGGCGGGCTGGGCGGCCGTGATCAGCTGTCGCGCCCTGGGCGCGCTGAAGCCGCTGCCGGACGGGCTGTGGGCGGCAGCGGCGCAGCTGGGGGTCCCGATCTCGGCGTTGCTCCACGTCGGTGATCGGTGGGAGACCGACGGCAACGCGGCCGCAGCCGCGGGGTGCCTGTTCGCTCACCTCTCTCAGGCCGATCGCCTTCGGCGCATGATTTAGCGAAGCCTGACCGTCTGGAGCACGGAATTTCCAGCTCGAATCCCCGGCGACAGCCGATCGATGGGGACATGAAGTTCGAGCTGCCAGGTGTGTGTTTCCTGGGGGAGCAGATGGCCAAACACGCGCGGTTCCGCGATATCCGAGGGCGTGCAGGTGGACACCAGGAGGGGTTCGGTCAGCCCTGGAGCCGTGTACGGCCCCGCATCTTCAAAGGTCCACACACAGCCGTCACGGGGTCGCGGAGACGAGAACGTTCCCGGATAGGCATGAACTTCGACGACGGTGTCGGTGTCGGCATGACGCATCCGCACCCGAAGCGATTGATTGTTGATGCCGGTCTCCGCAGACCATCCAGGAGGGATGGCGATCTGAAACGGGTACCGCTGGTCCTGATACTGCCCGTCCGCGATCTTCCCCGTCGGGATCCGGAGCGCCTCCCGAGGTGGCGGCAGGACAACCCCTGCCTCTTGCTTCGGCAGCTTCTTGCAGGAGGAGAGGGCGAGCAGAGAGAGCAACAGCACTTCAGCGGCCAGCGTTGACGGTGGAGAGGGCGTGGAGATGCGCGGGCCCACCCCAGAGCCGGGCGAACAGCGGTCCCTCGGGCTGCCCACGGGCGATGGCCACGGCGGCGCGAACCGCTTGAACCGGCAACGAGGACAGTCGATGTTGAAGACCCGCTGCGTGGGCGCGCGCTTCCCCATCCTCGACGAGCTCATCCACGAGCCCCAGCGACTGCGCCGCCTCTGCGGAGAGCGTCCTGGCGAAGGCCATCGCCTTCAAGGCGTCTCGTGCGCCGATCCGCTCAACCAGACGGCGCCCGCCGCCCCACCCCGGGCTGACCCCCAGGCGCGCGTGGATGAACCCGATGCGGGCGCTTCTGGCCGCGATGACAACGTCTGCAACGGTGAGCAGCTCGGCGCCGCCGCCGATGGCATGCCCCTCGACAGCGGCGACGATGACGACGGGGAGAGCGGAGAGCCTGTCCGTCACATCGGTCATCATGGCGCACATGCCCGCGCCGGCCTCAGGGGCCATCAGGTGTTCGCGGACGGCGGACAGATCGCCGCCGGTGCAGAACGCATCGCCTGCGCCGGTGAGGAGCAGCGAGGAGATGCCCATCTGGGCTTCGAGGACCTTGACGGCGTCTCGAAGGTCGCGCATCATCCCGGGAGAGATCGCGTTCTTCCTCGCTGGCTGGTCCAAGAGGAGGGTGGCGCGGTCCCCGTCCAGGGACAACGTGATCTGGCCACCGCCACGGGGGAAGGAATCGGGGCTCCAGTTGGTCATACGTCTGCCTCAAGTCGCACGGATAAGGCAGAGTTGATAACCCTGGCGAACGACTTCGCGCGGAGGAGACCACACCCTATGCGACAGATCCTGATCCTGACGGCGCTGATGACTGGCTGCGCCGATCCGACCGAGTTGAACATCAGCGGCTTCGTTCGTCCTGCGGAGGGCGGCGACGACATCCCCCTGAACCCGCTGCGTGGGTACTGGGGGGGGCCGTTCATCGCCTTCACCGGCGACGATCTGGAGTGCGAAGAGGTCGACTGGATCAACAAGTTCAACGAAGATGGCGACGACGCACTGGTGGACTACGACGTCAACGTGCTGCAGTTCACCTTCAGCGAGTCTGACGTGACCGCTGGCAGCTATGCGCTGTCAGGCGCATCGCCGATCATCGCCGAGTTCTTGAGCATCGAAGATGGCAAGCAAGCCGTCTACACCGCGACAGAGGGCACGCTGGACCTTGAGGACTTCGAAGATGAGAACCCGCTGACCGGCGAGTTTGACTTCTTCATTGGCGATGAGGGGGGCTTCCGGGGCACCTTCACGGTCCCCCACTGTCCCAACCTGAGCTCGCGGTTCTGATCAGCGGGTGAGCCACCGGGTGATCCGGGCGTCGAGGTCGGAAAACCGCACCGGCGGATCCAGAAACAGCCGATGCAGCTCGGCCTGATCGGGCGCATCCTCGCGGGCGTAGCGCATCAACAGCTCAAGGTGCTGTCCGAGGTCAAGGTCGGCGTGGAAGCCTGCACGTCCGACACCGACGATGCGCATCTTCCGCCAGAGCCGAAGGTTTCGGCGCAGTCGGGCGTGACCGCCCTGCACCCAGATCGGCTGATGATCCTCGATCCGCTCGATCATCACGTTGTCACCGATGGACAGGCCCATCGCTTTCGCCCCGTTCAGGATCGCGTCTGTCAAAGACGCGACATCAAGCGGGGCATCGGCTTCGGGGAGGGTCACCTGAAACAGCGCGAGCCCGGGCGCGTTGCGCGGAAAGCGGACACACCAGAAGGGCAAGGCATCATCGAGGACATGGATCTCATCGGGGTACGCCTTGACCTCGATCGGGGCAGCCACGATGACGGAAGGCAGCGCTGCGAGGTACCGGGCATCGACCTGCATGCTCGTGTCCGCATGGTCGCCGAGCCACTGATTGACGACGGCCGGCGAAGCCGCCACCCACAGATCTTCGGCGACCGGGAAGTCACCATGGGCGGATGAGACGCCGCTGACGACCCCATCGTCGATGTGGATCGCAGAGATCTGCGCATCGGTGAAGATCTGGCCGCCCTGCCCCGTGATGACGTCTGCCATCCGTTGGCGGCGCTGCTCTGCGGTGTTGCCATCCACGACGAAGGGGCCCACATCGGGCATTCCATGATGAACCCGGGCGAGGCTGGCAGAGAGGGCATCGACGGAGCGTGCCCACCGCCGGCGCGCATAGGAGACATACAGCGTCTCCAGCGCGGCGATGCCCATCCGTCGGACGACCCAATCCTGATAGGTGCGTTCTTCCTGACCGCTGCCGGTCAGCTCTGCGGTGGCGGTGCGCATCCTCGCCGACAGCCAGTCCCGGGCAGCGTCGGCCTGTGCGCCCCGTCCGAACAGCGGGTGGACCTGCCACGGCCGAAGCGGCAACGAGAGGATCTCACCGTTGGCGAAGATCGATCGGGTCGGCGGATCCGCGGGGGCGAGCGGCCCGAGAATGGCCTCGAGGCTCGGCTTCGCTTCGGCGCGGACTCGCATCCATCCACCGGAGAGCGGCTGATGAGGGTGTTGAAGCCCGGAAGGTGTTGGCCCCTGCTGGAGGAGCGTGACCGCGACGCCGGATGACGCCAGGGCCGCTGCTGCTTGCAGGCCGCCGGGGCCTGCTCCGATCACGATTCGCCGCGGTGCTGCCATCAGTGCTCCTCATGCTGCGATGAATAGAGCGAAGTTATCTTGTTTTCTCGAACAGGCTCAGGGTTGTGTCGCCGTACCTGCGCTGCCGGTCGAGCGCCAATCCTTCGACCTGTTCAGGGATCCGGGCGCTCGAGTCGTGCTCAATGACCAACCACGACCCAACCGCGGGCGCCGCGCGACGAATCCAATCCGATGGAGGGTGGGCGTAGGGTGGATCCATCAGGATCAAATCCCAGACCCCATCGGCGAGGACCACCCTGGCATCTGCTGTGCGGATCTCAACGTCTGCGCCGAGGGAACGGGCGGCTTGCTGGATCTGACGGGAGACGGCGCGACGTCTCTCAACGATAACAACCGATGCTCCGCGACTGTACGCCTCAAAGCCGAGCAGCCCTGATCCGCCAAAGGCGTCGAGGACCGACCAGCCCGAGAGATCCTGACCGGTCATTGAGAAGAGCGCCTCACGGACCCGCGCAGCGGTGGGTCGGACCCCCGATGGCACCTTCCCCGGAATGATCCGGCCACGCAAAGAGCCGCCGGTAATTTTCATCAGACGCCCCTGATCAAAGATGGGAAATGCGACAGCGGGTCTGGCGGTTTATCTTGACGAGGTTCAACCCGCAGGAGCATCCCGATGAACGTCCTGATGATCGCGCTTCTCTTCGTTGCCTGTGGTGACAAAGACGAAGACACCGCTGAGGTGATTCCGGAGGTGACCGGCCCCGAACGCGAAGGGGTGGTCTGGACGGGGTTCAATTACACCTGGGACATTCTGTCTCACCGAATCGCGCTGACGCGAACCATTCTGGAAGCGGATGGCTCTTATTCGCTGGGGATGATCGGCGGGGACTGGTCGACGGGGGGGACCTTCTCCGATGATCCGCTTTATCGGGTCCGTCATCAACAGGTGACCGCACAGGGCTTCGCGGTGGTTCATGGCCAGACCGAGCTGGTGGTCGGCCCGGACGGCATCGGCTCGGTCACGGCGACGGTCCGTGATGAGACCGTGCTGTCGATGAGCGAGCAGGTCGTGGTGCTCCGGGGCTTCGACATCAACACGAACATCGAACAAAGCGCGGAATACCCGAAAGACTACGATCCGGCGCTGGGCTACACCTCACGCGGGGTGTCATTTGGGGTCTCCACGCCCACCGTCACCGATGGCGCGCTCGAATTTACGGTGAACACAGAGATCCGATGGGGACCGCAGGATCGCAGCGACATGAACAACGCCATCCCACACGCCCAGACCGCAGTGGTTGTGGCATGGACGGCCATCGGGTTCGAAGGAGAGCTCAACCGTCAGACGGTGACAGAGACGGTGGCCTATCCATATGAGCCCTCCTACTCTGAGCATCCAGAAGTGTCGCTGCCGCTGAACAGTGGGAAGGCGCCGGGCGTGCTGGCCATCCGCTCCTTCGATTTGGTGATCGACGCACAGGATGGTTCAGATGATGGTGTCTATCTGCGAGCGTTGGGCTTCGAGGCGAAGCAGGATGTGTCCGGCGTTGCCACCGAAGCGGTGGCGGCCGGATCCAACTCCAGCCTCATCGAAGAGGTTGGCATCGATTTTACGCCGACGGCAGAGGTGTTGTGGCTGCGGCTATGGGATCAGGACGCATCGATTGAGGTTGTGAGCGCGGAAGGCCAACATGATGTGGGTGAGACGACAATCACGACCCGCTAGCGTATGGTTCGGCGTATGGTTCAGTGTATGATTCGCTGAAGTTCTTCATCCTTCAGACGATTGGGCCGAGGGCATCTTCAACCCTCCATAGGGTGTCTCCTTCAAGGACGCTGGATTCGGGCATTCGGATTCCGGAGACCGGGTTCTGCGCCCTGTAATTGCGGTAAATCCATAGAAGAACGATGGATACCAGAAAAAATTGCTCCACCATAGGAAAGGAAGCAACCGGGGGACCAGCCCATCGGATCCCGAGGTGCTTGAAGTGGTCGGGCAGACACATTAAAAGTCGTGCCCTACAGGTACGGCTTCACTCGCGCCGGAGTATTCCATGAGAACGGTCCTCAGGACTCTCTTGGTCATCCTTCCCGTTTTGGGCATGGCAATTACTGTCGCAGCTATGAACAACCAGGTTCAGGCTGATGAGCCCGCAGCGGAGTCGGTGTTTCCCAAAGAGATCCACTATCTACTCCCTCCCCCAGCCCCGCTCCTCTCGGATCCGAACCGGAGCATCGAGAACGAGCACGTCGCGTATGGAGCGGTTGATGAGCGCGAAGAGCTCGAGCAGCCCATCGCGTACTCGCACAAGCTTCACGCCGGGACGCTCCAGATCAACTGTGAGTATTGCCACAGCTCTGCACGGCGGACGCAGCACGCGGGTGTCCCATCGACGTCAGTGTGTATGAATTGCCACCAGCTGATCAGCACCGAAGACCGCCCCGAGCTCCAGAAGCTCGTCGGCTACTACGAGCGGGGGGAGACGATCCCGTGGGTCAAGGTGCACGACATCCCCGACTTCGTCTACTTCAGCCATAAGGGCCACGTCCGCGGCGGCGTGCTCTGTCAGGAGTGCCACGGCGAGATCCAGGCGGACCACACGGTCGCACGCCGGGTCGCCCCGCTTACGATGGGCTGGTGCCTGACCTGCCATGAAAACCATCCTTCAATCGATGAAAACTACGGCGTGAACGCAGAGCTGCGTCGCGCTGAGATCAAAGATTGTTGGAACTGCCACAAGTAATCGGATTTCGAGGAGCGCCATGTCCACCCTCAACCGGCGCAACTTCCTGAAGGCCCTGGGTCTTGGGAGCGCTGCCACTGCCACCGCATGCAGCGATTCCAGTCTCCGTTGGGACCCGATGGTGCCCATTGAGAACGTGCTGCCCTATGTGGTGGCCCCTGAGAACATTATTCCCGGCCTGAGCACGTGGTACGCCACGCAGTGCACCCAGTGCTCCGCAGGCTGTGGCGTCATCGCCCGGACCCGTGAAGGCCGCGTGGTGAAGCTCGAAGGCAACCCCCGGCACCCCGCCAACCTCGGCAAGCTGTGCTCACGCGGCCAGACCGGCCTGCAGGAGCCCTACAGCCCAGATCGCTACGACGGCCCACAGAAGGGCGATCAGGCATTGGATTGGACCACAGCGGTGAAGACCGTCGCCGACGCCGTTCAGTCCGCTCGCTCTGGTGGCAAAGACATCGTCTGGCTTGGCCACTACCGCACAGGCGCCTCTGCCGCTCTCGTAGAGCAGTTCGCTCAAGCATCCGGCGCGAAGGTCCACTTCTGGGAGCCGCTGGGGGACGACGCGCTTCGGGCAGCTGCGAAGGCGGTTTTCGGGCGAGATACCGCGCCGACCTACCGGCTTGCAGAAGCGCACACCATCGTCAGCTTCGGCGCGGATTTCCTGCACACCTTCGGCAACACGGTTCAGCACAGCCTGGGCTGGGCAGACAGCCGCGACCCCTCGGTCGGCGACTTCGTCAGCCGCTTCGTCGCCATCGAGCCACGTGCTGGCGCGACCAGCGCGCTGTCGGACCTTCACCTTCGGGTGAAGCCCGGGACAGAGACCGGTGTGGCGATGGCACTGGCGAAGCTTGTGGCCGAAGCGCGGAAGTACAACGGACCAGCGAGCGGCCTTGTCTCTGGGGTGAACGTCAAGGAAGCTGCTGACGCGGCGGGCATCTCTGAGGAGAAGCTCAAGGAAGTCGCCGGCTGGATGGCCGAACACACCAGCGCGGTGATGCCCGGAGGCACGACGACCTCAGGCAACCCCACCGACCTCGCCATCGCGACCCTCATCCTCAATGAGGTCGCGGGCAACATCGGCAAGACGGTTGTGTTCGATCCCGCAGACGCCCGCACGGTCGCGCGCTCGTCCTACCAGGACGTCGAGAACCTGCTCAAAGACTGCGCCAACGGCAAGGTCGGCGTCTTGTTCGTGGACGGTCCAGATCTGGCGTACACCTTCCCCTCCGGGGTTGATGTCAACGCGGCGCTGAGCGCCGCTGGCACCCTGGTCTACTTCACCAACGAGCCGAATGACTCCATCACCGCGCAGACGCTGGTTCTCCCTCCGGGCACCGGCCTGGAGCGGTGGGGCGACAGCGAAACCGAAGCCGGCGTGCACACCATCCAGCAGCCAACCATGCGTCCCCTCAAGGACACTCGGAGCGCTGAGGACGTCCTCCTGGCGGTATCCAAGGCGCTTGGCCTGAAGGTTGAGATCGCGGTCGCTGCTCCGGTAGACGGTGAAGAAGCCGCAGAGCCTGCGGCTGTGGAGCTTGAAGAGGAGAGCGAGGAGACTGAAGTCGCAGATGCGATGCCGGCAGCCAACCTCGACGCGGATTCTTTCAAGGACTACCTGACCCGCTGGTGGTACAGCGAAGTCTTCCAGCCCTCTGGCTCGACCGACACCTTCGGTCGGTTCTGGACCGACACCCTCCAGAACGGTGGACAGTTTGCACCTGCAGAGAAGGTCGGTGCCAACGTCCGGTTGGCTTCGGCGCCGTCGACGGCGGCGGCGACGATGACCGGCGGCGGTGACCTCGATCTGCTGCTGTTCCCGCACATCCGACTGCTGGACGGCCGCCACGCCAACCGCCCCTGGGCGCAGGAGATCTCGGACGGGCTGACCCAGTTCACCTGGGGCACCTGGATTGAGGTCAGCCCCGCGACGGCTGAGAAGCAGGGCCTTCAGAAGGACAAAAACGCCATCCTGAAGACCGACGCCGGTGAGATCCCGGTGGGCTGGTTCGCCTCTCCGGGGATGCGGGACGATGCGGTCGCGGTCGTGATGGGCAACGGCCACGCCAGCAGCGGCCGGTATGCGTCATACGGCTCGAACCCGATGAAGCTCATCGCGGCAAAGGCCGACGACAAGTCCGGGGCGATGATCCTGACCTCGACCAGGGCGAGCGTCTCTCCGGGCAACGAGCGCAACACCGCGAGCACCGCGGGCGCCATCGACACCCAGAACCGCCCCTCGATCAACCATGTGGTCAGCATCGACGACCTGGGCACCGGCAAGGGCCCTGGCAGCATTGTCCCGATGCACCATCCGCCCATTGACCAGCGGGTCATCGACCAGCTGCCTTCGGTGGACATGTTCCCCGAGCCCGACCACCCGACCTATCGCTTCGCGATGGCGATTGATCTGAACCGCTGCACCGGCTGCGGCGCCTGTCAGACCGCCTGCTATGCAGAAAACAACAGCGCCATCGTCGGCCCCGAAGAGATTCGGCTGGGGCGGTCGATGGGGTGGATCCGCCTGAGCCGTTACTGGGAAGGCGAAGGCGAACATCCCGATGTTCGCTTCCAGCCGGTGATGTGTCAGCACTGCAGCCACGCGCCCTGTGAAGGGGTCTGCCCGGTCCTGGCGACCTATCACAACCTCGACGGCCTCAACGCGATGATCTACAACCGCTGCGTGGGCACCCGCTATTGCGGCAACAACTGCCCCTGGAGCGCCCGGCGGTTCAACTACCACACGTATCGTTGGCCTGACTCGTTCAACATGATGCTCAACCCGGATGTTCTCACCCGTGAGATGGGCGTGATGGAGAAGTGTACCTTCTGCATCCAGCGCATCCGTGATGTGAAGGACACCTGGCGTGACGTCAACAAGCAGGGCAAGGCTCCCGACCAGGCGCTCCACAAGCTGACCGCCTGCGCGCAGACCTGCCCCGCCGACGCGATCACCTTCGGCAACCTCAAGGATGAGGACGGCCTGGTCGCCAGGAAGTTCGACAACGAGCGCGCGTACACGATGCTCGGCGAACTCAACGCAAAGCCCGGTGTCCGCTATCTGGCCCGGATCAACCACATCGCGTCTGAGCTGCATCACGGACACGGCGGTGGACACGGTGACGAACACGGCGCAGCCGGCGACCATCATGAAGACGCAGCTCACGGCAAGGCTGAGGGCGGCGACCACAAGAACGACGAACACGGCGCTGAGAGCAGCGGCGGCCACCACTAGGAGTATTACGTGCAAGGCCTCACTTACGGGGCGGTCACAAGGGACATCCTTCGGCCGCTGTTTAAAACCAACGCGATCTACATGGGCCTTCTCGGCCTGTGCGTAGCCCTGCTGGGATACGGCGGGTACTGCTGGTACGTCCAGCTGGTCGAGGGCCTCGGCGTCGCCGGGTATCAGCCCCCGGTCTTCTGGGGCGTCTACATCACCACCTTCGTCTTCTGGATCGGCATCGGTCACGCCGGCACCCTGATCTCAGCGGTCCTCTTCTTGTTCCGCTCCAAGTGGCGCACCGGGGTGTACCGCGCCAGCGAAGCGATGACGATCTTCGCGGTGATGACAGCTGGGCTGTTCCCAGCGATTCACGTCGGCCGCGCCTGGAACGCATACTGGCTGTTCCCCTACCCCAACCAGCGTCAGCTCTGGCAGAACTTCAAGTCGCCGCTGATGTGGGACGTCTTCGCGGTCAGCACCTACTTCTCGGTGTCGACCATCTTCTTCTACATCGGGCTCATCCCCGACATCGCTGCCATCCGTGACCGCACCCGCGGCGTCATTCACCAGGTCTACTCGGTGATGGCGCTGGGCTGGCGAGGCACCGACCGGCAGTGGCGTCACTATATGGCCGCCTACGGCTTCTTCGCTGCTTTTGCGACACCGCTGGTCTTGTCGGTCCACTCGGTCGTCTCCTGGGACTTCGCGATGGCGCAGACGATGGGCTGGCACTCGACGCTGTTCCCGCCCTACTTCGTCGCGGGCGCGATCTTCTCGGGCTGTGCGATGGTCATCACCCTGCTGTTGCCGATGTCGCTGGTCTTCGACTGGGACCGCTACATCAACGTCTGGCACTTCGAGCACCTCGCCAAGATGTGCATCCTGACCGGTGGCATCCTGACCTACGCCTACGGCACCGAGTACTACATCGCCTACTACTCTGACAACGTCTATGAGTGGGGCGTATTCACCGACCGTGTGGTCGGCGAATATGACTGGGTCTTCTATGTGATGGTCTTCTGCAACTGCATCGCCCCCCTGATCTGGTGGGTCAAGTCGATGCGCCGCAACTACGCTGTCCTGTTCATCGTCTCGATCATCATCAACATCGGGATGTGGTTCGAGCGGTACAACATCATCGCGAGTTCGCTCGCGCACCAGTATGACCCGGCCGCGTGGACCTACTACACCCCAAGCTGGGTCGAGTGGGGCATCATGCTCGGCAGCTTCGGCTGGTTCGGCGTCTGGTTTTTGCTGTTCATCAAGATCATGCCTTCGGTCGCCATCGCGGAGATCAAAGAGCTGGTCCGACCTCCGCTCAAGGCGGATGAGGAGGCCGCGTGAGCGCTGTCCAGGAAGGCAACTTCAACGCCTCGGTCACCAACGGCACCGTCAAGAGCGTCTATACGCACTTCGACAGCCTGATCAACGCCGTCCACGACCTCAAGAAGGCTGGTGTCAAGGACATGGTGGTCACCGCCCCCCTGCCACGGCATG
>JBCBLB010000448.1:0-8232 GCA_038520555.1 Myxococcota bacterium | reverse complement strand
CGTCCGCTGGCGCGGACCCGGATGTTCTTGCAGGGCGGCTATCAGGGGCTTGTCGCTGACGGCGGCTTCGACACCCGCCGCAACCAGCTGGGGTGGACGCTCAGCCCGTCCGGCCGTGGCAACCAGTGGCATGTCAACGCCGGGATGTTCATCCCGGTCGGCTCCTCGGTCATGATCGGCCCCAACATCCTGGTCAACCGTCCGCTCATCGGCCCGAACACACCGCTGGAGGACGCGGTCGACCTCGAGAACCAGTGGTACTTCCCGGGCGCCGGCGCCCGGAACTTCCGCGATGACCCCTTCGCGGTCCTGGAGAACCGCGAGACCTACGGCGGCGAGCTGCTGTTCATCTATGACCCGACGCCGGGCAGCTACTTCTTCTCCTGGGACAACCTGGATCGGGAGAACGCGCCGTTCGCTGCCAGCCTGGACCTTGCCTTTCGCCGGCTGCCCACGGTCCGCGATGCGCAGTTCAGCTTCACCGCCGACGGCACCCTGTTCGCGTTCCCTGGCAGCCCCCCGGCCGCCGACGTCTGGACGATCACCAGCCGGATCATGCTCAACACGAACGGGACCCGTTGGGTGCTCGCGCCCTATGTCGCTCAGGAACAGTCCCGCGGCATCGACGATCGGCTGATTACCCGGGCTGGTGTGGACCTGACCGCGGCCCGCGGCCGGTTGCTGGTTCAGGGCTTTGCCCGGTTCAACGACTGGGGGCCCTTCGACTTCTATCGGGACTTCAACTTTACCTTCCCCTATCAGACGATGTTAGATGTCTCAACAGGGGTGGGTCGCGCCCAGTTCCTCAACATGTCCACCCGACTCGGCGTTCGCGCCAAGGTTCGTGGCCTCAATGAGTTCAGTGTCGTCTCCAGTCCCTTCGACCAGGCGCCGCCGCTGACCATCGACTCCGCCACCGGGGAGACCTTCAGCAACATCGAGCCTGGCGCCTGGGAAGGCGAGCTCTTCACCTACCTGCGAGTGATGCGATGAGTGGAACAATGCTTCGAACCCTACTCTGCAGCCTGTCTGCAGGTGCCCTCGTCGCGGGATGCGACGAGCTGGATGACCCGTCGTTCATCTACGGTGAGAGCCTCGCAGATATCGAGTTCATCGTCTTGGATCCCGATCAGGGGGTTCACCCGAACGCCTCGATCTCGACCCACCCGGAAAACCCATTCCGTTTCGGCATCAGCATCGACGCCAAGTTTGACGCCGCGACGTTGGGGCCGGTGCCCGCATTCTACGGCTGGGCCCAGGCCCTGGTCCAGGAGCCCACCGGCGAGCATCAGTACTTCGCCGCTGCCGCGGCCAAGGACATCTACAACTTTGGCCTGGCCGACGACGCTGATCTGGTCTACGCCCGCAGCATCGCGGTCCGTGGCTACCAGAACTGCTTGAACGAATTTGCAGATAGCACTGCGACGTTCGACGTCACAGGAAATGTGCGTTCCGATCTTCTGGCGGACACCATCCGGGGGCTCGAAGAGCTCGGGGGGGAAGTCCCTGCGGGTTGGGTATTGGTCGAACAATCTGACGGATCCTTCGTTGCAACCTACAACGGGAACTGAAACATGAGAACCGAACTGCTCCTGAGTGTTGTGGCCGCGGTGGTTGCTGTGGCATGCCGGCCCGATCCGGGAAACCCCGATTATCCGGATATCTCTGCGGACTCTGGCGCCGTCGATGACGGCAGCCTGCCTGGGGACACCCCGTTTGATCCCAGCGTCCCGCGGTTGGCGTTCAGCGTCTTCTACGAAGGTCAATCGACCGAAGAGATCGTCATCGACAACGCCGCGGTCAACTACTTCATCTACGACAATACCTATGTCCCGATCCCGGACGAAGACCACGTTGAGGGGTTCACCAGCGATCGGCTCGCCGTGCAGGCGGGCGCTGGCTATCTTGGTGGGGGCATCAACTTCTCCGGGGGCCCGATCGACTTCACCGGATGGACGACGCTGCACGTCGCCTTGAAGTCTGAGGACCTCAACTTTGAGGGGCTCACGCTTGGCGTGGACGGGGCGGACCAGAACGGGGATATCATTCCCGGCCGCGCGGTGGTCAGCGACTTCGGCTTCGTGGCCGACGGCGAATGGCACGTCCTCAACATCCCCATCTCTGCGATGGTTCCGGTTCCGCCGCTGGACCAGGTCACCGCGGGTCTGCAGATCATCCGGCCTGGCCCTGTTGAGGCAGACACCTCCTTCCTGATCGATGATGTCTACTTCACCGCTGAAGAGGTTGAATAATGCGTACCGTCCTCACTGTGCTCCTCACTGGGCTCCTCACTGGGCTTGCGCTTACGTCCTGTGACACCGATGAGAACTCGCTGGAGGGCGAGCGTTGGGAGCTCGTCTGGAACGATGAGTTCAACGGCGCCGCCGATACGCTCCCCAACGCTGCGAACTGGGACTATGACATCGGCACCGGCGACAACGGTTGGGGCAACAATGAGCTCCAGTACTACACCAACAGCGTCGACAACGTCAGCATGAACGGCGACGGGTTTCTGGCCATCACCGGCAAGCGTGAGGTGATCGAAGACAGCCAGTGGACCAGCGCCCGGATCGTCACCCAGGACAAGTTCGAGTTTTTGTACGGCCGCGTCGAAGCCCGGATCAAGCTTCCGTTCGGCACCGGCCTCTGGCCGGCGTTCTGGATGCTCGGCTATGACATCGACGACATCTCCTGGCCCTTCTGTGGGGAGATCGACGTGATGGAGAACTTCGCCCGCTCCGCGACGGAGATCTCCGGCACCATCCACGGCCCTGGCTACTCCGCCGGGGACGCCTTCGGCGCTGAGTATGAGTTCCCCGAAGGCGAAGACGTCACCGGCTTCCACGTCTACCGTGTGGACTGGGACCCCGAGCACATCGCCTGGTACGTCGACGATGTGCTCTATCACACCGCCCACCCCGGCGACGTCAACGGCGGCTGGGTCTTCGACCACCCGTTCTTCCTGCTGCTCAACCTCGCCATCGGCGGCAACCCCGTCGAAGCCCCCGACGAGTCGACCCCCGACAGCAACGAGATGCTCGTCGACTGGGTTCGGGTCTACCAGCGCGTCGACCCGATCCCCGATCCGGGCCTCGAGCTCTGACCGCAGCCCAACCCGTCGCGCCCGCCTCCGGCATATCCCCGGGGCGGGTGTTTTGGTGGGGTCAACGATCGTCGAACGGCGTCGCCGAGAACTCCAGGCGCCACTCACTCAGGTGGCCCTCGTTCTGATAGTAGTGGTCGATGATCTCCAGGCGCCAATCCCCGACGATCTGCTCGTAGGTGCCGTCGATGATCCACCAGGTGTTCAGGTCGTCGATGCGATCCGCCTCGTTGTGCCCCTTCAGCCGGTAGCGAGAGCCGTCCGGCGTATACAGGTTCACCTCCATGTCGCCCCGTGCCGTGTGGCGGATGTCGACGCTGATCATCACCTCACGAACGTTCATCGGCATCTCTTCGATCGTCAGGACGCTCACCGCCGGCCGGCTGGTGTCCGGGAGCGGCATGCCGTCGGCGTTGACGAACACCGTCGGCATGAAGTCCTGATCGTCACACCCCTCCACCGCTGCAGGTGTCGCGCAGTCGACCGCCTCCGCCGCAGCGGCGATCGCCTCGGTGTGGTGGACCTCATGCATCATCATGGACATTGCCAGGATCGTAGGGGATGGCATCGTCGGCAGACCTCCGGGGGGGATCATGGTGAGCAGGGGGCTCAACCATGGATACGAAAATGTACGGCGCCATCCGCCACCCGGCTCCCTAAGCTGATCTTATATTATCTACCGATAACTTCTATTAAACCATGATTTTATCGACTTGAAGGACCGGTGGAGGGTCTTCGTCGTCGATCGAACCGCACGCCACCCCTGGCAGGAGACGACCTTACGCCTGAAGGTGTTCCGGGGTGAACCCCGACGGCCAGCGGGTCTGCGCGTCAGACTGCGCGCCCTGGAGCTGCGCATCCAGCAGCGCGGCGCCCGATAGATCTGCGCCGGCCAGGTTCGCCCGTCGGAGGTCGACGCCGCGCATCTTGCACTGACGCAGGTTGGCGCCGCGCAGGTTCGTCCCCCGGAAGGAGGTGCCCTGGAAGTCGACGCCCTGCATCCGGGTGTCGCTCAGGTCCGCGTCTTCGAAGTCCACGCCGGAGGCCTGGGCGCTGACCAGGGTCGCGCCGCGCAGGTTCGCCCCGCGGAGCGACGCGCCGTCGAGCGTCGCCTTTTTGAGGGTTGCCCCACGAAGATCGGCGCCATCGAGGTTGGCGCTTCGCAGATTCGCGCCGTGCAGGTTCACCTGCGGCAGCGAGATCGCCCCCAGCACCGCTCGATACAGTCGCACCCGCGGCAGACTCAGACCGGTCAACCCCGCTGCTCGGATCAGCTCCAGCGCCTGGTCGATGTGCCCAGCGTTGATGAGCGATGCGATCGCGGCTTGCGGATCTGTCATGGATTGATTGTATCCTGGCAGCCGATGAAGATTCAGATCGTCCATGACCTGCTGTCCGGGCCAGAGCTTGCGGTGGCCCGTCGGTTCGCCCGCGCCCGCCGCGGCGGGCCGGCGGTCAGAGGGAAGCAGCAGGACACCCCGTTCGGCCGGCGGGTCCTTGGTGCGGCACACGAGCGATTCCCAGAGCTGACCGGCCTCCTCACCCAGCAGGTCCTCCTCCGCTTCGAGGGGAACACCGGCCTCCTCCACCATGACCGCAACCACCGCGAAGATCGGCGGTTCAGCCTGCTGTTTTACCTGGAAGCTCCCCAAAAGGGCGGCGAGGTGGTGTTTCCCTTCTTCGACCCCTGGGGGGATCCGGTCTGGAATCCGGTCACCGAAGCCTGCGAGGGACTCCACCAACAAGGCACGTTCTTCGCGAAGGATCCCGCGCTGGAGTCATGGATGGTCGACCACAGAGAGCAGCTGTTCACGGTCCAGCCCCGCCCCAACACCGCGGTCCTGTTCGCCTGCCACAAGCCTGAGCTCTGGCACTTCGTCTGCCCTGTCGAAGATGGCCAGCGAGCCTGTGTGGTCGCCTTCTTTATTTCGAGGACGTGACCGCTTCGAGGGGGGCATCGACCTCGGCGAGGTGGGCGAGATGGCGGCGCGCGGAGAAGAAGCACCCGATCGTCGCGAGCAGACCGTACGTCAGCCCGGCGACCACGCCCGCGTCGACGGCGCCCCGCCACGGCTGCTCCAGCTGCGCGACCAGCGCGACGAGGACGATGATCATGAACAGCAGCACCCAGGACGCGATCATGCGGCGCCGTGGAGCGTCGAACAACGCCATCGCATAGAAGGGCGCGAAGAGGACCCGAGCAGCGGTCGGCGCATGGCGAATCGCCAGGGCGCGTTGTGCGAATCGTGGGGAGAACCGCTGTTGAAAGCCGCGATACCCTTCGGCATACAACATGATGGCGACGGACACCCCATACACCAACAGGGTGAACAGAGTGGGCTCTGTCAACCCGGCGAGGGCCTTGGGGGTCAAGCGCACGATGGACACACAAAGCAGCAGCGAGAAACCGATCAGGGCCCACCATGGGGCGACACGTGCGATCATCGGAACCAACCGATTGAGGAGTGGGGCATGGGATGTCTCATTCATTCTAAACATAATGAATTTCGTTCTCAATACGCGACCCCTTACTTCTGGGGCAGGGCGATTCGGAATGAGCGCGTTCGGGGGCGACATCAGCGCACTGGTTCCGAATGGGAAACATCTACTGATATAGTGATCTATATCAGTAAGATTATCCTGTGTTGGTCGAGGGTGATACACTGATCGAGATGATGATCATGGTCATGATGTTCCTGGCGCTGTTCGCTGCCCATGCGGCGAAGATTCCGGTCATCGTCAACGTGGGCATCGGCCCCACGATCGGCGTCGTGGGCGGGGCTGGCCAATTCAGCGCGCCCTCCCTCGGCCTCGCCCTGCAGGCCGAAGGCTGGGTCAGCAAAAAGACACTTCGAAAGAAGAAGGTGCGCCGCCGAATCCCCAAGCAGTATCGGGGAATGGTTCGCGACATGCCTGATCTTCATGTCCGGCCGCTTCCCACCCTGCTCATTCCAGACGCCGTGTTCATCGGTCCCGTTCAGGACGAGGGGGCGGCGCTGCGGGGGGCGAGCTGGTCGCCGATCTCGATGGCCCTGGTCCACCAGGGGCGGGCGAAGGGGCCGCACGTCTCTGTATCGGTCGCGCCGCGGATCGCCTGGCTCAACCTCAGCGGCGCCGGGGGCGGCGACGCGATCAACCAGGGGTGGCTCGGCGCCTCGATCGATCCGGAAGTGCAGACCAACCAGCGCGAACGGGTCGGCTTCGCCCTCACCGGCAGCGTC
This sequence comes from Myxococcota bacterium, assembly GCA_038520555.1. GTDB lineage: Bacteria > Myxococcota_A > UBA796 > UBA796 > UBA796 > JBCBLB01. The sequence continues at coordinate 1,908 of JBCBLB010000448.1, read as the reverse complement.
GGGGCCGGGTGGACGCCCGACGTCTCCGACGCCAATATCGGCCTGGATGGGCGTCCATGGCTGATGATCAGCGGCGGGGCTCGACTTCAGCTCCGGTTTCCGATGAAAATCGACATCTGACACGCTGCAGGGGAGCCGGTCCGCGATGAACGCCGAGGTCATCCAGAATTGTCCGCAATGCGGCGCCGTCGTGGAAGGGGCCGCGATGTCGTCGGCGTGCGCCTTCTGCGCCACGCCGCTGGCGATCGCCCAGGATGTCCGCACCCTCGACGCGCCGAAGCGGCTCGCCCCGTTCCGCCTCAACCGGCAACAAGCCGAAGATCGCATCGCCCGGCACCTCCGGTCCCGGTGGTTTCTACACCCCAAGCTCAAGAAAGCCACGAAGGCAGAGTCCCTGCATCCAGTGATGGTGCCGTTCTACGCCTTCAATGGAATGGTGGTCACCCAGGTCTCCGCCGACCTTGGGATCCGGTACACCCGCGGGTCCGGCGAAAACAAGCGGACCTACACCGAGTGGTTCCCCGACTTCAACCATGAACACGTCCTGAAGTGGCAGGATCACCTCGTCAGCGCCTCGAAGGGGCTCAGCGAGCACCTCTCCAACCGCCTGGAGCCCTTCGAGCTGGAGCGGGCGCTGCCCTATGACCCCCATCTGCTCGCCGGGTTGGAGGCCGAGCGGCCCGCCATCGCCCTGGAAGACGCCGAGCAGACGGCGCGGAAAGAGCTGGTCACGGTCGGAAAGCGGCGCCTCGAACAAGAGATGTTCGGCGCCATGCGCACCCGCAACGTCCAGATGGATCGCGCGGTTCAGCTCGGTGACGTCCAGGCGGTGCTCCTGCCGGTCTGGATCGCGTCTTTTCGCGGGCCGAAGGGGCCGGTGTCCATCTTCGTCAACGGGCAGACCGGCACGGTCGCCGCCAACCTGCCCTCCTCGACCGGGCGCATCGCCGCCTGGATCCTGGGGGCCACGATCTTCCTCCTGATCGTGGGCATGGGCCTGCTCGCGGGCTTCTTTCTGCTCGTCGTCATCGCCGAGCTGTTCCTGTGAAGGCGCTGCGATGCGAAAACTGCGGCGGCGCCGTGGCGGTTCAGGTGGGCAAGCCCCTGCCCCGGTGCCTGTTCTGTGGCACCGAGATGACCCACCTGCAACCCATCGACATCGCCGTCCAACCCCCCGATCGCGCCGCGCCGCTGGTCCTCAGCCAGGACGACGCCCGCGCGCGGTTCCAGGCCTGGGCCAAGAAGTCCTGGATGCGCCCATACAAGATGGACTCCGCGAAGGTTGAGGTAAAACCCGTCTATGTGCCCGCCCTCCGGTTCTCTGCGGAGATGAAGACCCGGTGGACCGGCAAGATCCGGGATCGCTCCACCCGCTCAGGGAAGCGGCCCCGGTGGGGCATCGAACACGAGCGGATCAACGACGCCTTCGTCGTCACCTCTGAAGCCCTCACCCGCGCAGAGATCCGGGCGCTCGACCACTTCAGAGACGACTTTATCCCCGCCGACGACCGCGACCTGGGGATCCCCCGAGAAGTCGGCGAGCGGTCCCAACGCGTCGCAGAAGTCGAAGGGCTCGACGAGCTGAAGCTGCGCCATGAGAAGATCCTCCAGGAACGCCACGCGCTGAGCGACATCCGCTCTTCATTCACCGCCGAGGATATCCGCAGCGAACACGTCCTCGTGCCCGTTTATATCGGCGTATTCTACCTGCGGGACCGATCCTGGCGGGTGCTCATCAACGGCTGCACCGGCGAAGTCGTCGGCGAGACCCTGCGCAGTCGCATCAAGCTCGCCCTCATCGGCAGCGTCATCGCCCTGTTTCTCGGCGGACCCTGCGCCACGATGCTCCTGCTGGGGATCTTCTTCCCCCTCTACTGGGCGGGCATCGTCGATGACTGAACCCATGCT
>JBCBLB010000882.1:0-3262 GCA_038520555.1 Myxococcota bacterium | reverse complement strand
CTGAAGTTCTACGCCAGCGTCCGTCTGGATATCCGTCGCATCGGCGCCATCAAGAAGGGTGACGAAGTGCTGGGCAACCGGACGCGGGTGAAGGTGGTCAAGAACAAGCTTGCGCCGCCGTTCCGTCAGGCTGAGTTTGAGATTCTGTATGGTGAGGGCATCAGCCGTACCGGTGAGATCATTGACATGGGCCTTGAACAGGGCTTGGTGAAGCGGTCGGGATCCTGGTATTCGCTGGGCGAAGATCGGGTCCAGGGGCGCGAAGCGGCGCGGGACTTCCTCAACGACAACCCGGGGACCTTCGAATCCATGAACCGTGAGATTCGGAAGGCGCACGGTCTGATCTCCGACGATGGCGATAAACCGGTCGCGGAAGCCTGAAGCGCGTCGTGCGATGAATCTTCTGGGGGTGGTGGCGCATTTTCTCTGGAGCGGTGTCTATTGAGCACAACCGCGCAATCCTGGAGGAGACGATGCGCTTTGCCACCCCCCCTATGATCCTGGCGACGGTTCCCTTCCTGAGCCTGCTTGGATGTGTTGATCTGTCCCCGACCCGCGTTGTCGATGAAGTGCAGCAGACGTTGGACGCCGGGGGCATAGAGAGCCTTCGGGTGACGCAGGGCATGGGCGACATGGAGATCCGGGGCGACGACGCAGCGACGGCCATCACGATGACTGTGACGTTGCTCGGTCCAGAGGGTTCCGATCGGGACCTGGACGCATCTCGTGATCTGATCGTGGATCTGCAGTCGGACAACGGCGTAGCGAAGGCGCTGGCCATCCTCGACGACGTCGAGATCGGCTACTCGATGCGGGTGCTGATGACGGTCCCATCTCGGCTCCTGGTCGAGGTGCGGGACGGCTCAGGCGACTTGACCATCTCGCGGGTCAACGGCCTCTTTCTGGACGACGAGTCCGGGGACATCTGGATCGATGAGCTGAGCGGTGGATTGACCGTGGTAGACGGCTCGGGGGATCTGGACATCAATGGCGTGATTGGCGCGATCGATATCCTGGATGGATCGGGGGACATGGACGTCTACGGTGTTGATGGCGATGTGACGATCGAGGACGGTTCCGGCGACATCCGAGCGTCTCAGATCACCGGTGAGGTGCGGGTCACAGACGGCTCGGGCGACATCGTGCTGCGAGAGGTGGGCGATGTATCGATCGTCGAAGATGGGTCGGGCGACGTCCGCATCCAGTAGCCCAACGGTGCATCCCCCCGGTCGGGTTCCGTTGGAGGGGTTGCTCTGGGTGTAGCGCGGACATAGAGTGCGACTTCACCCTTGGAGCAGACCGTGAAGTCCAACGAGATCCGCCGCCGCTTTTTAGAGTACTTCCGCCAGCACGGCCACGAAGTGGTCGCCAGCTCGGCGCTTATCCCCGCCAATGATCCGACGCTGTACTTCACCAACGCCGGCATGGTGCAGTTCAAAGACGTGTTCCTGGGCAAGGAGCAGCGGGGCTATTCGACGGCGACCACCTCACAGAAGTGCCTCCGGGTCAGCGGCAAGCACAACGACCTGGAAGCGGTCGGCCGCACCGCCCGCCACCATACCTTCTTCGAGATGCTCGGCAACTTCTCGTTCGGCGACTACTTCAAGACCGACGCGATCAAGCTGGCGTGGACGCTGCTGACCGAAGACCTGAAGATCCCGGCGGAGAAGCTCTGGGTGACGGTGTATGAAGAAGACGATGAGGCTGAACAGCTGTGGAAGGACGTCGCCGGCGTTCCGGCGGAGCGCATCCAGCGGCTGGGCGCCAAGGACAACTTCTGGTCGATGGGCGACACCGGCCCCTGCGGCCCCTGCTCGGAGATTTTCTACGATCATGGGCCCGAGCACGGCCCACCGGGCGGTCCGGAGACCGAGAGCGATCGATATATCGAGATCTGGAACCTGGTCTTTATGCAGTATGACCGGGACGACACCGGCCAGATGACGCCACTTCCCCGGCCGTCCATCGACACCGGGATGGGTCTTGAGCGGATCGCCGCGGTGATGCAGGGCGTCTACTCCAACTACGACACCGACACCTTCCAGGACCTCATCCAGACCGCCGCCGGCCTCGCCGGGGTGACCTATGGCGAAGACGATGAGGTGGACGTCGCGCTGAAGGTCATCGCCGATCACTCCCGGGCCACAGCGTTCTTGATGGCCGATGGGGTCATGCCCTCGAACACCGAGCGGGGCTATGTGCTCCGCCGGATCATGCGACGCGCCATCCGCTTCGGGGTCAAGATCAACCTCGACACGGCGTTCTTCGACAAGACCGTCGATAAGGTCATCGAACTGATGGGCGAAGACTACGCCGAGCTGGTCGATCGTCGGTCGTTCATCCTGGAGAACACCCGCGGGGAAGAGGCCCGGTTCCGTCGCACCCTGAGCCGCGGCCTCGCCCTGCTGGAAGACGTCATCTCCGGGCTGAAGGAAGACGTTCGCACCATCCCGGGCAAGGACGTCTTCAAGCTGTACGATACCTTCGGTTTTCCCACCGATCTCACCGATCTGATCGCCGAAGAGAAGGGCTACACCCTCGACATGAACGGCTTCCATGAGGAGATGGCCGAGCAGCGCCGCAAGAGCCGTGAAGGAGCCGGTGCAGCAGGGACCGCCATCACCGCCGACGTCTACGCCCTCGCCGAGAAGTACCCCACCGAATTCCTCGGCTACGACCGGGACCACTTCACGGGCGCAGAGATTGTGGCCCTGCTCGATGCCGCGGGGCGGGACGTCGGCCGACTTGAGGGTGGTCAGAAGGGCATCGCAGTGGTTGACCAGACGCCGTTTTATGCAGAGAGCGGCGGTCAGGTGGGGGACACCGGTGAGATCCGGGCCAACCACGGCCGGGCCTCGGTGAGCGACACCAAGAAGCCGGCCGGGAGCCTGTTCTTCCATCACATCGAGGTGGTCGAAGGGGTCCTTTCAGTGGGCGATGTGGTCGAGATGCAGGTCGACGGCGCCCGCCGCGATCGCACCCGGCTCAACCACTCCGCGACCCACCTGCTGCACGCTGCGCTTCGCTCTGTGCTCGGGGACCACGTCATGCAGAAGGGCTCGCTGGTTGATCCCAAGCGTCTCCGGTTCGACTTCTCGCACCCCAAGCCCGTCACGGCACAAGAGCTTCAGCAGATCGAGGACATGGTCTATGGCGAGATCTTGCGCAACACGACGCTCACCGCAGAGGTGATGGCCATCGACGCGGCGATGAACCAGGGGGCCATGGCCCTGTTCGGCGAGAAGTATGGCGAGGAGGTCCG
>JBCBLB010000915.1:0-2992 GCA_038520555.1 Myxococcota bacterium | reverse complement strand
AGTCTCAAGAGACAGGTTCTCGGTCAATTTTTGAGCCACTGAGAAGCTCGGTGCAGTTCGGTGCGCTCCCCGCAGGCATGCTGCGAAGTTGCTCCCGATACTGTCAGCAAACCTAGGAACATCGAAGAGAGCACCCACCGCGATCGCGGTGGATTCCCGAGCGTCGAGGCCTACATCCGGGGGCGACTGCGGTTCTCTGCCGTCGAGCTGTGCCTGGAGCTGGGCTACCTGTTCCGGGGCATCCCCCTCGACGGTCGACCGGTGCGGTACGCCGAGATGGCCCGTTGGTGCAACCTCCACATCTCGTACGCCAACGACGCGTTCTCGTTCATGAAGGAACGTTCACGGGGCGAGGTCTCCAACCTGGCCATCGTCTTCGAGCAGCTCGAGGGCCTGTCCCCAGAAGCTGCGTTGGAGAAGACGTGTCGCTACACGGACCAGGCGCTGGCGATGTACCTGTCGTACCGTCCGGCGCAGGAGTGGGCGGGGTGCGCGCTGATGGAGAGCTGGATGCGGGGGAACGTGGACTGGCACGCGCGCCGCACCGGACGCTATGTCGAGGGGCTGTCTTTCGCCGCTTCAGCTTGAGGGGCGACGAAGGGCATCAAAGAGGAAATCCGCGACGGTCCGCACGCGCGCAAGGCGGCGCAGCTCGCGGGGCATCAGCAGCCAAAGCGGAGAGGCGCCCCGCTTCGGCGCCCCCTTCATGGGGACCAGGTACGACTCATGCTCAAGGACGGTCGTGGGCAGCTCGGTGATGCCCACCCCTGCCCGACAAAGCTGCCCGGCCGTGACGAAGCAGTCGACCTGAAGGAGCGCGGTGGGATGAAGCGAGAGCGAGAGCTGCGCCTGTGCGGGTCCGGGGTTTCCACGGATCACGATAAACCGATGGTTTCCCACCTCGGACGGAAAGTCCGCACCGTGCGCGGCGACATAATCCGACGAAGCCACATAAACGAGGCCGACCGGAAACAGCCGCCGACCGATCAGGTGCTCTGGAGGGGTCCGCGTGATGCGCAGTGCAATGTCGGCTTCCCGGCTTGAAAGATCCACATGCGCACGAGACACCCGCAGGTCGATCTCGATGTTCGGGTGACGTTCCCGCAGCGCTGCGAGGACGCCGGGGAGGATGGACATCGCGATCGACTCGGGCGCAGCGATCACGACTGTCCCCCTGATCTGTGGGTCACGACCGACCAACGCCCGACTGATGTCGCTGAACTGTTCTTCGATCAATTCCGCATGGGAGAGCAGCTCAGCACCGGCGGGGGTGAGCCCCCACCCTTCGGGGGTCACATCGAACAGCTTGGTTTCCATCGTGCTTTCCAGCGCACGAACCCGCCGCAGGACGGTGGTATGGCTCACCCCCAGCCGCTCCCCCGCGCGTTGTAGAGAGCTGGCCCGAGACAGGGCGAGGAAGTGGCGGAGATGGTCCCATTGTTCGGTCACCTGGGCTCCATTGCATAAATGCACTGGGTTATGAAATTCTTAACGAATTCTGTGCATCCGTGTTGCGCTATTCCATAACAGTCCCTGATGCGGAGGCCCCATGGCCGATCTGGTGCTCTACCATTCCCCTGGCAGTCGTTCGGAGCGGGTGCGCATCGCCCTGGAGCTGTCCGGGCTTCCGTATTCGATCCGTATCCCTACCGAATCCGAACGCTCGGCAGCGGCGTATCGTGCGCTCCATCCCCTGGGCCAGGTGCCCCTTCTGCTGGTCGACGGCCAGCCAGTGATCGAATCGGCCGCCCAGATCCTCACCATCGCGGATCTCGCGCCGGGCGATGCCCTCGCGCCGTCGGTGGGGACCCCAGAGCGGGCGCAGTATTATGCCTGGATCATCTTCGGGGTTGCCACGATGGAGCCCACGGTCAACATCTGGCGCCACGCCCAGACGGAGACCAGCCGTTTGGACCTGATCCGGTGCCTGACGGTGGTCGAAGATCGCCTTTCTGGGCCCTGGTTGCTGGGCGAGCGGTTCACTGCGGCCGACGTGCTGATCGGCTGGGGGACCGGGTTTTGTGACCGGGTGGGGTTGCTCGATGGGCTCCCCCGGTGCCGGGCCCACGCCGTGCGCCTCTCTGCCATGACCACCTGAACCACTCACGGTTCACTCACTGCGGCGTTTGCCGCGTTTTCCGAGGAGGGATCCATGAAAAAGGGTCTCCTGGGCGGGCTATTGCTCGCGCTGACGTCATCTACGGCCCTGGGCCAGTCGCTCGATAAGCCTCGACAGACCTTCCACGTCGAGCGCTCGTTCCCAGTCTCTGCCGATGTTCTGTGGGACACGGCGATCGTCGACTTCGGAGGTATCGCGAACTTCCATCCCCGCATTCTCGCATCCGATTATCTGGAGGGCTCGCTCACCGGCGAGCTGGGCGCAGAGCGCTACTGCAATTTTGATGAGTCCGGTGAGCAGGTCATCCACGAAAAGATTGTGGCTTTCGATCCAGAGCAACACACCCTCTCTGTCCGCATCTTCCAGACGGACGGGGTTCCGCTGGATATCGAGAATACGATCATCCATACCCGCATCATCCCGGAGGGACCGGACCGTTCGCGATTCGTCATGGACATGGAGTACCGGACCGCGCCAGCGTTCCTGGGCGGATTCGTCAAGGGCTCCCTTCGCCGAGATACGCAGGACTATCTCATCGCGCTGGAGCACCATCTTCGCACCGGGGAATCCGTAACGGTCGAGAATTTCGCGATTATCCGGAAAGGGTATAAACGATGAGCGTTGCGTTGGTCTCCGGGGCATCCGAGGGGATCGGGCATGCAATCGCCGAGACGCTCGTAAAGCAGGGGGGCTGATCCGCAGCGGGTTTTCCAGACAGACCGTATCGGGAATCACCCAGACCGATCCGCTTGATCTGCGGATGGCGACCCTGCTGAGCGGGTCGCGCTGAGAGGAAATTCAGACAGCATATTTGGTCTGTGGTGGAGGGTGGTGGGGTGGTCTTGTCGGGCAACTCCGGTGCCCTGGTTCTCT
>JBCBLB010000732.1:0-4655 GCA_038520555.1 Myxococcota bacterium | reverse complement strand
TCGACCCACACCGTCCACGAAACCGAGCGCTCGAAGGGGATCCCCAGAAGCGGCAGCGGTTCCGCGCCCGGTCCGACGCGGGTGACGGGAGTCGTCATCGGAGCACCGTCTTCATCGAACGAATACTCGACGAAGACGTCCGCCGCCCTGTTGAGTTGAACCCGCACAAGCGGGATCGAGCCGATCGTTGTGTGGAGTGTCGCGTCCGCGTCTTCTGTGGGGGGCGTCGCGTTTGTTTCCGGTGCCGTACATGCCAGCGATATGAGCAATGACCAGATCATGACCGATCACATGTAATGGATCGGACTGCATAAACAGGTTGCAGTCTGGTGACGCCTGACCCGCTGCGCGCGCTGTGACGATTTTGCGCGCCGCCCCGCGGCGACAGCGCGCGACGATATCGGGATCTGGCTTGACACATGACCGTCACGATGCGGATTTCGATCTGTGATGGTGCGGATCGAAGGGTTCCCTTCATGGATGGGACAAGCGGTGCACATCCGTCCGGCGTGTGGGGTTAAGCAGGGATTCGAGACGGTGCATCGGGAAGGTTTGCGCACTGCGCCGCTTCGGCTTGTTTCATTGATCGCTTAAAAACATGGGTTTGTGGATTTGTCAGTCCGCGCATGCGCGCGCACTGCGCGCGCGGATGCGCGCTGGGTTTTTCGTGCGCGATTTCACGTGATTACCGATGTGGGTGATCCGGCTCCCCCTGGCATGGTTCGTGCTTCAGAAGAAACCGAGCACGAACTCTCATTTATTCCCGGGGGGGAATCCAAGAGGGGGACGACTCAGTGGTTCTTTAAAACATCGAAGGTCTGGGGGGATCGAGATGTTTTTTGAAAAAGAACTGCACTGATTGGTTTATACCGGTCGCGTAATCTCAACACTCTGGCGCCCCGAGATAACGTTCTCTGGGGCGCTTTTTTTTTTGTTGATGGTCTGTGACGGGATTGCGCGCGCACTGTTTGGTAAGCGCGCGCGTAGGCTTACAGCATCGGTCACTGCATGATTTTCTGAAGAGAAAAGGCTGGTACAGCTCCTGCACAGGAAACCAGCGACCGCTGATGAGAAGAACCACCAGGCGGTCTTCGGAGCGCGCGGAGATCCTCAGGGGAACCGTCTTCGCACAGCCCTCCGAAATGCCGGTCGCGAAACCTCAACTGAATCGAATTCTTCTCCAGCGCCCCAGGGATGTATGTCCCCCTGGGGCGCCTTCGCGTGTGCATGATATCGACTCAGATGATGGGTGCTGAAGACTTTCCCCGCCCGGCGGTCACCGTCGATCTGGTCATTTTCACGGTCCAGGACGCCGACGTGAAGGTGTTGCTGATCCGGCGGGGGACACCTCCGTTTGAAGGACAGTGGGCGTTGCCAGGTGGGTTTGTGCGCGTCGATGATTCGAACACGGGCGGGGAGAGCGTGGAAGATGCCGCCTACCGTGAGCTTCTGGAAGAGACGAGCCTGCCACGTGAGTCGGTCTACCTGGAGCAGCTGTACACCTTCGGGCGCCCGGATCGGGATCCGCGGATGCGGGTGATCTCGGTGGCATGGTGCGCGCTGGTGCGGCCCGACCTTGCGCCCCGCGCAGCGTTGCACTCTGACGCCGCCCTCGCGCAGTGGTGGCCACTGCGGGACAAGCCCGCGCTCGCCTTCGATCATGATGACATGGTTCGGCTCGCGCTCGACCGGATCCGGAACAAGATCGACTACACCCCATTGGCGTTTGAGCTGGTGCCGCCGACCTTCACGGTGGGCGAGCTGCGAACGGTCTATGAAGCCATCCATGGGGAGGTCTATGATCGGGGCAACTTCCGTCGTCGATTCAATCGCCTGATCGAGGACGGGCTCATCTCCCAGGTCCCCGGGAAGCGGGCTACCTCTTCAAAGCCCGCTCGGGTCTACCGCTTCAACCGTCTCCGCTGAATGCCTTCCTCCTCTCCTCCGCCCAAAAAGCGCGCCCGCGCAAAGAAGGGCCCCTCCGCCGCGCAGCGGAAGAAGACGCGGACATCTCGGAAGGGGTCGGCGGCGACGGCGGTTTCGAAGTCCTCACCCCAGACGCCCCCGCAGGAGGTCCCGACGATGAGCTGGTCGCGACGATGGCTGCGACGATGGCTGCGACGATGGTTGGGTCGCCTGCGCCGTGGGATTCTGCTGGCTGTGGTTGCCTTCTTCGCGGTTCCCATCGCGCAGGTGGCCTTGCTCAACGTCATCAACCCGCCGCTCACCCTGACCATGCTCGCCCGGGTCCAGGCCCACTGGCAGGCCGAAGGACAGCTTTTGTTGCCCGCGCGCGCCTGGGTGCCGCTCGAACAGATCCCCGATCATGTTGTTCAGGCGGCGATCTCCTCTGAGGATGCCCGCTTCTTCGAGCACCATGGCTTCGACTGGCGCGCCATCGAGAAGGCGGCGTTGTCCTACGGGTCAGGCAGGCAGACCGGCGGGGGGAGCTCGATCTCTCAACAAACTGCGAAGAACGTCTTCTTGTGGCAAGGTCGTTCATGGATTCGCAAGGGGCTGGAGGTCTGGTACACGTTCTGGATGGAGCGACTGGTCAGCAAGGCGCGCATCATGGAGGTGTACCTGAACGTTGCGGAGACCGGGCCGATGACGTTCGGGGTCCAGGCCGGCGCGCAGCGGTGGTTTGATACACCGGTTCAAGCCCTGAACAAGGGGCAGTCTGCGACCTTGATCTGCTTGTTCCCCTCTCCGGAGCGGTGGACGCCCAACGATAAACACGTCGCCCAGAGAGCCGGCCGCATCGTTCGAAACCCTTCTCCGCTCGTCGATGATTGGAGACGAAAATAATCCTGGCGGGTGCGCGTTCCGCGGTGGCGCACCAGACTGTTTCCTGTGGGCGCGTAACCTCACCCCCGTCTGCGGTGTATTCCCCTACGACTCTGCAAGGGGAGCTTCGATGTCTGCTGTTCGTACGGTTCTACTGAGCGTTCTGATGATGACCGCCGTCGCCTGTTCCAACGTGGTGGGGAGCGGAGATGGGGTGGTTGACGAGGATGAGGTTCCGGGGGTCGGCTGGTTCGCGGAGCTGGACACGCTCGCCCACGACGTTTCCGGCACCGCCGTGATTGTCGACGAGGACACGATCGAGATCGAGGATTTCGTCTACGATGGCGGTGGGCTCAACGCCCGGTTCTTCCTGCTGGCCGACGGCGCCGAGTTTGACCGGGACATCGAGCTGACCGATAACCTGGTCGGCAGCCCGTCCGATGGACAGACCCTGACCCTGACGATCCCCAACGGGGTGGCCTTCGATGAGTGGAACTTCATCACCCTGTGGTGCATCCCGGCCGGGGTGTCGTTTGGGGAAGGTGTCTTCGAACCGCCGGTTCTGTGATGGAATAATCGGGAGCGGTCAGGACCTGTAGTCCGTCAGTCTGCCCCGGTGTTACCGATGATGCTTGTGCTGTTCCTCGTCTTCGGCTGCCACCCGCAGCCGCCGGTCAGCGAGTGGACGCCGCTGATCAACAGCGGCCCGGCGGCAGAGGCCAGCCGCCTCGCGGTGAGTTGGGGGATGTCGGGCGTCGACGCGGAGGCGTTCTTGCGGTCAGGGGGGAGCCGGTGTCCGACAGCGGACAGCGTGCTTCCGGCCTCGGCGTGTGTGGGCGCCGATCCGGGGCGCGGCCAGTCCGCTTCGGATCCCCTCCGCTGGTCGGGGATGCGCGCTTCGCTGTGGTTTGAGCGGCTGCTGTGTCCAAGCGGTGCGGCGCCCGGCGTGACGCGTGTGGAGCGCGCCGGCGATGTGGTCGAGTGGTCGGTCGAGTGCCCGACGCTGCGTGCGCAGCAGTGGTTCATCCAGGCGCCAACCGACGGCCAATGCGACAACCCCTGCCCGCCGGGTGGGCTGCGGCTGATGGCGCCGGATGTGCGGGGGCTGCAGTCGCGGACCGAAGATGCCCTGGTCGATCGGCGGTATGGCGACGCGATGCGATACGGCTGGATGGCCGTCGAGCGCGAGCCTCGCGCAGTGGCGTTACGGCTGAACCTCTCGGCGGCCCAGCGGGCCAACGGCGAGCTGGCGGCGGCGCATGCCTCGCTACAGGCCGCATATGGGCTGGCGCCCCAGGTGCCCGAGGTCGCCTATGCGTTCGCCCGGTCGGCGCTGGAGCGATCGGACTGGCAGGACGCGCAGCGGGCGGCGGAGGCGTTGATCCCCCGGCTCCCGCCGGGCGATGGTTGGGCCGAAGAGATGCAGTGCATCGCCGCAGCCGCGGCGATGAAGGCTGATCCCGTGGCGGCCTGTGTGGCTGGCGTGGGCGTGTGTTGTATCGAGTGAGGCTCAGCCCTGGTTGGCTTCGCTGATCTGCCCGTTGAGGGTCCAGAAGTCATAGACCAGCCCCAGGGTGAACAGCCCGCCGGTGGCCAGCCAGAGCAGCCCGGTCAGCCACTTGCCCAGGTAGAACCGATGCAGCCCCAGGATCCCCCCGAAGGTCAGCAGCATCCAGGTGACGTTGTAGTCGTGGGCGCCGCCGGAGTAGCGCCGCTCCGCGGATGCTTCCATCGCCGGGATGAAGAAGAAGTCGATCAGCCACCCCACGCCGAACAGGCCCGCCGTGTACAGCCAGATCGTGCCGGTGATGGAAGCATCCGCGGAGCGGCGCTACTCCGGCGGCGCCCACGACTACAACGTCACCTGG
>JBCBLB010000724.1:0-4729 GCA_038520555.1 Myxococcota bacterium | reverse complement strand
GGCCTTTCCGTAGCGGGCCGCGTCAAACTGTGCGCCGGCATGGATCAGCTCATCGATCACGGACGATCGTGTGTCTTCCCGGTAGCCCTTCAATGCATCGAAGGCTTTTTTCCCCCGATCACACCCAACGCGCGGACGCTGTAGGTGGCTTGCGGGCCGCGGAGGCCGGGCTCATGGCGGAGGACGGGGATGGCGGCTTCACCATGTTCGGCGATGGCCGTGGCTTGTCGTGCAGAGTGAGGGCGGGTCAGGACAGTCATGAACCCTGTATAACGCCTGCCAACGCGGCACATCGCTCTTCAAGCTGCTGCGCCTGCGCCGGGCGTCCCAGTTGATGAAACATGGCGGCAGCGATGTCCCACACCGTGGCTGCGCGTTCGGGTCGCCCAACCCGCACCGCCTGCTCCCCGGCCCAGGACAGCGCTTGCGCCCATTGCAGATAGCTCAAGCCAGTGTCATGGACACGAGCGACGCCTTCCTCCCACGCATCCCACGCGCCCAGCGCTGCCGCAGCAGGCAGCCGGAGGATGTGCACTTCGGTGGCCTGCTGGCGTTTGCGCGGATCAAGGGTCACCAGGACGCGGGACAGCGCGTCCCAGCCTTCCTGAAAATGTCCTTGCAGGATGTCAACGTGAGCGATCAGGAGTTGAGACTCGATCTGCATGGTCTCGACGCCCAGGCGGCGCCCCAGCTCCATCGACGTGTTGGCCAACATGCCCGCACGCGCCATTTCCCTGCGTTCGATGCAGATGGCGGTCTGAAGGATGTCGCAGCTCCGCTGCCAGAACAGATCGTGCCGCCGATCAACCGCCTGCCGCGCATGATCCAGCGCATGCTGTGCGCCTTCAGTGTTCCCGACGGTCAGGTCGATGAAGGCCACGCGGCGATATGCATCGGTCAAGAACCGGCCCGCCGTATCCGACAACGCTGGCAAAGCCTCAAGCCGATCAATCGCGTCCTGCAGGTGAATACGGGCCTGATCGAGTTGGCCCCGCGTCGAGAGGCGGGCCGCATAGAAGATCCGAACCCGTGAAGCGATCAGGGGATCGTCCGACGACTGCCCCTGCTCGAAGGCGCGCTGGGTGACGCGAAACCCCCTCTCCTCGTCGCCGCGGATGCGGTGGACGTAGCTCTCATGAATCAACAGCTCCGCGAAGCCGTCGGGGTTTCCTGAAGCCAACGCATGGGCGGGCTCCAGAAGCCGCGCCGCCGTCGTGAGGTCATTGAGCAGGGTCGCGTTGCTGACCTGGGCCGCGAGCATCCGCAGCCGATCCGCCGAGCTGGCCGTTTCAGCGTCATCCGCAGCCTGCCCCCAGAGCACCGCCACGCTGCTGCTCTGGCGATATTGGCCACACCGACGAAGCTGAAGGACAGCGTCGAACAGCGGCGCCAGCGCCTCCGCCGAGCGGCCAGCCTGAACGAGGTGACGACCGATCCGTTCCGCGTCTGCCCCCTGTGTGCGAAGCACATCGACACAACGGTTGTGGTGCACCACCAGCCGCCCTGCTGCGTCTGCGCGCTGGAGGAGGGCATCGCGGAGGCTGCGGTGGGCGAAGGCCCAGCCGTCAGGCTGGGCATGGACGAGCCCGATCCGAAACATCTCCTCCAACAAGGCACGCCCATCATCGCCGCAGATCGCGGCCCACTCCGTCGCATTGATGTGGCTGCCCAACACCGCCGACCGCTCCAATGCGATCTGTGCGTCGGTTGAGGCCATCTCCAGCACATCTGCGAGCTGCTTTCGCCAGAAAACGTCGCTTTCTGCCGAGATGCTCGGCACACGCGCACCCGATCGAAGGCGAAACCCCGCCGAAGAGGGCTCCAAGATCTTCTGTTGGGCGCACTGGCGAATCAGCGCCACCGCGGCGCCGGGGTTTCCAGCCGACTGTTGTGCAAGGAGCGCGTGCAGACCAGGCTCGAAGGGCAAAAAGCCATCGATCAGCGCGCCCCATAAAGGCGGCGGCAGTGGCTGCAGCTCCATGACCGTCGCCCTGGGGTGTGTGCGAAGGGACACCCATCGCTTCCCGGCTGACACCACGGTCTCGGCACGGACGGTGAGGATGAAGCAGATGGGCAGCGCGGCCCGCAAACCATCCTGAACCAGACGAAGCAACAGCGGGCTGCGCGCCGCATCCTCAAAGATGCAGACGCAGGCTGACCGCGCGAGGCGAACCAGCATCTGCAGCAGCGCTGCGCGCTGCAACGCCGCAGGGATGCCCTCACGAACCCCCAACACGGCCTCCAAGGCCGCACACTCCGACGGGCTCGCCCCCAGTTGGAGAAAGTGATCGGTGAGCGCCGTCCCCTCCAGATCCTGGCATCGCGTCGCCTGGCGCAGCAGGGTGACCAGCGACATCGCGCCGGGCGCTGCGCTGTTCACCGCGGTGTAGACCGTCGCCCGATCGGCCTGCCGAGCGCTGACGGACAGCCACTGCGCGAGCCGACGCTTCCCGACGCCTTCGGCGCCCTGGAGGATAACCACGCGCCCACCCTCTGGCGTCATGGCGATCGACCATAGCTGCGCCTGCTCTTCCTCTCGGCCCACCATCTGTGGCGCACGCAGCCCGATCAGGCCCAGCCCGATGTCTGCCAACGCGGGCTGCGGCAGCTCCGGCATGTGCACCGGCGGCGCGCTCGGTCTGGTCATCCCCAACGCCTGCTGCGCCGCTGCTGCGCTGGGAAAGCGATCTTCCGGTGACGGAGACAGAAGACAGCGGACCCAGCCCTCGATATGCGGTGGGGTCGGCACGCGCGGCGCCCAGCACCAATCCCTGGAGGCCGGCAGGGCGCCATGGAGGAGCACATAAGCCAGCACACCGACCGCATATAGATCGGCTGCCGGCCCCATCCGGCGACCATCACCGGCCCGCTGTTCAGGTGCCATATAGCCGATGGTGCCTGCGATTCCCCGCGACGCGGCATTATCCATCAGGCAGGCCACTCCGAAGTCCGCCAGCTTCAGCCCGGGACGCAGATCCAGCGGGGTGGCCAACAGGATGTTCGACGGCTTGATGTCGCGGTGAATCAGCCCATGAGCGTGTGCGCAGCCGAGCGCCGACAGCAGCGACAGCAGCGCCTCCTGCTGTGGCGCCCACGGCATCGGCGCCCGACACCACCCCGCCAGCGACCCCCCGCTGGCCAACTCCATGACCAGATATGGCACACCAGCCACCAACGACACGCCCGCCTCATCGGCGACGCGCACGGTCTGCGCAGGCAGGCGTCCGTAGTCGAAGATCCGCACGATGTTGGCATGAGAGAGCCCCGCCACAGCGCGCACCTCATCGCTGAAGGCGGCGACCATCGCCTCAACCGGCGCCATATTGGAGAGCATCAGCTTGATCGCCACCGGCGCCTGGGTGCGAACATGAACGCCACGCCAGACTTCTCCCATGCCGCCGACCCCCAGCGGCTGCTGAAGCATGAACGGCCCCAACGGCGCCGCGATACGAATCGCAGCGTCAACCCTGTTGGGCGCCAGCGTCGGTGGGCCATCCAACCCGACCCGCGAGGCCCGATCGTGCGCCAACATCCCCGCGACCTGATCAGCCAGACGGCGATCTCCACCGCAGCGCGCCGCGATCTCTGCAGGCCACGAGGACGCGCTCCGGTCGCACAGCGCATCAAAGATGCTACATGCGCGCAAGAACCGCCTCGCCTGGGCCTCTGCTGCCGTCTCCATTCCCGCTCAGTATACCGCCCCACACCGATGAAGCCCAGAGCGTCGAGCCGTACGGCTCATGGTTCCTCAGCGTCATCCTCTGCGGGCTCCTCCCAGCCGCTGGCCTCCAGCATCTGCTGGAGCTGCTGGAGACGCTCTTGCGCAGCGGCGTCGCGAGCGAGGTAGGAGCTCTCTGCGCCGGCGTGGCGAAGCTGTTGGTGGGTCTGCTCATCAAGCGCATCGAAGATCTGACCGTCTGCTCTGAGCTGCTTGACGTGTGCCTTGAGCAGACGCAGCCGCGCAATCGCAGCCTCCACCTCTGGCGCGGGCAGAAGCGGCGAGAGCTGCTCCCGCAGGTCCGCCTCTGCGACGGCCATCAGTCGCTCCGCCTGGTCGCGCAGCAGCAGCGGGGGCAGCGAAACCGTGTGGTTAAAGGCACGCCCTCCGAAGCTGGTGGTCGCAGTCTGGTATCGCTCGAAGCCTCCTTCTGTCCCAAAGGCGCCGTCGTTGTCGAAGGCGTTGATCCCGCGGACGGTGCCCTCCTCGTCGACGTCGATGTGATAGTTGCCAGCGTGGCGATCGACCTGTCCAGTCAGCAGATCGTTGAGTTGAAGCTCCAGCATCCCCTCCTGCACCACCGGATCCTGATAGTCAACCGTCGCATCGGGCAAGAAGATGACCCCACGCGCCGCGCGGAGATGGTTCTCCTCCGCAAAAGCCTTGATCTCTTCGCGGCCGGTGAAGTCGATCTCCACCTGACGGCGCATCGGGCGACCCGCGGCCTTCTCCATGGCGAGCCCCTTCTTGCCGTCCACCTCAGCAAAACGAGCCTCTCCGATGACCGGGCTCCCCAGAAGGGCACCGACGACGCTGGATCCGACCGCCCGCGCCGAAGAGATCTCCACCCGGCCATACTGCAGCGGCGTCAACGCCTCCGCCCGGTAGGCGACAGACGCCGCAAACCCCTCAAGGCGC
Organism: Myxococcota bacterium; assembly: GCA_038520555.1. GTDB lineage: Bacteria > Myxococcota_A > UBA796 > UBA796 > UBA796 > JBCBLB01. The sequence continues at coordinate 93 of JBCBLB010000724.1, read as the reverse complement.
AGCCACACGTCGCCGTCGAGCAAACCCAGCCAGGGTGCTGAGATGAAGCGCATCTTCGACGCCAGTTGTCCGGCCTGCTTGAGGCGGTAAGCG
>JBCBLB010000321.1:0-10772 GCA_038520555.1 Myxococcota bacterium | reverse complement strand
GCTTGATCGTGCTGGATGAGCTTGAGCGGATCGCGGCCCCCTTCGAAGACGTGCTGGAGTCCTGGCTTCAGATCCCATCGGTGCGAATCCTCGCGACCTCTCGCGCGCCGCTCGGCGTCACCGGGGGCGCCCGCTTCGAAGTCCAGCCGCTCTCGCCCACCCACGCCCTCGCCATGCTGGTCGATCGAAGCGGGCTCCCCGAGGCCGAGGTCGCGTCCATGGCGGACCGCTGTGATGGCCTCCCGCTGGCGCTCGAGCTCACCGCCGGGGCCGCACGAAGCCTCCCGATTCAGCCTGCGCCCCTCCACGATGCGCTGCTTGGGGCGGTGGCGCGCTCCTGGCGCTTGCTGGACCCCGCCGGCCGAGACGCGTTGACCGCCTGCACGGTATTCCGCGGTGGCTTCGACCTGGAGGCGGCGGAGGCCGTGATCGGTGCAGACGCTGCGGGACGACTTCATCGACTCCGGACCCTCGGGCTGCTGCATCGGACCGCAGGGCGGCTCCGGGTGCTGAACAGCCTCCGAGAGGCGATCGCGACGTTGGGCGGAGATCCCGCCGAAGCCCGGGCTCGACACCTCGCATACTATCGTGCGGTCGTCTCTGGGATGGACCGCTTTGGACCAGAACGGGGCGCGGTGCTGTCTCGGTTGATTCAGGACCGGGATGAACTCGAAGCCGCGATCGATGAGGCGCTCCGCCGTGAAGACGCAGAGACGGCCGCGATCCTTGTGATCCCCTATCGCTACGCGCTCCGTGTCCGAACCGGCGAACATGCGATCCGACTGCTTGAACGCGTCATCGAGGCGGCTGAATCGGAGTCCGAGGCGATCCTCACCGCCACCGCCCACCTGTATATGTCCCGTCTCAGCCACGACCCCGGGGCCTCGACCGATGCGCTCTTCGCGCTCTATGACCGCGCGAAGGCGCTGGAGATGCCGTCGGTGGTGGCGCTGTGCGCCACCGATCTGGGCCGAATGCTGTTTTTGCAGGGTCGATATGAAGCGTCGAACGCCATGTTCATGGAGAACCTGCAACACAATGGGCCGCCGCGGCTGATGGCGCGCATCGCGCTCGGGATGTCGAAGACGGCGCGGGTCTCAGGACGTCCAGCCATGCCCTGGCTCGAACAGGCGCTGGCGTGGATTCGCCCGCCGGATAGGCCGCCCGTGTTCGATCCACCCGTCCATGTCGAGATCCAGTTGTCCATTGGCCGGGTCCTCCAGGAGGAAGAGCAGCTCGAAGCCGCCCGTGAACACTTCGAAGAGGCGCTGCACATCGCAGAGGCAGATGGCCGCGTGCTGACGATCGGTCCGCTGAGCACCCTCGGCCATATCGCCCGGGTCCTCGGCGACTTCGACGAGGCCCAGCGGTTGTATGAGGATCTGATCGAGCGCTGTATGACGTTGAACGCCGTTCGCCCCCATGCCCACGCCACCTGGGAGCTTGCGGTGGTCTACATCGAACAGCAGAATCCGTTGGCTGAGGCGCTCGTGGAAGAGGCGATCCGGCTCAACCAACCGCTCGGCGTCGAGCTGGAGAGCAGCGTCCCCGAGCTGCGCATCCTCCACGCCCTCAATCGCGGAGACATCGACGCTGCAGAAGCAGCCCTTCAGATCCGGAGCGGTCTGAACCCCAGCGACCTTCGCCGTGTAGACTTCACCTACTGGCAGGCGCTGGTCTGGTTCGCCAAAGGCGATCCCATTCCTTCCGATCTCCCGATTGCGTTCCGGGAGCTGAGCCTCCACCTGCGGGCGTGGGACGCGCTGTTGTTGCAAGCGTTGGACGGAGATCGTTCCGCAGAGATCGATCTTCGCAGCCGATTGCCTGCGCGCGCCCCCGCCTTTCGTCCGCTGCTGGACTGGCTCGCGATCCGCCGCTCGGGCTCCCCGCCGTCCGATGCGCTCGTCGAGCGATGTCGCGGCACCCTGCTGGGTCGCATCGCGCTCTCTCGATCGTGACCATCTGTAACCTTCCACGCCACCGGAAAAGAGCCTACCTTGACTTTACCCCGTTTAATGTAGGCTTTCCGCTTCATGGAGGTGTGATGATCGCGCTTTCGCTCCTTTGTGGTCTGTGGTGCTCCGCTTCCCCCGCAGCGGTGCCCATCCGGTTCGCAGCAGTGACCGGCCAGCCCGTCCCCGACGAAGACAACCGGGCCATCATCTCTCGACTGGAGAACCCGACGATCGGACACGCAGGCGAGGTGATCTTCTTCCTGGAGTCCGATAACAACCGGGAATTTCCCGCGCAGCACGTCATCGACCTGCGCGGCGTCACCTCGATCCCTGAGAGCGAACGCATCGTTGGGCCGCTGATGGGCGCGATCCGAGACGCGCCGCTTGGTGATGGGACCGCAGCGTCGATCGACGCCCACCGCATGGTGTTCTCGCCCAGCGGGGAGCTGCTCATCCCCGCCCAGGGAACCCTCTCCGCCGATGACCCCGAGGAGACCCGGCTGCTGGTCGTTCGGCGGACGGATGGGACCCTGGAGCTGCTCGCCCACGAAGGCACCGCCCGAACCCCTCGGTCCCACCCCTACGCGATCGACCCCGACAGCGTCCAGCTCAACATCCATGGTGATCTGCTGGGTCAGCATGATGATGGTTTGTATCGCTACAGCGAGGACGTCAAGAAGGTGGTTGGGTGGGACGATCCGGTCCCCGATGAAGAGGGCCGGACGTTTGATTTCCAGAACTGGAGGCTACTGGACGATGGGCGGGTCTGGTTCTGCTGCGGCGTCGGGCTGCCGTACATCTGGAACGAAGAGACGCTGCGCCAGACCGCACCGACCCCCTTGATCTCTGGCTTATCCGACGGGTTCTTCCTCGGACCGGTTCACCACACTGGCACCGCAGCGTTCACCGACTGGTATCGGAACGAAGACACCAACCTGGATCCAGCGGTCTATGTGGGCACCGTCGACGATGCCCCCTTCATCTCCGCTGCCAGCCGCGATGACCTCTGTCCCGACAGCAGCGAGACCATCAACCTCAGAGACATCATCGCCACCGACGCCGGCGGCCGGGCGACGGTCGCCAGCCCATGCGGCTTCCTCCAGCTCAGCCCCGGCAGCGGCATCGAGTGGCTGGTTCAGCGCGGCGATCGGGCCGCAGACAGAGAGACGACGTTCACCGGATTCGGCGCGAGCGCCGCGCTCTCCGACGACGGCAACAGCATCCTCTTCCGCGCCACCGCGGACCACCCGACCCATGGTGCGATCGATGGGCTGTGGCTCATCCCGTTCTTCGGCCAGCCCGCCGAGGATGTGACCCACATCGGCGCGCTGGTGGACGTCGCTGAGGGCGATGCGCGGCGCATCGAGGACATCCTCTTCGGCGAGGGCGCGATCAACGATCTCGGCCAGGCTGTCGTGCTGGTGATCTTCAGCGACGCCGAGTCCGGCGTGCGATCCCCAAGCGGCGTCCTCATCGCCAACCAGCCGCCCCTCCCGTCCGAAGCCGAAGCCGACCTCTCCCTCGAAGACATCCACATCGATCCGAGCACCCGAACAGAACAGCCCAGCCTCGACGTGGCCATCGACATCTTCAACGACGGCCCCGACGCAGTCGGCGACATCTCCCTTGATGTGGACGTCGGAGACGCGCTCGCGCTGACCGACGCCGACTGGCCCGGCTGTGAGCAGAGCGGCGAGCGCGTCCGCTGCACCATCAGCACCGGCGATCCGGACGGCCTCATCCCCTCCGGCGCCAGCTTCACCGTCACCCTGACCTTGAACCGGCTTGAGTTGATGGCGCCTCACCCCGTCACCGCAACGGTCTCTGCCTCGACCACCGATCCCGACACATCCAACAACACCCTCTCTGCATCGTTCCAGAACGAAGGCATCGCTGTAACGGTCATCGAGACGCGCGCTCCACGCATCAACCTGGAGCTGCGCCTGATCAATGAGGACGATCAAAGCCTTCAATATTATGTCTGCAACGCAGGATTTACAGACGAGGAGAAGACGATCCTGCCCCAGGATGTGACACAGGTCGGCGGAGAGCTGAGCTGTTCTCCAAACGCGACCCCGGACTTCCCTGCGCTCCTGTTCTGCCAGAGAGACGAGGCAGGCCTCACATCTGGAGACCGCGTCACGCCGATGGTGGTGGAGATCGATGCGGACTACCCACAGATTCGATACCGCTTCGACTGCACGGCCCAGCGATCGGATGGGACATATCGATATGCGACCGCACAGGGAACAGTCGACCTGGATGATCCCTCAACGATCAACACCGGCCCGTCAAAGGGGTGCGCAACCGCTCCGTTTGCCCCCCTTCACGCGTCTATGCTGATGATGATCATCGCGGCCGTCCAACGACGACGCGCATCGTGGCATGGCGGCGTGCTGACACGCTCGCCGCTTTGGAGGAGGCGTCCTCAGCTGCCTGGCGGTCGCATCCGCTTGTTCTGGTGATCCCACCAGGGCCGCACGTCAAGCCACCGGTCCCGCTCTTCTTTGGTGTTGCGGTATTCGACGAGAGAGGGATCCCCGGTCCATGCGATGAGGTCTGCGATCCAGTCCTCGTATTTGTCGGTCTTCCGCTCTTTATCGGCGAAGGTGTAGAGGATCTCCCGCGCCGCGAGGATGGCGCAGATGGCCTGGGCGTCTTTGTCGAGCAGCCTGCGCCACTGCTCGAGGGTCAAGACCTTCCGACAGGGCGCTGATGCGGCGATCTTGCGCAGCACAGCCGCAGAATGAAGGTAGAACTGGTTCTTGAACAGCCAGGCGCGGGTGGCCTTGGTCTTCACCAGCCGGACGAGGACGGTGTCCGAGGCCCAGACCGTGGCGAGCGCGTCGTTGAGGGGCATCCGCGCCAGCTCCTTGACGACGCCCTTGGCGGTGAGGTTCTTGCTATGGATGACCTCTGCGAGCTTTTTTTGGAGCCGTGGCTCACCGCTGGCTGCGATGATGGCCTGGTTCGCGGTGCTATCTCGGATGAAGTTCTCCAACACCGGCAGCGCCATGGCGCTGCCGATCGCTTTTGAGATCGCCGGATCCTGGCGGGTCTTCATGATCTCGACGAGCCGCTTCTCCTGTGTGAAGTCTCGAAGCAAACTGGCGATCATCGAGGATTCGCCGCAGCAGGGGAGCAGCAGGGCGAGCTCGTCGTCACTCAGCGCCGCGGCGATGGCCATGTGATCCTTGGGCCCCATGTCCTCGATCTGGTCCTCGATGATGCTCTCCCACCCCGAGACGCCCATCATCGCTGTGACGGGCTTGGCGTTCATCAGCATGAAGTCGCGGAACTCGGCCGTGTCCCAGCTGTCCAGCTCCTGGAGCAGTCCCACCGGGTCGCGCCCCTTGGCCGCCTCCAGGGTCTTCCTCAAGTCGATGCCGTTGCGCAGGTCCTGGACCGTATCCCAGTCCGAGTCCGGACGGCCAAAGAACCCGCGACCGATAAGCGTCTTCTGCCTTTCCATATAGTCGAGGGGCGTCTCGGCCTTCATGAGGTGCTGGACCGCTTCCCGATGGGACTTTTTGCCGTTGACCCGCGCCGCGACGTACCGCTGAAGCTCCTCATCGGTGTACTGCTTGCGCAGGGCCTTGTTCGCCTTGAGCTTCTTGAAGTACGCGTCCGCCGCCAGCGACGCGTCGAACAGCCCGTCCGCAGCGTTGGCCTTGATGGACTCGCTGGTGACCTGATCGTCGATGACCTGCATGAGGTGCTGATGAGCCTGCGGAGGGGTCAGCCCGACCTCGGCATAGATCTCCTTGAGGTACGCCATCAGCTTGTTGGCGCGGGTGGTGCTGTCGTCCTCGTTCTTGTACGGCTTCATGGGCTTGACGATCATCAAGCTGAGCATCTGATCGACGTGATACCCTGACGTCTGCTGGGCAGCGCTGAGCTCTTGCTTGATGATATCCCTGACCGCGCCGCTGTTGGGGACCTTGGGCTCGTCATCGCAGAGGTAGAACTCGGTGACCTTGAGGTTGCTGAGCGAGATCGGACCGAACCCGCTGCCCATCACATGGTAGCAGTTGTTGCTGAGGAAGTCGGCGAAGCTGAGCAGCCGCCCGGCGTGCCAGCTATCAGCGACCATCGCGGCCTTCCCGGACTTCATGATGGTCGTGATCTTGTCGTTGCCCAATTGCTCGTTGGGATCGTAGGGGTAGGTCACACAGAAGACATGATCGAACGCGGCGTTCGTGCATCGATTGGAGACGGTCTTGCCGTCCTTGACGAGGGTCGCTGGCCTGGGCTTGCACATCTTGCACTCGCCGTGCATCGCCATCATAAACACCCACTGGTTTTTGGTGCTCTCGATCAGGTTGGCGGCGGTGTTGGCGGCGAAGTCGTGACAGTTGCCGGCCTCACAGTCCCGCATCACCTGGGCGCGAAGGCAGAGGACCCGGGCAGAGTCGAGCAGGAAGTCCTCGCGGCTCCCCTCGGGGACCCCCATCGCATCGAGGAGGGCGATGACCTTGTCATCCATGATCTCGAAGCCTTCCTTGGCACGGTTCACCGCAGACATGATCCGATCGTTGATCGAGCGGCCGAAGTTCTTGTTTGCGAAGCTCTTGCCTTTGGTCTTGGCGATCGAGCTGACCACGTTCCCACGGACCATCGCGCCGTTCTTGATCGCTTCGAGGGCATCCTTCTCGCCCCAGCCGCCCTTCAGCCGCCCGAAGCAGTGGAGGGTGGCGCCCTTCTGGATGCCATAGACGCCCAGGGTGCCCTTGTCCCGGAGCACCCTGGTGGTGTGAATCAAGAGCTGCTCCTTGGCCGGCATCCCGACTTTGTCCTGGATCCGGCCCCGGAGCTCCTTCACGGTGGTCTCGGGGTAGAGGCCGTCGATCGTATAGATCAGCCCGTTCGCGGTGCGGACCAGGAGCTGGAAGCCCGGCCCCCGATCGGTGTCCGACGTGGCATCGTTGTCCGCAGCCTTCTGGGCCTGGAGCTTCTCGCGGGCCTTCCTGGCGTGGAAGTAGGCGGCGGTCTGGGTGCTCTCGACCATCTCAAGGGTGATTTCATTTTCCATGATGTTCTCCGTGGCCGGTCACTGGGCGGCGTTCTTGGGGACCGGGATGGTCTTGAGCTGGTTGACGACGTTGTCGACCCGGCCTTCCAGGTCGATGATTTCGGGAATGTAGGCCTTGGACAGCTCTCCTTTTCGGATCTCGACATACTGCTCGTAGGAGATGGGGCTGTCCTCATCGACCTCGTCCTTGAGGTCCTCGCTCAGCTCGCGATCGATGATGGCCTCGATCTTCTTGAGCCGGGCCTTGTACTTGGAGAGCAGGTCGTTGAGCGCAGCGATCATGCCGCCGGTGGCGCCTTGCATCAATATCTGGCCGGCCTCATCGAGCGTTCCGCCGACTTCTGGCCAGGGACTCTTGCCGGTGTGCATCAGCCCGGCGATGGCGTTCTGTGCGTCAAGCAACGCATCCTTGTCCAGCGGCTCCTGGCGGGACAGCTCGAAGCACCGCACCAGCTGGTCCTGGATCTGGTCCTGCCGCTCGGCGCTGACCTTCTTCAGCATCGCCCCGAGCGCTTTGTTGGCCTCGGCGATGGCAGACTGATCGGCGAGGATGTCTGCCAGCTCAGCCTGCTCGGCCTCGGAGAGCTGAAGGTCCGACACCATCTCACCGGTCGTCGCAACCCCGGCCTCTTCCACCTCTCCGTCGGGCGACTTGATCTTGGCCCCCTTCAGGAAGGAGAAGCCTTTGTGCGCCTCCGGGAGGATCTTGCGCAGCCCCGAGGTGAACTTGCCCTTGGGCAGCTTGTTCCCGCCAGAGGCGGTGTCATTGTTGCCGGCCATGTCGAAGGTGAGCTTGCCGGCGTCGAGGGTGACGGTGCCCCAGCTGACGTGGTTGGGTTTGGCCTTCTTGAACAGCCCCTTTCCGCCCTTGATCGCCTTCTGTCCGCTCTTGTCTTTGATCGAGAGGGTGACGACGATGTGGGCGCTCTTGCCGCCGTCGAGGAGGGCGAACCAGTAGTTTCCGGTCACCTCGCCGCCGCCGGCGTTGATCTTCTTGAGGCCGCTGCGCGCCTGCTGGAGGCTCTGTTCGATCTTGCTCATCGGGCGATCTCCTTGAACAGAGCGTTCCATCCATCATCGTTCTTCTCGCGGCGGACGGGCGCGCCGTCTTCGCCGCGGACCATGAACCGCGCACCGCGGAGGGCCCGAAGCTCCGGACGCCACAGCCGCTGCTCACGGACCCAGCCGACCATCACCTCGACGAAGTCGGCGTAGTCATCGCTCGCGCTGAAGATCAGGACGTTGTCTCCCTTCCGCTTGACCTGACCGGCGACGAAGGGCGCGCCGCTCGACCGGGCCCGCTTGTGCGCCCCTTTCAGGGCCTTGCGGTCACGGTGGACAAACATCATCTTCTCGTTGTCTTCGTATTGCTCTGAGAAGATGAACCATGCGCTCTCATCGCGCTTCAGCGTCGCGAGCGTCTTCATCGCGAAGCGAAGATCGTTGAACACAACATCCGCGCGCGTCTCGGCGACTCCCCGATCGTTGCTGCGGACCAGGATGGGATCGTTCAGCGCGCCGCCGACCGCGAGCGGTGCTGCGATAACCAGCCGCGCGATGACCGCCTGGACCTGCTGCAGATCGTCGGGCGACATCAGGACGGTTCGACCGCTGGAGGCCCGCTGGAGGGTGCCCTTGATCTCGGCGCCGCCTGCGCCCAGCGCCTCTGCGACGTCGACCAGTCGGGCCATTCCTCCCTCGGCTTCTGACAAAATGGCGATCTGCGGCTGATCCTGAGCGCCACAGTCGGTCGCCCAGAAGACCACCCGCTCTCCATCGGACAGCCGGCTCAACCGCAGCCGACTGTGCGCGATGCTGCCGGGCACCGGGGCGCCGGGGAGGACGTCCGCCCAGATCTCCGGCGCGTCGAGGGACATCTGAATCTGGCCGGTGCTGGGGATGACGATCAGCCGGGCATGCCGAAGCCGTTGCAGCGAAGCATGCACCTCCTGGTGGTAGGTGACCCACTCCGCCAGCGCGTCCAGATCGGCGCGATCCAGCGCGGCGCCGCCGAGCTCGACCAGCCCCTCGGCGTTGATATACGCCAGGCCGCGAAGCGCGCGGCCATCTTCGGTCTCCGGCGGCGAGGCGCACATCGCATCCAGAGACTGCCGGCTCGGATCTTCGCCCAGCGTGGTGACCATCAACCGCGCATCATCCAGATCGGCGCCGGGCAGAAAGTGGAACCACAGCCGCTGACCGACTGCGATCTGCTCAAACACCGATGCAGTGTGAGCGATTCGTTCTCCTGGAAGCATCTCTTCCTCCATGAGGTAGGGGACGTATGGGTGAGTCACCTCTGAATACGAAGGAGCGGCACCTGATGCGCCACATACGGTACTGACATTGGCTGTCAGCGGATCCGCAGACGAGTTCATGCGCCGCGGATACACCCAGCCCATGCCAGAACCGTTCAAAGAAAGGATCAACCCTGCCGCGGTGAAGACCCTGGCGGCGGGCCTTCGAGCTGGAACCCCCTCCTTCCCCGCGGACGCCTTCATCCAGGACGCGGCCGCGGGCCTGGCGTCGTTGGCGCTGAAGGATCGGGTGCGGAAGGTGTCCCGGGCGCTCGCGTCACGGCTCCCTTCAGACTGGTCTTCCGCGTTACAGGTGATGATTCGCGGGATGGGCCCACCGCTGCCGGATGACCGGAACCTCACCGGCGGTTTTCTGTATTGGCCGATGCTCCAGGTCGTCGAGGACCATGGCCTGGCGCATCCCGACGCCTCGCTGGCGGCGCTCGGCGAGATGACCCGTCGGTTCTCCGCCGAGTTCGCCGTCCGGCCGTACCTGCTCAAGCACCCGGACAAGGCCTGGGCGCAGATGAACCGGTGGACCGAGAGCGACGATCTGCATGTGCGTCGATTGGCTTCAGAAGGAAGCCGGCCACGGCTTCCATGGGGGATCCGCCTCCCCCCCTCCATCCAGGACCCCAGCCGAAACCTTGCTCTCCTCCATAAGCTCAAGGATGATCCCGAAGCGTATGTGCGACGCTCGGTGGCCAACCACCTCAACGACGTCTCCAGGGATCATCCCCAACGAGCCGTCGAGACGGCGACGCAGTGGATGCAGACGCCTGCGCGACGGCAGATGGTGCGCCATGGGCTGCGGACGTTGTTGAAGAGCGGCGACCCGGGAGCGCTCGCGTTGATGGGCTTTTCGCCTCCGAAGCTCAAGACGACCTCGCTCACCGTCTCTCCACTGACGCTGACGCTGGGCCAGACGTTGACGCTCACGGCACACATCGTCTCCACAAAATCCTCCGATCAGTCGCTGATGGTCGACGTGGCGATCGGATTCCTGAGGAAGAACGGGACGTTGTCAGACAAGGTCTTCAAGGGCACGACGCGAACGCTCAAAAAGGGTGAAACCTGGAACTGGGAGAAATCCCTGCCGCTTCGGGCGGTGACGACGCGCCGGCACTATCCAGGCGCGCACCGGGTCCGGCTTCTGATCAACGGCGCCCCCCAGGGCGAAGCGACGTTCACCCTGGTCTGCTGATCAGCCCCGGTCAGGGAGCGCGAAGTCGGCGCCGGCGGCCTTCCCGCGGGCGTAGGCGTTGGGGTCAACGTTGATGTTTCGGCCAGCCTTCAGGTTCAGGTTCTTCTTCGCATAGCGGGCGACCTGATCCTGTCGTTTGGCGAGGCCGTCCTGGACCCGCACGAGCGCAGCGGGCTGGTCGAGCGTCTGGAGCTGTGTGTGCCGCGCCTGCTTCATCCGGGCGATGATGGTCTGGACGGCGCCGATGCGGAAGGCTTCGTGCCACGGCTTATCGCGGCCATCAG
>JBCBLB010000563.1:0-6600 GCA_038520555.1 Myxococcota bacterium | reverse complement strand
GCAATATTGAAGGAAACGAGCAATTCAATTTCACGATCGACAACTTAACGGGCGATGCCAACCTTTCGGCTCCTCGAACCGCCACGATCACGATCGACGATAATGACTCCGTTCAAGCCAACGGAGATGGACTGTTCGCCGGGGTCGGGGAACGTCCAGGCGCAGTACGCGAAGCCATCGTCCGGGACAGGTTCCGACAAACAGATCGTCTGATCGTTGGCGACCCATTGGTGGCTCATGGTGCTGAATTCGTCACCATTCTGGGCCAGAATCAAGGCTTTAAAGGTGATCTCCTGCCCGGTATAGAACCGTGCACCGTTGGAGGGCTCCTGCACGGTGACCGAGGGCGGCTCGCGAAGGACATTCAGTGCGGGCTCTGAGCAGGCGACCGCCCAAAGTAGAGCGCTCGATGAGAGCAGCAGTGTGGATGAGCGCACGGGAACTCCGAGATCTGGAGCGTTAAGGATACCGAACCATGATTGTACGAGATACGCGAAGGACTCCGCAAGACCAGACACGGTAACGGCACACAACCGAACCCAGAAAACAGAGAGCCGCGTTGTTCAGACCTTTTCAATCGCTTCGTCTGTTACTGAGTCCCTACCGTCTTCAGTCCCGGTTCTACTGGCAGATGTTTCGGCGGGCCGGCCTTCAACAAACGCGCGCAGAGGTGCCCTGCGCCTCGATCCGGTTGTGGCAGGGTGGCGCGGGCGCAGGCGCAGGCGCGCCGCTGCTGATGCTGCACGGCTTCGGCGCCTCCGCCTTGTGGCAGTGGTATGGCCAGGTCGGCGACCTCGTCCATGGACGCGCCTTGTTTGTCCCGGATCTGATCGGCTTCGGGGGGAGCGAGCGCCGCGGCGGACGGCCTCCCAGCCTTGATCTTCAGGCCGACGCCATGATCGAGATGATGGATCACTATGGCGTCGAACAGTTCGATATCCTGGGCCTGTCCTACGGGGGCTTCGTCGGCGCGCGGATGGTCCAGCGCTGGCCGGAGCGGGTGCGCGGCATCGTCTTCTCCGACAGCCCCGCAGTCGGCTATCAGCTCGCGGATTATCACGATATGATCGAGCGGTTTCAGATCGGGCACATCGGCGATCTGCTGCAACCACCGACGCCTGCGGATGTCCGACGACTGCTCTCGATCGCATGGGTGCGTCCGCCATGGGCCCCCGCGTTCGCGATGCCCGATATCCATCGCAACATGTTTACCGATCGGATCGAAGAGAAACGCGCGCTCCTCGATGAAGCCCTTGAGATGCTGAAGGGGCCTCCGATGATCGAGCACATCGCGCGCCCCTCTCTGATCATCTGGGGGGAACACGATCCGATCTTTCCGCTGCACCTGGGCGCGCGGATGGCCGCCCGGCTCAATTCGACGCTGCGGAGCATCGCGCGGACGGCGCATACGCCCAATATGGAGCGCCCCGCGCGGTTCAATCCGCTCGTCGACCGGTTTCTTCGTCAGGCGGGTGGGTGATGGGCTTTGCCCGTGCCGGGAACAGCGGCAAACGGGCGAACCGGAGCCGCTGGGCGTCGGGCGGCTGTTCGGTCGGGCTGCGCCGGCCCCGCCGGTCTTCCAGTCGGGCCATCAGCGCCGGCGAGGGATCGCGGCCCAGCACCGCCCGCACCACCGGGAGCGGATCGTCAAAGATCGGAGAGAGCTCCCGTTCATCGAAGGTCTTCGCCATCGAGAACATTCCCGCACAGATGCCATCCCACCGACAAACATCACAGCTCTTGCCTTTGCCATGCAGGAATTCTTTTTGATGGACGAACCCTTTCTGGTCGAGGAAGCGGATGCAGCGCTCTTCTTCCTTGACGATCTTCCGGGTCTCGGTCGAGCAGTGGGCGAAGCGTCTCATGAAGCATAGCGGGACCCGCTCTGCACGGAACGTCCGACCGGTTCGGCTGAGATAGGACATCGCCTTGTCCAGGCTCACCATAAATTCATGGTGAAAGGCGATACAGTCCGGGTTCTCTTCGGCGCGGTTGCCGTCCGGGTCCATGTTGTTCCAGACGAAGTGCCGAATGAACGGAAACCGCTCGCACAGCCAGCGCACGGTCTGATGCAAATGATCAGCGTTATAGCTGCAGATGACGGTGTTGATGTCACAGGTGATGCCCACCTGGGGGACGTGCTCCAGGCACTGAATCAGCGTCTCATATGCCCGGGGGTACTGGGTGATGTAATCGTGGACCTCCTGACGATAGCTGTGAAGCGAGACGTGGATATGGCGGAGGCCGGCGTCAACACACTGTTGGAAGAAGTCCCGATCCGCGAGGGCCTGTCCGTTGGTGATCATGCGGTTGTATAGGCCGCGCTCGGTCGCATATTCCAGCGCAGGGAACAACAGCGGCGACAGGGTGGGCTCGCCGCCGGTGAGGATCACACCGTCGTAGCCGAAGTCGACCAGGTCGTCGATGAGCCCGCGCATCTGGTCTTCGGTCAGGTCGACGCCGGTGGGTGGGTTGCTGCAGAACCGGCACCGCTGCAGACAGTTGCGGGTCAGCTGGAGATACCCGAGGTTAGCCATCGTGTGCCTCTGCGTTGGCTTTCGCCTCAGCGAGCATCTTCTTTCGCGCCGCCCGCCGGGCTGCCCGCCGTTCTTCGAGCTTCACGGCGAGGACGGCGAGAGGATCTTTCGGTGGCGGCGCTGGCGGCGGGAACCCCGGGAGGCTGTCAGCGGGGCGCAGCGGCGCCTGTCCATCGCGTACCCGCGTTGGCGGCGTCGGCCACAGCGCCTGGAGCTGCGCTGCAGCGTCTTCGGCCCATGCGCTGTCCTGGAGCGGCTGCGCGATGGACAGGCCCTGGTCGCGGATCATGTTGATGTGAATCCCATCGCACCGGTCGTTGACAGCGCAATCTCGGCACCGCTCGGACTTCGCCCGATATCCATGGGCGATGTGATGGTGGGAGAGCGCGCGGATGTGGATCCGCCCGGTCTCCATGTCGAACAGCGTGGGCGCGAGGCGCGCGATCGGTGGCACCAACCGGGTGTTGGGCGCCAGACAGGCGGGCAGCCCGCTGACCTGCAGCCGCAGATCGAGCGCGCGGAAGAACGCGGCCGGGTCGCGGACATCATGGTCGACGGCGTCGGCCATGTGTTCATGGGAGGGCTGATGGACGCGCACCTGATCGATGCGCACGGCCAGGAGGTCGCGATGACCGAGCATCCAGGCAGCGGTCTGCGCACTCAGCCGAATCTCCACCGTGACGCCGGCGCGCATCGTGGGCAGCCATGCGTCGAGCTGTTCGGGGGACTCGGCGATGAGCCGCAGCGGTGTCGGTACATCTGCGGGGATGGGCGTCGCGGCCATCCCCACGACCTCCAGAGGCTGGCCGCCGGGCAGCTGATCCCACTGGCCGACGGCCAGTCCGCGGGTGGTGCAGCCATAGGGCAGGGTGTCGTTGAGGTCATCGGACTGCCAGACCTCGAAGGCGTCGTCCCGCTGACGGGCGATGACCCGGTCGGTGGTGGTGCAGAACGGCTCGATAAAGCAGTGGATGCAGCGCTCGGGCTGTCGGCAGTCGAGGGGCTTGCCGGTGTCAAGGTACTGGCGGACCTGATAGCGGCGGCCGTTGACCTCATCGAGCATCTTGTGCGGATCCTGGATGAGGTCTTCGAGCCCTTCCAGGTAAGAGACCGGGAACCGGTTGGTCCAGATGACAAACCGGGGGTGCCGGTTGAGGCGGAAGACTTTGTGAAGGACCCCCATATGGTCGCGGACGTCATAGAAGAGCTGCTCGCGCTCCCGGAAGGCTTCAGCCTGGGGGATGACGTGGAGGAGGTCGTACTCATAAACCCCCACGCTGGCGCCCAGTTCGATGATGCGGTCGAGCACGCCGACGTTCTGCTTGTTGATGACCACGTCGATGTTGACGATGGGGCCGCGGGGATCGCGGACAGCCCGGATCAGCCCCTTCATCAACCGACGGAAGGCGCCGTGATGACGGGTCAGCCGGTCATGAAGCTCCGGGGTGTGGCCGTGCAGGCTGAAGGTGATCTCGCCCAGGCCGGCCTTCATACAGGTCTTATAAAAGGCCCGATCGGCGAAATTCCAACCGTTGGTGACGGTCTGTACGCGGTCGTAACCGATCGCGCGGGCGTATTCGATGAGCGCGGGGAACTGGGGGTGCAGGCTGGCCTCTCCGCCGGAGATGATCACCTTGTCGGCGTCCAGTTCCTGCCGACCGCGACGCAGCTCTGCCTGAATCTCTTCGACGGGCAGGAAGACGTTACGTGGGGTGTCCATGTCCAGACAGAACACACACCGACTGTTGCAGGCGGTGACGGCACGCACCCAGTGCTTCTTGCGGTTGGCGATGGCCTCCCGCTCCAACATGGCCTGGCGTTTTGACATCCTGACCATTGTAATGCAAGGAAGTCGATGGCTCCTCGTAACATCTCATGTGAACCCGATCGGATCATGGCGCATGCGCCTCACATCGACCTCACAAGCCCAATGTCCGGGGCGAGCTGACAGGATACCGGGTGCACATTCGCTCATGATGTCGTTAGGATCGGATGGAGCGAAATGAGAGGCCATGTCTCACCAATCGGATGATATTCCCCCTCTGGCACCGGCGAGCGGCTTTGGCTGGGATGAACCGACGTTGGACGCTGCAGAAGGCGCTCACCCGTTCGGCACGCCGGACACGGCCCGGTACCAGCGGGGCACAGAGCTGGGGCGGGGGGGCATGGGGCGGGTGGTCGGTGCCTGGGACCAGCGGCTCCATCGACAGGTCGCCATAAAAGAGATCGTCACCGACGACCCGGCCATCGCCCGTCGTCTTGCCCAGGAAGCCTGGATCACCGCACAGTTGGACCATCCCGGCATCGTCTCCGTCTACGACGCCGGGCAGGACGCCAACGGCCGGCTGTTCTATGTGATGCGTCTTGTCCGGGGCCGTTCATTCACCGATGCCTTGCAGGAGGGCGACGAGCCGCAGCGGCGGCTTCGTCAGCTGCTCTCCGTCTGTCAGGCTGTCGCCTACGCCCACAGTCGGGGCATCATTCATCGGGACTTGAAGCCTGGCAACGTCCTGGTCGGGGACTTCGGCGAGATTCAGGTGATGGATTGGGGGCTCGCCCGGCCGGTTCGGCGGGATCAGAGTTGGGTCCAGGTCCTGCCGCCGGGTCTGGTGGCCCAGACCCGGATCGGTGTATCCGTGGGGACGCCACAGTATATGAGCCCTGAGCAGGCCGGCGGCGCAGAGGTGGGGCCGCCCAGCGACGTCTGGAGCCTGGGGGTCATCCTCTATGAGCTGCTCGCGCGCCGCCCCCCCTTCGACGGCGACACACCGCAGGAGATCATCGCCCAGGTCGTCACCCGGGCCCCGCGCCCGCTCGATGACGTGCCGCCTGAGCTGGCCGCCATTGTCCAGCGGGCGCTGACCCGTGATCCCAAGGATCGGTACGCGGACGCCGGCCAGATGGCCGTTGACCTGGAACGATACCTCGACGGTCAGCGCGTCGACGCGCACACCTACACCTCGGGCGAGCTGCTGGTCCGCTTCATCCAGGCGTGGCGGGTGCCGCTGTTGGTGGCGAGCGCCGTCAGCGCCGTCGCCGCAGTCCTGCTGGCGGGCGCGGTGCAGCGGGTGAACGTTGAGCGTCAGCGGGCGCTTGCGGCGGAAGAGCGTGTCCAGGCCGCCCTGAATCGCTCTGATGAGAACCTCCGCCGGGCCCTGGTCGCCCATGCGCAGGCGGCGCTGAAGGCTGGCGCCCGCGCAGAGGGCGAGGTGATCGCGGCGAACGCCCTGATGCTTGGGGACTCCCCAGAGGCCCGCGGTGTCCTGGCGGGCTTCTCCAACGCGCCCCGGCCGCAGCTGCTCTCCACGACGACCTTGCCGGACTGCTCTGTGGGTCGGATCCTCTCCAACGATGGCAGCATGGTCCTCTGCGTTCGAGATGAAGAGACCCTGCTGTGGTCTGCGGAAACAGGAGCGCCCATCTGGACAAAGAACGTGTCCGCGTTCTCCGCGACGTTCGGCGCGGACGCACACAAATTGTTGCTGCATTTTGGGGGCATCACCGAATCCGGATGGTTGCTCGATGCGCGGACAGGCGCGCTGCAGCCGCAGAACATGGCGGACCTGCGTCAGCGGTTGCATGTACGGAGCGCGTCGTTTGTCGGTCGCCACAACTCTTCTTATGTCCAGACGCTCAACCTGGACACTGGCCAGAACATCACCCACACCCCATGTAATGCGAAGATGGGCACGGCGGCGGTGTCTCACCTGAACGTACTGGGGACGGTCTGCGACGACGGACGGATCTTGATCAACGACCTCGATGCTCAGGACGTCGCCTCCCGCGCGTTCCAGACGACGCTGACCATGTCTTGGACGAGCGTGTTCTCAACGGATGGCGGCCAGATGGTGATCGGGACGTTGGATGGACAGGTCGCGCTGTTCGACGTTGACGCTGGGCAGATCGTCGAGGTGCGCAAGATCGGCGACGGCATGATCCGGGCGATCGATATCTCCCCGGATGGAAGCACCGTCGCAGCGCTCGCCGAGCGGGGCAGCGTCTGGCTATGGCAGGTCAACCAGGACACCTCGCTTTTCCGCCTGCCCGGCGAGCCGGGCAGGCG
>JBCBLB010000615.1:0-5848 GCA_038520555.1 Myxococcota bacterium | reverse complement strand
GTACCCGACACCCTCCGTCGGCGATCTGGATGGAGACGGTACGGTCGAGATCGTCTTCAATCGGGCGGTGTTGACATCGCCGATCGCGGGGACCGTCCACATCACCTCATAGGGCAGCATCCCCCGCAGGCTCCCATCGGCACCATTCAACACCGCCCGATTGAAGACGATCTCGACCGTACCGTCTCCATCCAGATCGCCGACGGAGGGTGTCGGGTACCAGTCGAGGCCAACGAGCGGCGCAGAGGTCCATACGATGCTCCCATCCCCGCCTAACGCAACGACCTGTGCCTCCGTGTTGAGCGCGAGAACCTCATTTCGTCCGTCCCCGTTCACATCCGCGATGGCCAACCCGGAGTCGTACCGGTATCCCTCAGCCGAGAAATGGATCTCCCCGCCATCACCGCTCAACACGACCAACTCATCGGGATCCTGGCTAATCAATGCGACATCTGGCAGGTCGTGTTCATCGGTCTGACCATCCCCGTTGTCGTCGGTCAGCTGACCAACCGCTGGGATCCCGACGACGCCCTGTCCGTTGGTATATTCCCACTCCAAGCGGGTCTCCCAGAGATCCTCGACCACCTCAATCGCCATCTCGGCGATCGGCTCGACCACACAGTCTTCATCCACGCAGTCTGCGACGCTGTCGCGGTCGATGTCCGGAAACCCCTCGTCGACCTGACCGTCTCCGTCATCATCTACGCCGTTACAGATCTCGTCCGGGGGCGGCTCATCCCCAGTATCAGGACCCGGATTCCGCGTGTCCTGTGCACCATCACTTCCCCCAGAGCCATCACCAATTGATCTGGAACATCCTACACAGAGGACAAACACCGTGATCAAAATAATAGACGTCATCCATCACCTCAGCGTTACGGTATGCGGAGCTTCCGGAGATCCGCACTCGATTGGAGCATGCGGTGCCTTTCGTCGATTGTCAACAACAATAACCCTTAGAATAGAAATATCATCATAGAATCGTCACCTTCACCAATACCATGTGGGTAGGACTTTGAACGGCCTTCTATCGCAGTTCCCCTTCAAAATAGCCGATGTCCGGAGCCGTTCCCGGTGAATATCGGGGCCTCCTCACTGAACAAAGAATCACTCGGTCATCAATGATCCGCCTTCCGCGTGCAGAACAGGCTCAGCGAACATCGATGAGCGCCCCCAGCCTGCGAGGTCTGGCCAGAGGCCGGAAGACCTGACGTCATTGGAGCAGAGCTTGACGCCGAACGGCCCGCTTCCCGCGCTCGGGGTTGTCCAGACCAGCGGCTTCAGGAGATCGGCGCGGTGGCTGCCTGGCGTGCTGCGAGGATGCGGTGCACCAGGGTGTTGTGTGGGATGTCAGGGTGTGTTCCGTCTTTGGTGAAGATGCTCTGCATCAGGTGGTCGGTCCACTCAAAGAAGGGGTGCGTATAGCACTTGAGGAACACCGCGAGGTCTGGGTCGTGGGCGGCTTCTGCGCGCAGCGCGGGCATGTCGATGGCGCTCGTGCGGCTTCCGAGGCCAGGGATCCGCAACCCCATCCGCGTGATGGGCCCCGTCGGCCAGCCGTCGGCGTCTCGGGGGCCGAGGCTCGGGTCGTCGAGCGACCAGGCCTCGATGAAGGTCTGCTCTCCGGCATCGTTGAAGGTAAACTCTTCATAGATGGGCACGGGCCTGGCATCGGGGTGGCCGTAGTGGAAGGTCACCTGGGCGCGGCCAAAGGGCTGGGTGTCGTACACCCTGTACTTCCGGTCGACGCACCACGTGGGGTACGCCTTGAGCAGGACGTCGATGGCCAGCATGTTATCCCGGCCCTTCCCCGTCAACAGCAGCCAGGGCGGCCACTCCCACCGCACGACACCGTGGGCGTACTTCGGGTGCTGGCGGATCGGCGCCTTCGAAACCAGGGTGTCAAAGTACAGGTCGGACTGCTCGCGGTAATAGTCATCGGCGAACCGCGGCTTGAGCACCGACGCGGTCGCAGAACGGTCGTCGTCGGGCTCCGGTGAGCGGGAGAGGTCCACGTCGCCGACGATCTGTTTCAGGTGGTCAAGCAGACGGTTTTCGGTGGGGGCCATGAAGCAACCTCCTCAAGGGTTGGGGAAAGCGAAACCATCGGTGGACGGTAGCATACAACAGCGCGAGCCCGGTCAGGTGGCCCAGGAGCGGGCAGTGAGGGGCGGTGACGGTGCCTGGTCTCGATCTTGCTACTTCAGCGGGCCATGAGGCACCCATCCCTGTCCCCCGCCATGCGGTTCGGCCTGCTGTTCGTTATCGGCGCGACCGCGATCCTGTTCAGGCCCTGGATCATGGCCGGCAACGCGCTTCAGCGCCTCCAGATGAAGCGGGCGTTCGCCATGATTCCTCACCCCGAAGGCACGCATCTGGTGCGTCCCTGGTCCGATATCGGCGTGTTGACCGGGGCCAGCAACCTCTGCCACATCTTCGTCGGAGAGGTCCGCTCGACCACGCTCCCGCCCGAAGACCTGCTGCGGTTTTATGCCGACCATGAAGAGATCGAGATCTATCATTCGCAGAATCTGCCCCGGATGGATTACATCCCCCTGGCCGTCAAATACGATCTGAACGTGACCGGAGACGATCTGTACGTGGTGTTTCTGTTCGAGAACGGGATCGTCGGTGATATTCGGTGCATGTGAGCGATCAGCGGCGCAGCATCCGACGGAGAAGATCGAGGTAGAGCGCGACCCAGGCGTCGACATCGATCGTCTCCAGGTCGGGCTGCGACAGGACGTGGCGATCGCAGGCCTCGCCGACCGCGAAGGTCAGGTTCGAGAGCAGCGACGACGGAAGATCGGTGCGGATCAGCTCGCGTTGCTGGCCTTCCTCGATGATCCGAGCGATCGCGTCGGTGCCGCGTTGCCACAGCGCGGCCATCCGGGGAGAGGTGTCCGGGGGCAACGCCGAGGCGGCCTTGATCAGGGCGATGGACTGAGGGTGGGCGAGGGCGTACCGGAAGACCCCGCGGATGCCGTCCTCGACCTGGGGCCAGTACCGGCCGGGCTGGACCGCGCCCTGCAGGATGCCCCCTACCGATGACGACATGTCCGCCAGGCGCGAAGAGATCGTCTCGATGAACAGGTCCTCTTTGTCATCGAACCAGTAGTAGAACGCGCCCTTCGAGACCTTCAGTTTGGCCTGGACCCGGTTGATCGAGGCGTCGTGGTAGCCATGGGCGGCGAATTCGGCGGCGGCCGTGTCGAGCACCGCACGCCGCCGCTCATCGGTCAGCTTGTAGAACCGCGGCCGCGGCATCAGCGTGCTCCCGGAGTTGTCGCGCTCGCCACTGCACATAGCGAGCCGCGCCCCGATCCGCACCCACCCACACGTTCCCCCCAGGCTGCGCCTGTCGGGGCTCAAGCTCCCGCAAAATGGGAATATCCTGCCGGCTTTGGACCACCGACCACTCGAACCACAGCACCAACGCGCTCAACCACCGCCCCACAATCGGCCAGCGCAACACCGTCTGATCGTAGCGCGACCACACCCACGTCCGCGCGTCGTCGATCGGCGTCGAGATGATCACCCCGAAGAACAACGACGACAACCGAAGAAGCTGAAGATTCGGGGGAAGGAAGTTCACCGCAAACGCCGTCCGCCGCCCCCGCTTGTTCTGAAGAAATCCCCGGGTATTGATCGCCCCGTCCTGCGCCTCAACCATCAGATCCACCACCTCCTCGCCCATACCCGGATCGATGCTCCGGTGGACGAAGGGAAAGTGGTAGACATCAAAATTGCTCTCGATAATCCGGCTGTAATGAACCGGATATTCGAGCGATGACGAGTATGCGGTCCGCGACCGATCGTCCATCTCATCAAACCACGGGATGGTGGCCGGATCCGCCACCGCGGCGCCGTACCACAGCCAGATCAACCCATGCGCCTGGGCGACCGGCAGCGTCCGAAGACGCATGGCGTTGGGGATGGGTTGGTTTGGATGAACCGGGATTTTTGTGCATCTCCCGCCCGCAGCGAACGAGAAGCCGTGGTAGGGACAGACCAGCTCACCCGCACAGACCGAACCCGTAGACAACCGCGCGCCCTTGTGCGGACAACGATCCATCGCCGCGGCGACCTGACCGTCCGTACCACGCCACAAGACCAGATCCAGGCCCAGTCGACGCAGCGCCGTTGGTTTGTTGGAGACAGACTTCGCCTCACAGAGCGCATACCATCGCTCAGAGATCATTCCTTCACCTCCCTTCTAAACCATCTCTTAAACCACTGGTCTAATTCGAACAACCATTTCAGACCGATGGTCTAAAAATTTCCAATAAACCCCATGCAAATCACCACAAGACGAACTGTCCTACGGCTCATCTTCGCAGCGGTTTCGATAAAAATGGAACCTTCCTCTGGGGAGGGCCGTACGCCCCGATGATGAAGAACGCCCCATCCCCTGTTGATGATCCCTCACACACTCAACCGCGCGATCTGCTCGCGGCCCGTCGCGGTCGGCACCATCAAATCTCGACTCCATCGGGCGCGCCTGACCCGCCCCCGGTGACGGTGGAACCTCTGCGTCTGCCTCGCCGAAACCCCGGCAGCGAAACGCCACACCTGGTGTGCTCGCCACGGCCCGAGCCACCAATCTGGCCGGGATCGTGATCAAGCCGGGCGATGACACCCGAGACGAGATGACTGCAGGAGACCAGAACGCTCCCTGAACCCAGGCAATTCGCAAAAAACAAGGATGGGCTCATATTCGGTTGGCGATGAGAGATCTGGGAAGGGTCACATGATCTGAAGCGCTCGATACCGGTGCAGCGACGAA
This sequence comes from Myxococcota bacterium, assembly GCA_038520555.1. Classification (GTDB taxonomy): domain Bacteria; phylum Myxococcota_A; class UBA796; order UBA796; family UBA796; genus JBCBLB01. Next base: position 1,062 of record JBCBLB010000615.1, on the reverse strand, counting down.
CCAACCCTGGAGCCGGTCATGTTGACAGCCCTTGCCCTCCTCTCTTCGACCACTGCTTTCGCTGCGGGGGATTCTTGTCTCCTCGCGGTGGACAAGGACATCGACGACGCAGAGCCTGCGATCTATGTCTCCTGCGACAGCCGTGAGGGTCGCCTGAACATCGCCAAGGGGGTCCAGATCACCGCCCCCGATGGTAAGGACGGCACCAACACCTTCTCCGGCGAGTTCAGCGACGGCCGTGAGGTGTATCGGACCAGATACGCGCTCGAAGACACCGATGGCACCTACACCCTGACCGTCGGCGTCGGTGAGGCGTTCGATGCCAAAGGGAACCCCCGGCGCCGTCGCGGCACCTGCAAGTTCGAAGACTACACCATCTCCAAAGAGCCGATTCGGCGCAGCTGCTCCCTCCAGCTGGAGGGGAACGCAGATTCCACCCAAGTCACCGTCACGTCTCGGCTCAACAAGGCGGGGGACGCGGTGCTGAAGGTCGCCCTGGAAGGCTCCACGTTCACCGCTGAAGAATCTGCGGCGGTCGACTTTGTGTTGACGAACGAAGACGGTGAGACCGCGGCAGAGGGCGACGTCGACTTCCGCCGCGCCCTGGCGAGCACGACCCTGGCGTTCGGCGACGTCGTCGACACCTATGACGCCGACGCCGACGGCAGCATCTGGGATGGGTGGACGTACAATGTGCCCGCCGATGATGGCAAGAGCGTGCTGTTGTCGGGCAAGGTCGACATCGACCCCTACATCGTCGATGGCACTCTTGAGGGCAGCATCGTCATCAACGCCGCGGGCGCGGTCGAGCTTGACGTCCGCGGCCGCGCCGATCGGGATCAGGACATCAGCGCGATCCAGTTCAACATCGACCTCGGCGGCGATGACGGCGCAAGCACGGTGTTCGACGCAGAGCTCGAGGTGGTGCAGCGGTACGGCATGGCCGTCAGCGGGAGCGGGGATCCGGCGAACAATTCCTGGACCATCACCTCGACCGGCTACGATGAGGACGGCGAGGTTGTGGCCGGGCCGTTCGAGGTGACGGTCGCCGGCGCCGAGGGC
>JBCBLB010000699.1:0-4963 GCA_038520555.1 Myxococcota bacterium | reverse complement strand
TGCCGCCCCCACCATCACCACGCCCGCATCAGCGGCCACCTCCAACGCTTCGAGGAGCGCTGGAGAGGGGGCATACCCTGGAGAGAACGCCAGGCTCATGTTGATCACGTCCGCGCCGTTGTCCACCGCATGGTAAATCCCATCGATGAGGTCGATCTCTGCGCCGGCATTGTTCTCGTCGAGGACCCGGACCGGCATCAACCCGACCCCGCGCGCCGCGCCATGGACCTCGCCGTCTGAGGCGATCAAGCTGGCGATGTGGGTGCCGTGCCAGTGCTCATCGTCCGCGACGAGATCGTCGTCGACCAGATCAAGCGGCGCCGTGATCGGAACAGATGACAGGCTCTCGGTCAAACCATAGCTGACCCCCGAGTCCAGCACCGCGACCACAAAATCAGACAGCGTGTCGCTGTCAACAGTGTTGATGTCGTTCAGGTGCCACTGGAGCGCGCGCGGACCGACCGGATCCACTGACGGATCCAGCTCCGTCTGCGGCTCAGCGCCCCACGTTGACAGGACGGACCACAGCGAAGTTGATGACCACGAACTTGATGACCACGAATTTGATGACCACGCCCCATAGATGGCGCCATGTCGTCCCACGTGGACAACGCCGCCTGTCTGGTGGAGTGTCGCGAGCGCCGCCTCGACCGAGACGTCCTCCGGAACCTGGACGACCCCGACTCCGGATGGGCCCGGTGGCTGCACCACCGTGACCCCTGCGTCGCGGGCAAGCTCCGCGAAGTCGGCATCCTGCGACGCCTGGACCAGCAGCTCTCTCGGACGCCACGCCGGCTGCGCGATCGCTTCGGCGGCGTGGAAGGCGTCGCGAACGTTCCATTCGGGAGCCGGCGTGGAATACAGGGTGCCCGATGTCACCGGAGCCGGCTGCAGCAGGGATGGTGTAGAGGTACGTGAGGGAACCACTTCAGGAGACGCGGTCGGTTGAGAGCGCAGGCTCAGGCTGGCGACAAGCGCCAACCCAAGCAGGGGCAGGGATGATCGGTGCATCAACGTCTCCTCTGTAGTGAGCGGATACAGACGGATTCATCATGGATACACGGAATCGCCACGGTGAGGGTTGAGTACACCAGATCGGTTTGTCAGCTTACATCCCTACAGCCTTGCGTGAATGGGGGGAGCGGCCCAACAGGTTCATCCTGTCGTTGATGATCGCGTGCCTGAGAGCATCGCGCTGAGGCCTCTCGCTGGAGCAACCCGCGCAACGCGCCGCGGTCGACGGGCCTGGTCAAATATCCGTTCATCCCGGCGTCCAGGCACTCCGCGATCTGCTCGGGGAACGCGTTCGCTGTAAGCGCATGCGCTCCCTCTCTCCAACGTCGATATGCGTTCGTTCGGACAGGTACGTCGCTTTGTTGAGCCGGGGCGTGTGTGCATCATCCCGTCCGCGACAAATCGAGACATTTCGAGACAAACTGCGGCAATAGGCAGAAGATAGCGCCCGTACCGCAGGTGGAGCGAAAAACGACATGGACGAACTGCTGGCGTGGTTGTTGGGTACCTACAACCTCCCTTTTCTTATCCCCCTCGGCCTCGCGCTGGCGCTGTCTCTGATGGAGGTGGTGACCGGCGGGCTGTCCGATCTGCTCAGCGTCGATCTTGACGTTGATGTCGACAAAGACATCGATGTCGACTTCGGGGGGCTGGGGTGGCTGGGGTTCGGGAAGGCTCCGATCTCGATTCTGATCGAGGTGATGCTCGCCAGCTTCGGCCTGACCGGGCTGCTGGTCACGGCGATCGGCAACGATCTGCTGGGCTGGTTCGGGGCCTGGATGATGACCGCGGTCGCCCTCCCCGTCGCGTTTGTCGTGTCGCTGCTGGTGACCCGGATGGTGGGCATGACCATCCATCGGTTGATGCCCAAAGCATCAACGACCGTGCAGGCGGCGGGCGCCTATGTGGGCAGCCACGCAAAGACCCTGGGTATCGTGACTACGAAGGTCGGTCAGGTGCAGGTCGAAAACCCGGGCGACGCCCCGGTGCTGCTCAATGTCTACGCCGATGAGCAGCTTCCCCGAGGGACCGAGGTCGTCCTTGTGTCCTATGATGCGGAGCGGCGCCGGTACCGGATCAGCCGGATCGATTAAGCTCGCGCTCTTCTTCCCCTACAATCCTGAGGTTTCGCGCGTATGGAAACGACGCTCGCTGTGATTGGTGTGTCTATCGTGGTGGCCCTGCTGCTCCTCGTGGCGATAGGCTTCACCCTCAAACGCATCTTCATCGTCCCCAAGTCCAATGAGGCGATCATTCGAACCGGTGGCCGCGGCCCCACGGTGTCGAAAGGCGGCGGCATCGTCGTCCTGCCGGTCATCCACGATTTTCAACGGATGAGCCTGGAGGCGGTCAGCGTCTCGATCAACCGAACCAACCAGGACGCCCTGCGCACCCAGGACAAGTTCCTCGCAGAGGTCGAAGGCACGATGCTCGTCCGCGTCGACGCGCAGGACAACGCCCACATCCTGCTCGCTGCCCAGTCCCTCGGCGACGGCACCGCCGCCGGCGTCGAGCGGGTCGTCTATGAGAAGACCGGCCCCATCGTCACCGATGCCATGCGCAACGCCACGATGCAGAAGACCTTCCTCGAACTCAACGAGAAGAAGGCCGAGTTTGGCGCCCAGGTCCTTGAAGCCGTCGCCGATGATCTGCAGAAGCTTGGTCTCCAGCTGGTCTCGGTCACCATCACCGAGGTCCGCCAGCAGCCCTTCGACCCCAACGACAACTCGGTCTTCACGGCCGAAGGCCGCCGGAACGCCGCCGAGATCGTCGAGCGCAACCGCGAGGAGACCAACCGGATCACCCGCCAGGCCCAGATCAAGATCCAGCAGCAGGACGTTGAGGCCCGGGAGAAGGCGCTCGCCCTCCAGTTCCGTCAGGAGCAGAAGGAAGCCGACAACGCCCGTCAGGTCGAAGAGTACAAGGCGATGCAGGTCGCCGAGACCCGCCAGAACGTCCTCAAACAAGAGCAGGCCACCGCAGAGGCAGAGGCCAGCCAGATGCGCGCCGTGAAGGAAGCCCAGATCGAGGAAGCCCGCAAGGTCGAGCAGGCCGAGATCGCCAAGGCCCGCGCGCTCGCCGTGGCTGCCGCCGCTGCAGATGCCGAGAAGGCCCGCGCCCGCGCGACGCAGAAGGTCGCTGAGGAAGAAGCCGCCCGCCAGACCGAAGAAGCCGAGATCGCCCGCCAGCGCTCCGTTGAGGCGGCGCAGATCGAGAAGCAGAAGACCATCAAAGTCGCGGAGGAGGCCCGCCAGCAGGCCATCGAAGAGGCAGAGGTCGTTCGCCAGGTCGCGGTCGCAGAGAAGCGCGCCGAAGAGGCGCAGGCCCGGGCCAGCCAGGCCGCCGCGGAGGCCCGCCAGCGCGAGGCCGAAGAAGAGATCGTCACCGTCAGGGCCCGCGCCGAGGCCGTCCGCCGCAAGGAAGTCACCGTCATCAAGGCAGAAGAGGAAGCCCAGCAGGATCGCATCGAGGCAGACAAGGCCGCTTATGTCGAGACCCGTCGGGCTGAGGCGGAGCGGGACGCCGCGCAGAAGCGGGCCGAGGCGGTCAAAGCGACCGCTGTCGGTCAGGCCGCCGCAAAGAAGGCCGCCGCAGAGGGGGACGCCGAAGCCATCCGCATCGCCGCAGAGGCCTACGCCACCGAGAAGACCACCCGGGCGCAGGCCGACTTCGCCGCATCTGAGAACGAGGCCCGGGCCCTGGTGGCCCTGGCTGAGGCGGAGCTGGAGCAGGGCCGGGCCCGCGCCGAAGCCCGACGGCTCCTTGTCGAGGCCGAAAACGCCGTCGCCAATGAGCTGCTCATCCGTGACGTCACGGTTCAGGCCCTCCAGGTCGCCCCCGCAGTCGTTCGCGAGTTCATGGCCCCGGTCAGCAACGTCGCCCACGATGTCAAGGTCCTGCAGGTCAACGGACTGGGCGGTGACAACGGAGACGCCGCGTCGATCCCCGCCACCATCCTGGGGACCGGGATGGCCCTCTCCGGCGCCCTGCCCGTCGTCAACGCCATGGTCAAAGGCCTCGCCGAGAGCGATGACGTCAAGGAGCTCGCCGGCGCCCTCGCCGACGTGGCGAAGGCCTCGCTCAACGGCGCCGAAAAGGACGGCGACACCTCCACCGCCAGCTGACCTGACCCGCAACCGATGACCCCCGATTCACCTGAATCGGGGGTCTTATTCCATCCAGATCAGAGACCGCTTCAGAGACCACTGCACAGCCCGCGCAAGCGCACCTTCTGAGCCGCGGATACGATCGCGACCGTCCCAGAGAAAATCCCCATGCGCCTGCCACGGTGCTCCGTCCATGAGGCGGGGTGGGCCGTTGCCACAATGCCGGCACGTATCGTGCATCCTCTCTTCACGGCACCCCTTCTCTGGAGACGACCGATGAAGAACCTCGTGGTGATGATGGCGCTGCTGGCAGGATGTGACTCCGTGTTTGATGACTGGCAACCTCAAGAACGCGTTGATGAGGGCGCGGCATGCCTGGTGACGAACCCCGACGATCCCAGCGCATCCCAGTTCTTCGATGCCACCACCCCGATCACGGTCCTCTACGACGCCAACATCTGCCTCTCAAGCAGCTGCGATCGGAACGATGACGCCGCGGTCGACGCCGCGGTTGAGGGGGGCACCATCGCGATCAGCGCGTCCGCGTCGTGGGAACAGAACGAGGGGCGGAACATCACCTGTACCGACGACTGTGGCTTTTTGGGGGCAGAGGCTGACCTCGGCGTCCTCGCTGAGGGGACCTACACCGTGACATTCGGCGGAGAGAGCCTGACCCTCACGATCCCCGGTGAGCAGGACGCATGCTTCGGCGAGGTATGGTTCTGATCGTCCCCACCCTGATCGAGATGTCCCCAACGGAGACCCCATGCGACCGTTGATTCTTCTGTCGGTGCTCTCTGGGCTCACCAGTGGCTGCATCCCCCTCGGCTGCACCGAGATAG
>JBCBLB010000097.1:0-18955 GCA_038520555.1 Myxococcota bacterium | reverse complement strand
TGGCCAACAAGCGGTTCGCTGCAACCACACCGAGAGGCGTACCTGAAACACCTCTCAGACTTGATCAAGAACTTCGACAGACACAGGTCTGTCGTCGGATTTGTTGAAGAGTACCAGAACCGGAAATTCGATGGGCTCTTTGACTTTAAAAAAGAAGAAGCTCGCCAGAAGAAAGAGATCGCGAGGCAGAAGGACTCCGGCAATGTCCGTTCGACACTTCCGCTCGCCTGTGGCCTTCGCTTTCCCATAGAACACGGTCACCCGCTCCCAGGAAGAGTCTTCTCTGCGTTTCAGCTGTTACGCAAGCCAAAGAGAGTCATCCGTACAGACCAGTCTCCCTCAGAATCTGTTCAGTCTGAGGAGCCAACCCCCGAAGATCGCGTCTCAGCATCTCAGTATGCCTTTGTTACAGGGTATGACCTGTTCTTTCCCAGGGTCGAGCGTTATCTGACCCAGTTGGCGAAGTGTCTCTACACAGACGACCCACGACAACAGCCGCCTCCCTTCTTCTCTTCATTTCCCCCGAAGAGAGATGGTCTTGTCGAGATCAACAAGGTCATGGTGAGCGCTGTTGGGATCGAGGACGACATCCTCCACGCGTGCACGGTTCAGTGTGGAGAGCTCAACCCCCTCACCGAAGTCAATGATCTAAACACCTTAATATCGTTGATGGACTGGCTACCAGAGGCAACCCAACACCCCATCCTGCGAGAGGCCAAAGCGCCATTGATGGAGAACGGAACGCTCTCCAATCAGGAGCGGGTCGAACGGTGGCGCTCTGCCATTCTGGCGTTGGGATTGTGGAGGTTGTTGGTCGGTCTGGAAGAATTGATGCCTAAGATCTGCTATATCAAAGATCGCAACTCAGAGGATAAATATCCTCTTATGAAGGCAACCTTCCCAACGATGGTCGCTCGATGGATGAACATTGGCGCGCATCGCACATCGTCCTCGGCGCGACGTTCGGCGACTGGGACCAATCCCTTCACGCTGATGCCCGATGAGCTCGATCATCATCTCCTGATTCATACGATCGGTTGGGGACTCACCCCCAAGCGGTGGAGTTCGCTTATGGCCTGGATCTGCAACGAGTGGGTCGAGCTCCGAACCCTCATCGTCCTCCTGATCAAATTTGGGGAGTTGAAGACCCCAACGACAACGTCCATCATTCACTCGATGTATACCTATATGGATGCCGACTTCTATCCACGGGTAATGAAGAAGACACGAGATCAGAGAGCATTTACAGGGAGTGTCTCTCGGGTGGGCCGAATTCCCTGGAGCCTGACAGAATTGGACGAAGTCATCGATGCACTGACGACCCGCGATCTGAGCCTCTCCGAGATCCGGGGCGCCGTCGCCAGGCAACCGGAAGCATTCGACCAGCCGTGGTCAGCCCAGAAGGCCAATCCGAAAGACGGGAAACGCCTGGGCTGGCTATATTCAAAAATCCGCCGCTTGTTACCCTGAGCCAGCAGGAGACTTCCATGTTTGAACAAAACCTTACGAATAACCTTCATTGGGAACGGTGGCTGGGGGTGCTGCATCGCTGGCCAGAACAGAGCGAGGCGCTTCGGGACTGGGCAAGTGAGCGCCTGGAGTGGCATGGTGGAGACATCGAGAGTGTCTTAAGAGACGCAGAGAACCTGCAAGCATGGCCCGAACTGAAGACACGTCTCACACGTCGCGTCGACTGGAACAGCTGGGCCAACGTCACACAGGACACCACCGACGCTCGCAGTTTCGGAAGCATCGCGGTCGAACGACTGGATAAGCTCACAACGGACGAGCCTTCACCAGAACAGATCCGACGGGTGTTGCTGAACCTCCTCGCCGAAGAGCAACAGGCCAGCGCGTGGAAGAGCCGGATCCGACATGATGAAATGCAACAACGGCTCCGACAGGATCAACAACAATTGCGGAATTATCGCACAAGAGTCAGGCTCAGTCTGGCCGTAGCAGCGACCTGTCTGCTGATTGTTGGCCTCACCCAGATCCGGCCAGACGTGCGATTCCGCGGTCCAGGCGATGAAGTCATCACGGGCGAGGGGCTGATCCCAACCGTGCGGATCGGCGTCGTCGGGGACACACCGCGTGACATCAAAATCAATGGCGCGAGACTCACGCTTGAGTTGGACGGCATGGCGTCCCTCTTCCTGCAACAGATCGGGCCCCCCAATCCAGAGCGCATGCTCATCACCTATGGAATCGATGATTCCCAACAAATTGCCTACTTAAACGATGACGCATCTCTGCTCACGCTCTCGAACGACAGGACCGAAATCGCGATCTCTTCAGATATCCAGTCCCTGATCCTTGTCTCGCTGCCCAAGACTCAGCGTGATCAACAACCAGAGCAACGCATTCAGGATGGGCGACGTGCGTTCAACCTACCTGGCGAGGTGATCATTGTGGGCATCGATCTGAGGAGGGGGCCATGATCTGGCTATCCGCAGCACAAGCTATCGCGGCCCCGCTCGTGCTCGTGATCGCTTCCGAGAGCATGTGGGATGCAGACTGTATCGGCCGGCGTATTGATCAGCCCTGTGAACCAACCCAGCGCATCAAGAGCAGCACGTTAGCGTATACAGACGCGGACGCCGACCGCGTCGTCTCTCTGCTCCGCCAGAGCCTCCCCCAGCAGCGCATCCTACGCTTCAGTTCATCCGCACCACACCCCGCACGCCTGGACGATATCCTGCTTGCGTTGAAGACAGCGGTCCAAAACGACACTGAGCCTGTTGACTTGCACGTCTATCTCGCAGCTCATGGAGACGGGAAGGGGATCCATCTGGACGATCGGTACTATCCATTCTCAGGGTTCATCGAAATGATCGATAATGCGATCGATGAATCGGCGGGAGTCGACAGGAAGATCCGGACGATGGTCGCAGATGTGTGCTTGTCTGCACGATGGGCCAATTGGAAGAATCGAGGCGATCAGAGCACTTCTGAGTCTCGTTATCCTCCCGTTGAGGAACACCCCGATGGATACATGGAGCTGTCTGTCGACAGCCTGACCCCTGAAGACCCGATCCTCAAGGGCGGATATTTTACGCTGTTGTTGTTATCGGGGCTTACCGGCGGCGCGGATTCCAACCTTGATAACACAGTGACCTCTCAGGAGATCTCCAACTATATCAACGCATACCAGGATCGGAACCAACACATCATCGTTCCGTATATACGCACACCCAATTCTCCGCTGGACCAGATCGACCTGTTTCTGGGAGACAGCATCATCGAGCTCGGTGCTGACGATTCGAGCCGGTATGTCATCTCCAGCTCCCAGGAACCCGCTCGGGTTCTTCTCGACGTCTTCGTCCCAGAGGATGAACAGCGTCGACTACATCTTCCCGCAGGAAGGTATCACGTCCGGCGTTATCTCTATCGGCAAGAAGTCGGCTTGTTGGCCCGGTTGTTTTACCTGTACTACGAAACCTGTGCGATAGACATATCGCCAGCAAACCCCTCTTCATGGAGCACGTGTAACCCGTCTATGATGGGTTGGTTTCCCACCCGGGGAGACACATACCGAACGCCTTCTCCGGAAGAGACCACCAATAACGACTCAATTAATACATACATACTCTCCACTGCGGGGAAGGTGCCTGCTCCTCTCCCACAACGAGACACGAGCTATCATCTGATGCGGCGTCTCTGGGTGTTGGGGGGTATCGGCATCAGCTCCGCAATGCCCAATCGAGAGCGGATGAATATCGCCTACCAACTGGGTCTCCGTCGGAGCGGAGACCTCGGCACCCTGGACTTCACTGCAGATCTTCGGTACGAACAGGAGCGGGACTCGACAGAGATCACGGGCTCCGACCCATCAAAGGGGAGTCAGCTGCTCGCGCTGGTTGGCTTCGATCAACTCATCGCCCCACTGACCCGACCACACCTTCGCACCGGTATGACGCTCCGTGCTGGGGGTGGCTACTGGTCTCTGAACGCTCCGGAGCTTCCGATCCAGCGGGCACCGTTACTGGCGCTGGAGCTGGGCGCCAGCATCTCTTACGTCGGCGCGCGCTGGCGGATTGAGCTTCATCCATCATGGCAACCGCGCGCGTTCTGGACCGACAATGACCTGACAGATTCTCCGGACCTTGAGGCTGCACCGGACAGGTGGGGTTCGACAGTCTGGTTCGGCTACAACTTTTAGGAGCAGCCAGATGTCTTTCTTCTTTGTCCTCGCTTCAAGCATTTTTGCCTGCAATCCACTGATTGACTTGAATGATTGTGGATATTTCGGCGAAGATGATTGTGAGTGGTACACGCCGGCGGGGACTGCCTGCGGCCTCGCCGCAGAAGATGACGCTCACTACGGTGGAAGCTGTGCGCTGAACTACGACCCGGCCCTCACCTTCACCGAGGGCGCACTTCCACAGGTTGCGATCGATCGCAAGATTTCACAGCGTTGCCCCGATCAATTCAGCGATGACGGTCTTCTCGATGAAGATATTGACGGATACTGGTGGAGCTGTTTTGCAGAGGGGAACGCAGAGCGTTCAAGCGCGGAGCTCCGAGAGGTACCCGCGCAGACCGTATGTGGGCTGTCCAAGCCACGCACAGGGCAAGGCGCACGCTGCGAAGACCGCGATCCGCGAATCGGCGACTGCCCGGACGGCTACGATTTTCGATGGGTGATCGAGCGAGGCAGTCTCGAAGAAGATGGGCAGTGCCAGTCCACTCGGGAAGGCTCTGGCTTCAACCCTGTCGCCCGACTGATCACCTTCTGTGCCGTCCAGACCGCAGCCGGTTGTACAGATAACTGTCCTGACAATCGCAAGAATGACGGATGGCTTTGTGGGCTTCATGTCCGCGATCTCACCGGTTCGTTTCCGCTGGCGCTGGAAGACCTCACCGTGATCAACCAGCCTGACTCCGGACCAGAGACCATGCTCGACTATCTTCGTCGTTGTGCTCCCCATCAAGAGTATATTACCAGCGATTTGATCGACGCCGTCGAGCGCAACGCCGCTGCAAATGCGCGCCCGATGTGTCGGGGCGAGGAGATCGTTGGCGATACCTGTCCGGGCGAACTGCAACTCATCTGCACTTCCGATGATCAGTCTCCTGAGGACAACAACCTGATCTTTCCCACGCTATGTTGGTGTGACAACCCGGACTCTGCACAGGACAATGGGCTGGAGGTGTTCCGATGAATGCCGGAATCCTCCTCCTTGTCGCCATCACGACGGGGTGCAGCCCAGCCTCTACCCAGGATATCCACCAACCGTTTCGAGTCTTCAGCCAGAACGCAGGCACGACGCCTTATCTTGATCTCATCGGAGCGTCTCCGGTCCGCTCGACCTGTGAGACGTATTATGAAAACAACCTATGTACGACTGATGCCGAAGACGCCCTGTTCGAAGCCATTGATGAAGAGAGGCCTTCAGTGGTCCTCTTACAGGAGCTATGGTACCAACCATGGTGTGAGGCAGCGGGGCGACCGGAAGAATCCAACGCACCACCGTTCGTCTGTTCGCGATCCGGGCCCCAGCTCGAGCGGATTCTCCCCTCCGGGTATGCGGTTGCGCGCTCGATATTGTATCCCGATAACGCCATCGCATTCGATGAAACCGTAATCTCAGGGGAGGATGAGTTGGTGTCGCTTGAGGCCAGCTGTGGTCCACCAGGCCGTATCGCTTTCCTCAACGCAGCGTTCAGAGACGCACCGCTGTTCATCGCGGTGATCCATGCACAGGCGGGGCTGGGCAGCGACGCACAGGCGTGTCGAATCGACCAATTCGCTGCCTTGGAGGAAGTCTTAGCGGCGTTGCCTGAAGAGACGCCGCTCATCATCGGCGGAGACGTCAACCACGACGTCACGGCATCGTCTCCGGACGCCATGCGGTGGCGAGCGATGGCGGACGCTGTTGGACTCCAGCGGCTCGAGGACAACGGCGATACTGCGCGTCTCCTGGTGATGGACCTGGACATTGTGGCGACGCGTGGTGTGCTGGGGGGTGCCCAATGCCAGATCCATCAGCTTGATGAGGGATGGTCAGAGCCGATGTTCGATCATGCGTCGCTGAATTGCGAGTAGTACGGGCTTGTTGTTGATTTAAAGAAAAAAAGTCTCGTTTTCATATCAGCGTGTGGGGCTGCGCCCATCCGGGGTGTGCCTGCCGCACACCCCTGGTGAACCCACAGCTCAGAAGAGCTGAAGAAAACAAGGAGACCATCGTGAACACGTTCTTTTCGAACGTATTGACAGATATTGTGCCGCTGATGCTGTTTTGCAGCATCTTGACCCCAGGCTGCTCGGATGGAGGGCTCAACGTCCGGGACTGTGATCCGTCCAATGACGCGTTCGACGACATGGTTCTGGCCAACCTTGACGCTGATGGGGACGGATACGGTAGCCAAGACGTCACAGAGCAGATCTGCCCTGGGACGCCCGGATACGTCGACAATGCGTCAGACTGCGATGACCGCGACGCGGAGCGGAACCCATCACAGCCCGAGCGCTGCGACGGCATCGATAACAACTGCAATAAGGAAGTAGATGAGGGGGTCACACAGACCTTCTTCCGGGATGCAGACGGTGACCGCTTCGGCGATCCGGATCTGACCCTCTCGCAGGAAGGGTGTGAACCCGACACAGGCTACGTCGACAACGATCTGGACTGCGACGACACCGACGCCAACGTCAACCCGGACGCCGCCGAGATCGCGGATGGTGTGGACACAGACTGCGACGAGTCGACGGGCGGTACCCCCCAGCTCATCGAGCTGCAAAGCTGGGCGAACACGCTCACCATCGACGCGGAAGGCCCGGAGGACGAGCTGACGCTTGTGGGGATGCGTATGGACGAGTTGCTGTTGAAGGCCGACAACCGCCTCTACACCATCGCGCTGGAGGACTTCGACGCGTTCAACGTCACCGAAGTGGGCGAGGCACAGCTCATTCGTGGCGCTCCCTCGGTGTTCCATGTCGACGATGCCGACACCTACCTGAGCGGCGCGAATCGGGTCGAAGTCATCGGCGCCCAGCGCGGCTCCTACATCGACGAGGCCGCATCGATCAGCGCCATCGCAACGCTGGAGGGCCAGATCATCTTTGGCGACCGGGGCAACGGGCGGCTCATCTTCGTCGATCCCGTGACCGGAGACGAGACGGTGGATTTGGATCGGATCACGCATGATATCATCGAGGGAGAGGCAGGGACCGGCGCCCTGATGGCCACCGGAGATGTGGACGGCGACGGCATCTCTGACCTCATCGTGGCGGATAACATGGGGTTGACAGCCTACTCGGGGCGGGCTCTCGATCGGTTGTCTTCGACCTACCTGTTCAGCTACCCGCTGCCCGACACCTGGCGTCTTCAGGCCATCGGTGTGATTGATGATATCGACGGAGACGGCCTGAAGGACATTGCTGTCAGCGCCAGCGTGGGCCTCAACGCAGAGACGGTCATCTCCGTCCTCACCTCTGGAATCCGAGGCATCTACCCTGCAGAAGACGGCGAGATCATCGCCTATACCGGTGCGACAGGTTTCGGTACGCGTCTGGTCCCCATCACCCGGACCGGCGTGGGCAGCGGTCTCCTGATCAGCGCCGCGCCGGTGGGTGAGATCTATTTCCTCTCCACGGAGACCCTGATCTCACAGGCATCGGAGCCAGGCGCGATGCTGCCGCTCGAATCGGAGACGGTCACCTCAACGCTCGTGGCCCCGACGGGGCTCCAGCTCACCGGTGATGTAGCGGCTGCACCCTCTTCATCGCTCGGCGTGGATGTGGTGTGCCTGACCGGTCGCGCGGACCGCCAGGTCGCGTTGTGCCTGACTTTGCTGTTCTGACCCCCTGCTGCTCGGCGGGCTGAGGTGAATCCCATCCTGTCGAGCAACGTCACTCACCCCCAAGGAGGCTTCCATGAAGGATCTACTCTGCGCGCTGCTGTCGTGGTGCGCCAACATCATCCTGATCCTCATCATCCTGGGCATCTGCTCGACGATGGCCCAGGCCCGTGAGAACGATCAGGCGATCTATTACCTGGATGCAGATGGCGATGGCTTCGGCTCGGCCCGCTACCCCATTCGCAGCTTCTTCCCCCACACCGTCACCGGATTGGTGCTGAACGCCTTTGACTGCAACGATCAGGACCCCCTCATCGCGCCAGGTCGTGCCGAAGTGATCGACGATGACGTAGATAACGACTGTGACGGCGAACGCGACGAGCCACCGTCGGCCTATGCGTTCACGTACTTCGCAGACGCTGATGGCGACGGCTTCGGCTCGATCCAGACGGGCTGGATCCGCTCTCAGATGCCCCTGCTGAGCAGCACCCTACGGGCGCAGTTCAGCGCGTCCCCCCTCCTCGATTGCGACGACAACGACGCCAGCATCAACCCCGGCACGCTGGAGGTGACGGGCGATGGCATCGACAACAACTGTGACGGTGTCGGGGAGAATATCGGACCCCAGATCCTCTCGATCTGGTTCGCAGACGCAGACGGTGACGGCTTCGGTGACCAGAACCGCGCGATCCTGAGCAAAGAACGCCCCATCGGTGGCGTCAGCAACGCGCTCGACTGCGACGACCAGAATCTGAACGTCTACCCCGGTGCCCTCGAAATTTTCGGTGATGGCATCGACAGCGATTGCAATCAGCTCAACGAGTTCGATCGTGATGGAGACCGTTTCGAAAGCTACGAATTCGGCGGAGACGATCTGGGAGACAACGACAGCCGCTCAGGCTCTCGGACCGCCTTGATCGAGTCCACACAGCAGGTCGGCAAACGATAGCCGCGCCACCCCGGCGACCGATACACCCCAGCGGAGTCGCCGGGGTGTTTTGCGTTCAGGCACCCTGCAGCGGCGCGCCGCTGGCATCCAGCGGCGTCAGATAGCCGTTGTCGATCGACGACCACATCGGGGCCTCCTGGTCTTCGGTCCCACAACCCACCAGTGGGCAGGGGGGATTCCGGCGTAAAGCCCAGAAGGCAAACTTTATCGACCTTTGAAGTCGGCCTCACGGCGTTCGACGAAGGATCGCATGCCCTCAGCGGCGTCTTCGGTGGCCATCAGCGCGCGCGCCTGGGGCATCATCTGCTCGACGGCGGCGGCGAAGCCCTGATCGCGGGCGACCTGGGCGCTCTGGAGCGAGGCCTGAACGGCGAGGGGGGCCTGCCGGGCGACACGGGCCGCCATCGCCGCTGCCTGATCGAGCAGGTCGTCTTCGCCGGCCACCACCTGCACCAGTCCGATGCGGAATGCCTCGGCGGCATCGAACAGATCGCCAGTGAGCAGATACCGCATGGCGTTGCCCCACCCCGCGATCTGATGCATCCGGAGGGTCGCCCCGCCGAAGGGCATGATGCCGCGTTTGACCTCGATCTGTCCATATCGGGTGTCCGGCGCGGCGATGCAGATGTCCGAGGCGAGGGCCAGCTCGGTCCCGATCGTCAGGCAGTATCCGCGGGCGGCGTGGATGAGCGGCTTGGTCCGCGTCTTCCCGAACAGCCCCAGCGGATCGACCTGATCGGCAGAGAACAGCAGCTCTCCGCGGGCGACCGCGGGGCCGACGTCCGCGAGGTCCAGCCCGGACGTGAAGTTCGGCCCGGTGGGGTAGAGCACCGCACACCACAGGTCCGGATCCGCCTCGTAGGCCGTCACGGCGTCGGACAGCTCGGTGAGCATCTGGCGGTCGAAGGCGTTGAGCTTGGCGGCCCGGTCCAGACCGATCCAGAACACGTGTCCTCTGCGTTCCGTCACAATACGCGGCTCGCTCATGGGCCTCCTCCTCGGTACAGTGTTGGGGTGAGCATGCTGTGGTGGATAGCGTTGCTGGGCTGTGGACCGCCGGGTGAGCGGAGCCAGCCATTTTATGTTGGGGTGAACTACCCCTGGCGTCATTATGGAATTGATTTTGGCACCACCGCCTGGGGAGACCTGGGGGTCGAGAACAACGCCGCCGCGATCGACGCCGACTTCGCCATGCTCGCCGATCATGGCATCGAAGCGGTTCGATGGTTTCTGCTGGCCGACGGTCGGGCGGCGCCGACGTTTGATGCCGACGGCACCCCGATCGGAATCGACCCAGACGCGATGGACGATCTGGAGATGGCCCTGACGATCGCAGACGATCACGGCGTCCAGATCCTCTGGGTGCTGACCGACTTCCACTGGTGCGCTCCCCAAGAACGCGTCGACGGCGTCGTTCTGGGCGATCACGCGGACGCGATCCGGAACCGGCAGAAGCGGCAGCGGCTGATGGAGGACGTGTTCCGCCCCATCCTGGCCACGTTCGGCGATCATCCCAGCGTGCTCGGCTGGGAGGTGATGAACGAGCCCGAGTGGGCGATCAAGTGGGATTGGATCGGAGAGACGCCGATGATCGCCTTTGTTGAGGAGACCGCCGCCCTGATCGCAGAAGAGACCGATCGGCCGTCGACGGTCGGCTCGGCGTCGATCGCGGACATGGGCGCGCTGTGGGCAGATCGGAACCTGGACTGGCTGCAGTACCACGACTACAGCTGGCTGCGTGACCACCCGCCGGCGTCGATGGTCGACGACATGCCCGTCCTGTTGGGCGAGGTCCCGACGGCGAACGGCGATCTGGCCGGTGCGATGGACGCGGCCTGGGAGCGCGACTACCTGGGCGCCTGGGGGTGGAGCCTCAACGGCGACGATGAGGAGAGCGACCTGGACCTGTCGATAATCGCAGACTGGGGCCCGCCACGATAAAGAGCCGACCCACAGGAGACGGAGCGGCAGATGGAGCGATTGACGATTCGACGACCGGACGACTGGCATCTGCACTTGCGAGACGGTGCGATGCTCAAGGCGGTGCTGCCCTACACCGCAACCCACTTCGGCCGCGCGATCGTGATGCCCAACCTGAAACCCCCGGTCAAAACCGGCGCAGACGCCGCCGCGTATCGCGAACGGATCCGGGCGGCGCTGCCAGATGGGATGAACTTCGAGCCGCTGATGACCCTGTACATGACCGAGACCACCGACGCCGCGGACGTGGTGCAGGCCTACCGGGACGGCGTCATCGTCGGCGTGAAGCTCTACCCCGCCGGAGCGACCACCAATTCCGACGCCGGCGTCCGCGACATCGACCGGGTGATGGGCGTCCTGGAGGCGATGGCCGAAGCCGGCGTCCCGCTCCTGGTCCACGGTGAGGTGACCGACCCCGCCATCGACATCTTCGACCGCGAGGCGGTCTTCATCGAGCGCGTCTTGACCCCGGTTCGCCAGAAGATCCCCGCCCTGCGCGTCATCTTCGAACACCTGACGACGTCTGAGGGCGTCGCCTATGTCCAGAGCCAGCCCGAGAACGTGGCCGCCACGGTGACCCCACACCACCTGATGATCAACCGCAACGCGCTGTTTAAAGGCGGGATTCGGCCGCACTACTATTGCCTGCCGATCGCCAAGCGGGAGTCCCATCGCCGGTCGCTGGTCGAAGCGGTGACGTCGGGGGACACGCGGTTCTTCTTCGGCACCGACTCGGCGCCCCACCTCGACCCGGCCAAAGAGAGCGCCTGCGGATGCGCGGGCATCTTCAACGCCCCCAACGCCATGGCCTGCGCCGCTGCGGTCTTCGAAGAAGCCGGCGCCCTGGACAGGCTCGAAGCGTTCACCTCGCTCAACGGCCCCGCGTTCTACCGCCTGCCGCCCAACGAACAGACCATGACCCTGGTCCGTGGCGACGCCCAGGCCTTCGACGCAGTCGATATCGAAGGACAGCGGCTGTCGGTGTTTGACCCTGAGATCCCCCTCTTCTGGCGCGTCGAAACCACATAACCGAACAAACGCAAGGCGATACGCCGAACACCGCCGGGGACTGGCCTGCCATCCTGTGTGAGCCACACCGCTTCGGGATAGCCTTGGTCAAAATACCAGAAACGAAGGACACGTGAGCCCCCTTCATAGACCCCGGAGATGGGCGCCACGCTCCAGCGTCTTCAGTCTTTCAGCCGGGGATCCAGGGCATCTCTCAGCGCGTCGCCGATGTAGTTGACGGACAGGGCGAGCAGGAACAACGCGCCGCCGCTGGCCAGCAGCGGCCACCAGATCCCCCGCATCAGCTCTGACTTGGCGTCGGCGATCATCTGCCCCCACGACGGCTCCTGGTCGACGCCGACGCCCAGGAAGGTCAAAATGACCTCGCTCTTGATGGCGGTCACGAAGGTCAGCGAGAAGTTGATGATGACCAGATGGAAGACGTTGGGCAGCACATGGCGGAACAGGATGCGCGTGTTGCTGTAGCCCAGCGCCCGGGCGGCCTGGACGTACTCCAACTCGCGCACCTTCTTGACCTCTGCGCGGACGAGCCGGCACAGGGTCACCCAGCTGGTCGCCCCGATGACCAGGACGATGTTGAACAGCCCCAGGCTGACGTAGTCCGAGATAAACGTCTGGTTATACGCGTCGGACAGCGGCCCCTGCCGGATCACGAAGGCCAGCGCCAGGATGAGCAGCAGGTATGGGATCGACGCCAGCGTCGAGTACAGGTACTGGACGACCTCATCGACCCACCGCCCGGAGAACCCGGCGAACAGGCCCAACGTCACCCCGATGAGCACGGACAGCCCGGCGCCGAAGGTGCCCACGACGAAGGCGACCTTGGTGCCATGGAAGGTCCGCACCAGGACGCTCTTGCCGGCCGCGGTGGTCCCCCACAGGGCCTGCCAGTGATCGGTCGATGGGGGGTGAGAAGACTCGGAGAAGCCGTCAAGGCCCTGTTCTTTGAGGGTCTGCTCATAGGTGAACGGCCCGCCCCCGGCGACCTCCACGATCTCGATGACCTGGGCGGTGACAGCGACCAGGGCGAACAGGACGAACACCCCGAGGAACAGGACCGCGGTGCGGTCCTTCCGGAACCGCCGCCAGGCCTCCTGCAGGGGGCTGCGCCCGCGAACGGCCGGCTGCACATCAGCGCTCATTGCAGGCGAATCCGTGGATCAAAGGTGGCATAGAGAACATCGGCGAGGATGTTGAAGATCACATAGAGCACCGCTCCGAGCATCGTGAACGCCTTGACGACGGGCAAATCCGAGCTGGTGATGGCGGTGTACAGGGTGCTTCCCAGACCGGGGATGCCGAAGAAGATCTCCATCAAGAACGAGCCGGTGATGAGGAACGGGATCGCGATGGTCATCCGGGTGATGATCGGGACCGCGCAGTTGCGCAGGACGTGGACGAACAGGACGCGCCGCTCGCTGAGCCCCTTGCTTCGGGCGGTGCGGACGTAGTCCCGGTTGATCTCTTCGAGGGTGACGGTGCGGTAGTAGCGCACATCGGTCCCCACCGAGAGCAGCACCCAGATAAGGATGGGCAGCGCCAGGAAGAAGATCGCGCCGCCGCCGTACTCGTAGCCCCAGATGGGGAACAGCTTCCAGCGCTCGGCGAGCAGCCACTGGCCGACGAGGATGTAGACCAGGGAGCTGACCGAGATCCCCGCGATCGCCATCACCGTGGTCACCCGGTCGAGCACGCTGCCCCGATAAAACGCCACCAGCAGGCTGACGCTGACCGCGATGAGCGAGCCAATGGAGAACGCGGGCAGCGACAGGCTGAGCGTCGGCCCCACACCACGCCAGAAGATCTCCCGAACCGGGGTGTTGTCGGTCCACGACGTCCCGAAGTCCAGCGTCACGATCTGGCGCAAGAAGTCGAGGTACTGCATCAAAAACGGCTGGTCGAGCCCCAGCGTCGCCCGGAGCGCCTCGACCTCTGCCGGCGACGGGTTCTTGCCAAGCTTCATCGCCGCGGGGTCTCCCCCCGCGACATTGAACAGGAGCAACGTCAATAACGCCACCCCCAGCAGGACCGGGAGCGCATAGAGGGTGCGGCGGACCAGAAACGAGATCATGGCCGCCCCTGCATCACCGAGGCGACGATCAGGCCGATGAAACCCATCAAAAACACGGCGACCGGCCAGCGGACCGGTCGGTTCCAGGTCGCCACCAAGGTCGCCCGCTGTTCAACGTCGACATCCGCGTAGCGGTAGTACTGGTCGTGGACGCTGGTGTACTTGAAGCCCTGGAGCCAGGGCTGCTGCAGGTTCTGGCGGATGCGGTGAGCCCGGGTGATCCACGGGACCTCATCGCTGATGATCTGGGACATCTGTTCGTACAGGGCGGTCCGCTCCGGGCCGTCCGGCAGCAGCGCCGCTGCCTCATACAGCCGGTTAAACGAAGCGTTGTCGAAGTTCGATGCGTTGACGCCGGGGGACTTGTTCGGCCCATACAACAACTGGAGAATGTTCTGGGCGTCTGGATAATCAAACCCCCAGGCCAACCCGGCGATCTGGAAGTTCTTGTTCCGCATCTTCTGGATCATCTGTGGGAAGGTGTTGACGATCACATCGGTCTCAACCCCCAGACGGCGCATATCGTCGACGAACCGGTTGGCGAACTGCCGCTGGGTCACCGACGAGCCAGAGCTCTCGAACCGTACCCGCAACGGCGAGCCGGTCTTCGGATCGATGCCGCCTGCGTAGCCCGCCTTCGCCAGGAACTCACGCGCACGCGCCAGCTGCGCCCGCCCATCATCGGCGTGGTAAGGGTGATGATCCACATGTCCCGCCACGCCCGGCGGGATCAGCGTCCGCGCCACCACCGCCTGACCGGCGTACAGGTTGTCCACCGTCCACGCGTGGTCGAACGCCAGCGCCAGCGCGCGCCGGACGTCGACGTTGGACAGCAGCGGATCTTCGGTGTTCAAGCAGGTGTACACCGTCCCAAGCTCGGTCTCCGGCTGCAGCCGAACGCCCCGCTGCTTCAGCTCATCCGACAGATCCCCCCGCGGAACCGCCTGCGCCGTGTTGTCCTTCGGAGGGTTCAAGAAATCCAGGTAGCCCGACTGGAAATACAACCACCGAGGCTGATCTTCAAGGATAAAACGAACCTCGATCCCGTCGAGCAGCGGAACCGTCGCTCCGGCGTCCTGCAACAAACCCGCCGCGCGATCCGCTTCCCAGCCGTCCCAGCGCTCAGAAAGAGTGTTCTCCGGATCAGGGACACGCAGCGGGCGATAATCCGGATTCCGCTCGAACACCGCCCGGTACACCGGGTTGAACGACTTCAGACGGAAGGGGCCCGTGCCCACCGGGTGGTTGCGGAACTCATCACCATACCACGCCACCGCTTCGTGCGGATACACCGCCGTATAGTTCATCGCCAAAACCCACAGAAACTGCGGATACGGCTTCGTCAGATGGAAGCGGAACGTCCGATCGTCCACCACCTCAAAACCAGAGACCGGCCGATTCAAACCCCACAGCTCCGTCGTGCCAATCTCTTCACCCCGGCCACGCGCCGCTTCGATGTCCGCCCGAAGACCGTCCCGCCACGCGTTCAGACCCTGGATTTTTCCATCAAACAACCACCAGCCCTTCGCTCGGGCGTGCGGATGTGCAAACCGCTTGAAGACATACTCAAAGTCAGAAGCCGTCACCGCGCGCCCTGTGCCACCCGCAAAACACGGATCGTCGGAAAAAACGATGTCGTCACGGAGCCGGAACGTATAGGTCAGCTGATCATCGCTGACCTCAGGCATCTCCGCCGCCAACGCAGGCATCAGCTGATACGGCCGGGCGAAGGGGTGGTACATCAGCAGCCCCTCATACACCTGGCTGGCCAGAACCCCAGACCCTTCATCGGAAACCTGCGTCGGATCCATCGACTGCGGCAACAACCGAAGACCCACATGCAGAATCTTGCCCGACTCCCCCGGATATGGATCCGGATTGCAGCCCAGCAACCACCAGAACATCACGCTCATGAACAACACAGACCCCATCATACCAAAATACAGACCACCACGAGCAGATCGTCCCACTTTATAAAGCTACCAATTAGTAAGTAAGCACCCCATTAAGTTACCTACTAATTAGTAAGTGCCGTTTTACTGTCAATCTAAATGACAGTAAGATCAAACAAACCCATCCCTGCTCAGTGAAAACCACCAAAACACAAACCTCCAAAGTTCGCTTTTGTTCTTTATTTTCACCAAAAAACACGCCCGGCCCCGGGCGCTCACGATCAAAAAATTGCGGTCGCCCTGGTCACTGAGCCACCCAACATCCCCAGATCGCTCCATCGTCCAGCGGGATGTTCAGCGGAAAGGAAGCGGATCGCATCCCCAGAGAGCACGAACCGCCCATGAACCAGCCCGCCCAATGGCGCTGCATGCCAGGGCTGGGAACGCAAAACATGGTGCATCGGCACCGACACCACCGCATAGGCACCCCACGCCTCATCCCCCCAACCACGACCGATGTCATATGTCCCCGCCCCCAGTCGGATTCGGGCCCGCCGGGTCATGGTGACCGTCTCTCGCCATCGATCCACCTGCAACCGCGCCCCCTGCCAGGGCAGACCGAACCGATCGCAGAACCGACGAAGCGCGAAGAACCGACAGGTGAACTCATGGCAAGCGTCCACATGCAACAGATCGGTCCAGGCCCGCAATTGTAGTTGCGCCCATAACATCGACGTCATCGCACACTGGACGTCATGCAGATCCAGGTCAGGCAGGCAACGGAGCAGCTCCCAACCCTGATCCTGAACGTCGACCCCATCTGCCGTCAGCAGCATGGCCAACCGGGTCGTCTCGTTGGAATACACCATGTTCGATTATCTGAGGAAAAGAAGAGGTCGTCTACACTGAACCTTGATCATCGACGATGTTTCGGTCGACGTTAAGCTCATATCCCCCATAAACCCCCAATCCACCGCTCGCCCCCATACAACCAGACACACAACGCGCCCTGTGCGTTCCGACCCGAAAAAGTGAACGTGTTCATCTCAAAAAAGCCAGGAAAGATAAACGTGTTCATTTTATCATGAAAACAAATTGACCAATACAGGCATATTGTTCAATTTGTTTTCCAGAATAGAGACCGGCTCTGCCCTGATTGTTTGAATGGTTGAACCAATTGGGTGGGCTATTTCCGACCCCATCTCCACCAGCGGCGCCGACCAGGCGTTGCATTGTTCCGGGATCGATTGCGGTTGCTGGCGACGGGCGCTGGCGCAGAGTGGAGCGCCTGAGGATGGCTGGTCACCTGAACCGGTGCCAACGACGCCAGCGATGACGGGGGGTGAACCACATCTACCGCGGGCGGCGGCGTTGCCGGAAACCGCGGCGGAGACACCCACGGCGCCGCGGGCGGCGGCTCCTCCAACGTCCAGGTCGCCTCCAGCGGATCGCGCGCAGACAACATGCTCCGTGCCTGGCGCGCGATCCGCTCTCGTGATGCCGCATCAACGGGTACGGGGATCGATGCCCGACGTGGCGTCCCGTCCGCATCCCCGATCACCAACCACCAGACCCCATCGATGACCTGGACCGAGATCGATGCGCGCGCCTGATCCGCCGCCGCTGTCAGATCCGTCAGTGACAGCGCCTCTCGCCACACCAACGGATCCTGGCCCGGTGGGAGATGGATCGTATCCGCCGCCCATGCGCTCGCCAGCCCCAGCCACCCGAACAGCATCCCGACCTCTTCATCCCGAAGGGGTTTGAGCGAACCCTCAAATCCCATGGGGGATTTGTATTGTATCCCCTTGTTCGGCATCGGAAGATCCCGAAGGTCACCTGGGATCTCCATCGCCTCGCGTGACGCGGGCTACTGCTCGGTTGCCGGTCGGATCAGCGGTGAATCCGGAGACGTCACCGTCCGCGTCACCTGAGGCGTCCACTCCTCTACGATCAGCTCGATGCGGCGGTTGCGCTCATAGGCGAGCAGCGACGCGCGGGTGTCGAGGGGGCGGCTCTCTCCCAGCCCCTCGGTCCGCAGACGGGTCGGCTCGATGCCCCGGCTGATGAGGTACTCCATCACCGCTTGGGCGCGCTTCTCGCTCAGGTCCAGGTTCGCCGATGCGTCTCCGCGGCTGTCGGTGTGCCCCTCGATCCGGAGCCGCCGGATCTCCGGGTACTCCTGGAGCACCGTCGCCAGATCGTCGAGCAGCGGGATCGAGGCCTCCTCGAACGTCTCCTTCCGTCCCTCGAAGGCGATCTTCTGGTTCAGCTCGATGCGCTCCTCGCTCACCTCGATCGTCGTGGCCTTGAGCTGGATGTCCAGGCGCAGCACGTCCCCCGGCTGCAGCTGGACGATCCGAGACCGCTTCAGATACCCGGGCGCCACCGCCGCGAACCGGTATGTGATCGGAGACAGCCGGAGCCGAATCCCCGCCACGTCCAGCGTCCCCTGTTCGACCGCGTCGACCTCCCAGGTGACGTCTTTCAACGGTCGGCCGTCCATGTCCTGCACCCGGAACGCGACCGTCGCCGGCGACAGGGCGTCCATCGTGACGGTCACCGTCTGCCGCGGCCCGCCCGGGATCACCAGGTCCATCCGAGACACCTTGTAGTTCGGCGCCTCGGCCACCAGCTCGTGCGACCCGGTGCTCACCTGCACCACCGACTCGTCCGGCGTATGCGGGCGCTCATCGATCCGATAGGCCACGTCTGAGACCCGCTGCCCGGTCACCGCGTCGATGAAGCGGAACGTCACCGCCGTCGGCTCCGGGCAGCCGTCCCGATCCCGATCCCCGTCCACGTCCTCTGGACGGGTCGGGCAGTTGTCCAACATGTCCACGATTCCATCGTCGTCCACGTCCGCCCCCGTCGGCGGCTCATAGGCGACCGCCAGGATGCCCCGAATCCGCGGCGCGCCCACCCCGCCGGTGATGCCCGTGCCCACCCCCGCACGAACCACCACGTCCCGCGCACCCGGTCGCAGCCAGCCGCCCAGAAGGCCCTCCACCGGGATCGAGCCCGACTCCCCCGCCCCCGAATATGGAACGTTCCCCGCCAGCTCCAGCGACGTGCCCACCGTATCCGTCAGCGTATACGCCCCACCAGCGCGGAAAAAGAACTGGTCGTCCCAGGTGTAGGCCTCCAGATCTTGAGACGGCACACCCTGGTTCCCCAGGTTGATCGCCAGCTGCCCCGCGCCGAACGAACGCTCGGCGATCACCTGCGCCT